>QHZQ01000013.1:9017-28595 GCA_003224725.1 Acidobacteriota bacterium | reverse complement strand
TCACTTTGATTAACCTGAGTGGCGACACTCCAACCAAATTCACGACTGTAATTTCGAATATTGGCGACAATCCGACCAGCTTGTCCGTTAACCCGAACACCAATACAGCCCTGGTGACAAACCCCACTTCAGATTCTGTGGTAATAACCCCACTCGGATTCGTGAATAATCTTCTCTTTGCGTTCGATATAGGTGATGTCCGTTCCAACTTAGGGATTAACAATCTGGGTTCGACCGAAGCCAATGTGGAGATCGACCTCATAGATCAGAACGGGAAGCTCCTGAAGACAGCTTCGACCAAAGTCCCTAGCCGAGCACTAAAGCATATCACTAAGATTAGTCAGTTTCTTTACGGTACTAGTTCGCCAACCAATACGCGCGGCTTCATCAAGTTAGTGTCGGATCAACCGATCCCCAGCTTTCTCTCCCTTATTACATACGGCACCAATGATGCGAGTGTTGTGCTTGGTCACTCCGCTGGATTTCCGAAACTGGTGGTTAATGCCGCGACGAATGTAGCTCCTTACCGCTCGCAGCTTATGTTGCTGAATCTAGGATCAACTTCGGCCTCTGTAACCATTACCGCTTATGACAATGCCGCCGGCACGGTACTCGCGACCAAAACAGGGATCTCGATTCCGGCAGGTGGCTTCTATTTCAGCGAAGACATCATGACTGATCTGGGACTGGCTGGAAAGTTTGGGCCGCTTCAAATAGAGTCTCTCAATTTACAGTCTGTAATCGGAGCCACCCTCTTGAGCAATGCGAACCACACGAACGGCTTGTTCGAAGCCGTTCCCATTCAGTAGCTGGCTGGCGCCATGGGAGTCTTGACACATGGTCTATGATATTGGCACTGAATACTTCCCTAACCGACAAAACCAGAGGGAAAATCAAGATTTGATGATAAAGGAGTTTAAGCCTTAATGACTAGAAAACTACTCTTCTTATGGATGATCCTGATATTGCTGATGTTTAAAAGTTCCTTCGCCCAGAACACCAATAGGCTGAAGTTTGGGTCACTCAATGTATTTAGAGCCATCGTTGAGTGCGCTGAAGGAAAACAGGCCAATGAGGACTATCAGAAGAAATTCGAAGCCAAGAGAGACGAACTGGGCGGGAAGCAGAAGGAACTTCAAGATTTGCAACAACAGTTGCAAGCCCAGTCTAAATCTTTGAATGATGAGACCATGATTGCCTTGAACAAGAGCATTGAAACCAAGACGACGGAGCTGAAAAGATCTCAGGAAGATGCAGAAAAGGAATTTGGCAATTTACGTAACGAAATATTTAACCGCATCAGCACCAAACTGGTGCCAGTGGTTCAGCAATATGCCAAAGAATATAACTTTACTCTTATCTTAGACACTTCAAATCAAGCGAGTCAGGTTGTTTACAGCGACCCGGCTATCGAAATTACGGACGACATCGTCAAACGGTTGGACGCTTCCCAGATTTCTTCCAAAGTTCCTGTTCCTGTTGCTCCGAAAACGGCAGCCGCGCCTTCACCTTCAAAAGATCCGGCTGCATCAACTAACCAGACAAATTAAACCAGGATACTCGCTACAATTGATGAATGAATTTGTGAGGGCCGTCCCCTTTTCTTGCGTCTTCCTGACAACACCCCTTAATCAAAGACTGATTGATTCACTACAGGATTAGCCTATGCTTATGGATGTGAATGAAATCCAACAGATCATCCCCCATCGTTATCCCTTCCTGCTGGTTGATGCCATTATCGAGTTAGAGCCTGCCAAGAGGATCGTGGGCCTCAAAAACGTTTCGGTCAATGAGCCATTTTTCGCGGGACATTTCCCGGGTTCGCCCGTAATGCCTGGCGTGTTGATCGTCGAGGCCATGGCACAAGTGGCGGCGGTCATGGTGTTGCGGGAAGTGCCTTACCGGGAAAAGAAGCTCGTCTATTTCATGGGAATTGACCAGGCACGATTTCGTCAGCCAGTCATCCCGGGTGATCAATTGAAAATCGTTGTCGAAGTCATAAAAATGCGGCCGCGCCATGGCAAGCTCAGAGGTGAGGCTTTTGTAGGAGACAAGCTGGTAGCAGAAGCAGAAATCTTATCTTCCATTGTTGATCGGAGTGAATAAGTGAAAATTCATCCGACTGCCGTGGTTAGTCCTGAGGCTTCCCTCGGAGAGGGAGTCAGTATTGGCGCTTATTCCATAATTGGGGCTCGAGTCGTCCTGGGTAAAGGAAGTCGAGTCGCTTCACATGTGGTCATTGAAGGACCCACTCAGGTCGGAATGAATTGTCAATTCTTTCCCTATGCCTCTATTGGTTTCCCACCGCAGGACCTGAAGTATAAAGGAGAGAATACCGAGCTGGTGATTGGCGATCACAATGTTTTTCGGGAGTATGTTACAGTGAATCGCGGCACGGTTCAAGGTGGAGGCCGTACGGTGATTGGCCACCATAATTTTTTCATGGCTTACAGCCACGTGGCCCACGACTGTCTCCTGGGTGATCACATTATCATGGCCAATGCGGCTACTCTGGCTGGCCATGTCATCATTGAAGACCACGCCACCATAGGGGCTTTTTCGGGGGTGCATCAGTTCTGTAAAGTGGGAGTTCATGGCTTTGTCGGTGGATACTCTGTCATTACCAAAGATGTTCTTCCTTACTCCAAGACCGTCAGTGCGCGGGATGCCAGGAATTATGGAGTCAATACCCTTGGACTACAGCGCCAGGGGTTCTCTCCTGAGTCAATTCATGCCATCCGGGTAGCCTATCGAATTATTCTTCAATCCAGGCAGAATACTTCCCAAGCCCTGGTTACTCTTAAGAAAAAATTTTCAGACCGACCCGAGATCCAGGTCATAATCAATTTTATTGAGAAGAGCGAACGAGGAATTATTAAGTAGGGAGACGACGGTTCCAGTAACCTCCTATGAGCCGATATGGATTGATAGCAGGTAATGGCCAGCTCCCTTTTCTGATTCTGGAGGCCGCACGCAGTCTCGGGGTCGAAATGATCGTGGTCGCCATAAGGGAAGAAGCATCCCCCGATATTGAGACCTGCGTGAAGACCACTTATTGGCTTAGCCTTGGCCAACTAGGAAGGTTAATTGATACTTTCAAGAAGGAAGAGATAACCCAGGCCATTATGGCCGGTCAGGTAAGACACAAGCAGATCTTCAGCGATATCGTGCCAGATTTGAAATTGCTCAAGCTGCTAACCAGCCTCAAAACAAGAAACACGGATTCTCTAATTGGGGGTGTGGCTAGAGTATTAGAGGAAGAAGGCATCACCCTGTTGGATTCCACAACTTTCTTGAAGCCCTTGCTTCCTGAACCTGGAGTGTTGACAACGCGCGTTCCCAATGAGACTGAGAGTAAGGACATCACTTATGGTCGCAGGATCGCCCGTGAAATAGCCAGAATGGATCTAGGTCAAACGCTGGTGGTGAGGGAGCAAGCCTGTGTTGCCATTGAAGCTATGGAAGGGACAGATGAGGTGATTCGCCGAGCTGCTCTCTTAACCGGAAACAAGCGAACCACGGTCATTAAGGTGAGCAAGCCCAACCAAGATATGCGCTTCGATGTGCCGGTGATTGGAATCCCAACTCTAAAACTCATGGCTGAAGTGAATGCCTCTGCCTTGTCTATCGATGCGTGCAAAACGCTTCTCATCGACCGCAACGAGTTGATCTCCTTTGCGAACCAGCAAGACATCAGCATTATAGCTTTCTCTCCAGATGAATAGGATAAAAGTCGGTGTCATTGGTGTCGGATACTTGGGCAGGCAGCATGTCCGCATCTATTCGCAGCTTGACGCGGTTGAATTAGTCGGGGTGGTGGATAAGAATCCGGCGATTGCGGAGTCGGTTGCCCGGGAATTTCACATTGCACCTTACTCGAACTTCGAAGAAATCCTGGGGAAGGTGTCAGCCGTGAGTCTTGCCGTACCCACGACTGAGCATTCTCGCATTGGATGCCGCCTCATGAGCCAAGGGATTGATGTTCTTGTCGAAAAGCCCATCGCTTCCTCGATGACCGAAGCTGAGTCGTTAATACAGACTGCCTATGACCATCAACGAGTGCTCCAGGTGGGACATTTGGAGCGATTTAATCCAGCTGTGCTGGAGGCCCGCAAGATGCTCAACTGCCCGCTATTTTTTGAAGTGCATCGTTTAGGGGTTTTCACTTCGCGCAGCTTAGACATCGATGTGGTGTTTGATTTGATGATTCACGACCTGGATATCGTTCTGGACTTTGTGGGTAGTCCGGTGAGGGCGGTCAGCGCGGTCGGTTTGCCCATTTTGAGTTCGAAAATCGATATAGCCAATGCTAGAATTGAATTTGCCAACGGGTGTGTGGCCAATGTCACCGCCAGCCGGGTCAGTTCTGAGAAGGTGCGTAAACTCCGATTCTTCCAGCCGAATGAATATTTGTCGATAGACTACTCCCGGCAAGATATCGTGGTCATGAGTGTGAAGTCGGTTGAGCAGGGAGAAATACCCATAATCGTGCCGAAAAAGATCGCTCTCCCCAAAGTGGAACCTCTTAGAGCCGAGATCGAATCTTTCTTGAAATCAGTAAAAACCCGGTGTAAGCCTGAAGTAACCGCAGAAGAGAGCAAACTCGCTCTGGAATTAGGCCAGCGGGTCGTTGAGAAAATTCGAGAACATGCCCAGGCACTTCAGTTGCCGGTATTTTCGCCGCCCCGATCTCAACAGGCCTAATTTCCTATGGATGACGAGATTCACTTTTTACTGACTGAGTTGGCCGATGAGAGGGCGACCCATCGAAAACGCGAAGCCTGCTTGATTTCGGTGATAATTCACCTCATCTTCGTTATCCTAATCCTTTTGGGGCCTAAATTTTTTCCAACCAGTTTATGGAAGAATTCTCCTGCCCGTGAGGTGACTCGTCTTGATGCCTCCCAAAATCTGGGCTTCTTAGCCCTTCCCAGGGATTACCAAAAGCTCTTTCAGCGGCCTAAAACGCCGGTCCTCTCCGACAAAGATCGAATTGCCCAAGGCAAAGCTCCTAAGATAGATCCCCGGGGGATTCGCGCTCCTCATTCTGAAGGAGATACTAAGCTCCCCAAGCAGTCATCTCCCCGGGAGACTGCGCAAGTTTCTTCTCCTCCTCCCATCGCCGCTGCAGCAAATCCTTCTAACCAAGATTCTCAGCAACAACAGGGCAGTGGCAAAGAAGAAAACAAACAGTTGGAATGCGGACGCCGGGGAAGCGAAGACGAATCTTCGTGATCTTTTTGCTGGCCTTCAAACTCCAGGATCATCTATCCAAAGTTCCCTGGAAAGGGCCCGGCAGGGCGAAAACCTCGGTTATGGCGCCTCCGGCAGCGGAGATTCACTGCATCGTTTTGACAAGCGCCAGCCCAATTTCTCGGTTGATGAACCAACCATCTTAAGTGACACGCGCGGAGTTGATTTTGGCCCCTGGCTGCGGCTCATTTATTTTCGGGTCAGAGATAACTGGTATTCGGTAATTCCTGAATTGATTCGTAGCGGGACCAAGGCAAAGGTAATCGTCATTTTTGATATTTTGAACAATGGTCGAATTGAGAATCTGCAGATCGTCAGAAGTTCTGGTCTGTCCCCCTATGATCGAGCCGCCGTTTCCTCCCTCAAATTGTCGGAACCTTTTCCCAGTTTTCCTGCTTCTTTCTCTGGAGAGCGCATTACCTTGCAGTTTTCCTATTTCTATAACATCAGACTATAATTTTGCTAAGATGAAACTCTCGCGAGTTCAGCAGCTCGGGCTTTGTATTCTGACTACCCTGCTGCTGTGTTATCTAGTTTTGAGACACTACTTCTTGGGTTAATGAATGCGCCCCTTATCGTGATTCTTGGACCGACTGCCAGCGGAAAGTCTTGCTTAGCGGTTCATCTCGCGAGAGATTTCAACGGAGAAGTTGTAAACTGTGATTCAGTTCAGATTTATAGATATCTGAAGATTGGTACGTCGAAGCTGACAAAGCCTGAGCAGGCGGGCATTCCTCACCACTTAATGGGCATCTTGGAACCCGACCAACTATTTACCGCCGGTGAGTACCTTCGCCTGGGACGAAAGGTGTTAGTAGAAATTGAGCAAAGAAACCATTTACCCTTGGTTGTCGGAGGGACGGGTCTTTACCTTCGGGCCTTACTGGATGGATTGTTCCAGGGGCCCACGAGGTCTGAGGGACTGAGAAAGAGACTCAGTAACTTAGCCGAGCGAAAAGGAAGCCGTCATCTCCACCGGCTTTTGGACAGAGTGGATGGGACCTCGGCTCAAAAGATTGCAATCAATGACAAGCCAAAAGTCGTTCGTGCGCTGGAGGTTTTTTTTCTGACATCCAGACCGCTTTCGTGGCATTTTCGCTCAGGCCGAGATCCCTTGCGTGGCTTTGATATTCTTAAGATCGGTCTCAATCCAGCCCGCCAATTACTTTATGAATTAATTGATCGCAGAGTGGATAAAATGTTTGCAGACGGTTTGGTCGATGAGGTGAAGTGGCTTTTATCGCGGGGATTCTCGCCCGATTTGAAGCCACTCCAATCCCTCGGTTATTCTCGAGTTGCGCAGTTCTTACAAGGTCGGATCTGTTTAGCAGAAGCCCTGGCGCTCACAAAACGCGACACCAGGCACTATGCAAAACGGCAACTCACCTGGTTTCGAAAAGAGAACGGGGTTGTTTGGTTTGATTCCGTAGGTGGCGATCCTTTGTTACAATCCAATGTGAGGGCGCAAGTGGCGGATTTCTTGAAAACAGGTACGCATTGAGGTCTGGAAGCACCTTACTCGGAGAATTTGATTTGACGGACAACTAGGAGGAGGTAGGATCTATGGAAAAGCCAGTTCAGAATATCCAGGATGTCTTTCTTAATAACGCTCGCAGAGAGAAAACTCTGACGACCATTTATTTGCTCAGTGGAGTCAAATTGACAGGCAGAATCAAGAGCTTCGACAAATATTCGGTGATCTTAGAGTCCAACAATCAAGAGCAGCTAATTTTCAAACATGCCATTTCGACAGTGGCCGCTGGGAAGTCCTTCTCCGTTGCTGCGAATGCTGCGGCCACCTCTCACGATGGGCAGAGTCACGGATGAATCACACGAATTCAAAAAAGGAGAAGGTCATTCTCGTAGGTTGTTCTTTGAAGACCACTGGCAAAGGCTCGCACCCAGGTCTGGAATCGTTTAGTTTGGAAGATTCTCTCGAGGAACTGGCCTTTCTGGCAGTCTCTGCTGGTGGAGAAGTGGTGGGGCGCCTGCTTCAGGAACGGGTGCAATTCGATCCCGCAACTTTTATAGGTCGAGGGAAAGTAGAAGAATTACAAGAAGCCCAAAGAGAATGGGATGCGGAGACTGTTATTTTTGACGAGAACCTTTCACCGGCACAACAAAGAAATATTGAAAGGGCAGTCGGGTGTAAAGTTATCGATAGAACTCAATTGATATTGGATATTTTCGCGCACCGCGCCAGGACGCGTGAAGGAAAACTTCAGGTTGAATTGGCGCAACTCAATTATCTCCTGCCCCGATTGGCAGGACGCGGAGTCGAACTTTCTCGATTGGGAGCAGGTATCGGCACTCGAGGACCTGGTGAAACCAAACTCGAAACCGATCAGCGGAAAATTCATAAGCGGATCCACAAGCTTAGGCAAGAACTAGAGCGGGTTCGATCACACCGCCATTTGCACAGAGCTTTTCGCACTTCCATTCCTGTTCCCATCATTTCACTGGTAGGTTACACCAATGCCGGCAAGTCGACACTCTTTAATGCCGTGACCCATGAAGAGGCTTACGCCTCGAACCAATTGTTCGCCACCCTGGATCCTCTGTTACGCAGGATCAAATTACCTTCCAACAGAGAGGTAATCTTGTCGGACACAGTTGGATTTATCAATAAACTGCCCACAACCTTGGTTTCTGCCTTTAGAGCCACACTCGAAGAAATAGGCGGAGCTGACTTGCTTCTGCACGTGATCGACGTCTCCAGCCCTCATTACAAGCAGCAGCGCCATTCAGTTCTCAAGGTACTGGAGGAGCTCCAATTTTCCTCAAAAACCATTATTGAGGTTTACAATAAAATTGACTTAGTGGGCGGGAATTCAAAATTCTTGTCCAAAGACGGCTTAGTTTATCTTTCCGCTCTTCAAAAGACTGGCATTCCAACCTTGCTGAAAAAGATCGATGAATTTTTGCCGGACGATCCGCTAGTTAAAGCGAAGCTGCTTCTGAGTCAGAAGAACGGCGCTATCCTTTCCAAATTATATGCAAAGGGTAAATTGATCCGAAAGTCCTATGTTGAAGACAGAATCTACGTTGAGGTTGAAGCCCCTCGCTCCGTCATCAGTAAGCTTAAGGACTATTGCATTAAAGCCTGATTTCTGACGTTGAGTCAGCCCGCAGCATGTCTCGGGCCACAGCTAGGCTCGACCATCCAAATCCACTTTGCCAATCATTTTTGAGTTCCGGACCGCGCAATTTATTTTCACAATATCTGTGGAAAAAACTGTGAAAAACTTCTCATCGATTCTCTCAAAAGCGCACTCAGATGGAACCTTAGCAGATTGCACTATACATGTTCAATTTGCTAAGTACTTGTTTAATAAAGACTTATTATAATTCCATTGAATATAAGGATTTAAGGCTCCTGAAAAAAGATTTTCCATGGACGAGAGAAGTTTTCAACAGATTGGAACCAAAGTTGTGTAGGGAAGAAAGGCGAGTTAGGTCAGAGATTTTCCTTTAGCCAATCATTTGACTCTTTATACCACTTGAACTTTTTCTCCTCCTTCTTAAAGTGAGACGAATGCCGATTCTTTAAATCGAAGTTGGAAGAAGTAGAGAATTGGGCGTGGAGCATTTCATGGAAGAGGACATAGGAGATGACAAATTCCGGGACTCGACGATCATCAAAAATTCGGCTGATGGTTATTGAGCTGTGGGATGGATCAAAGTGGCCCAATATTCGACGACTCTTTCTTAAGCTCCAACCCAGGCTAATATGACCCAATTGGCCGCCAAAGTATTCAGTGTTTAGCTTGTCGAACAGGCAAGTCAGATTGTAATCAAGCCCCTTAGGGTCCGAGAGCAGTTTACGCCCGCGTTGGCTTCGAGTTAATAGCGACTTCTCTTTCATCTCCACGGAATTGACAAAAGCTCGATAGGCGTGGGTAATCCGGGTTGGAATCCGACGGCGAAACAATTTGCAAAACAGAATCATTGCCAACGCTTTGATGATTTCAGGGGGAGCTTCTCTGAAAAGATCACTGATGCGGGCGTATAATTCCCCGTTTCTAAAGCGAATGGTATGATTGATTCCCACGAACGGGTAAAACTCGACGTGAATAGATGGGCGTGAACGGGCAATTCTCAATTCTCGATAGCACTCGACGAAAATATACTGAATCCTCGCGAGAGTTAACGCCCCTTTGTCCTCAAATAAAGAGAGTTGATGCATCAGTTCCTATTGGCGGGATTTCACCTTCTTGGATTCTTTCAGTTCTTTCATTTCCTCGTTAGCCTTTTGAATACCTGCGCTGACATCGGCGGATAATTCCTGCAAAGCTTCGGAAACTTCACTGATGATGCCCTTCTCAGACCTATCTAATTTGACCGAGATTTCCGCTACCCACTTGCGATGTTCTTCAAGAGATTGGTCCAGATATTTGAGAGATTTCAGATAGGCTTTGGGTTCGACCTTGAAACTCGAAAAATTTTCCACGTTGGAACTGATTTCATCCAAGCATTGGAGGTATTCGCCCATCAAATCGGAAAAGGACTTCTGGGTGGACTTATCCGAAGGCTTACTTGACGAATCCGGTGAACCAGGCTTTTTGCTGTGGCTAAGCTTGCTCTTGTTTTTTTCAGGATTAGGCTTATTTTCTTTTTCTTTCAAAGGATCTGTCGACTTCAAGGCTCTGGCTTTTTCCAAACGCCCTTTCAGAAATTCATCCAGTAGTTTTATGCGTTCCGCAGGTTCTTGAGCTTCGCGGAGTTGCTCGATCTCCTCATCAGTGAGGTAGTCCCTCTTCTGGCTCGGGAAAGAACTGAAGGCTGATAGGAGAAGAGCCAACAGCAGAATCTTGGTAAGAGTCGGGAGAAGAGTTTTGCGGTTTCTTTGCTTCCAACCCACTTCCCCAGCGGCTTGAGCTGGCTCTTTGCGGCTCATTGAGACTCTTTCCTCGGATTTTCGCTCCTGCCTTTACCTCGCCGGATGTTTTCTGGACCAAAGATGGCTTGAAACATATCTTCTTTGGCTAACTCTGCGCTCGCGATGGCCTGACTTATCTTTTCCTGTTGATCCACAGGATAACTGAGCTTGAGATCCGCCAGTTTCCTCAACTGCTTTCGCAATGAAATCTCAAATTCCTTGAATCCCGCCGGATTTTTCTGAGCGTTTCGATGAGAGGATTTCAGCACTTCGTCAGCCTGACGGATGACATCGTTGTACCGGATCAAGGATTTGTCGGCTTCAACCAGGTCCCCCTTCTTGACAAAATCAACCACTTCTTTGAGACTGATTTCTGACATTTTGATTAATATCTTAACCTTGCCAACGGGACTGCCTTCGTGCGACAGCTTTTCTTGTTGCCTTTCATATTCCCCGGTGGGTTTGTCTTCGCTCAAGCACACACTCGAGATAAGAAACAATACGGCCACGAGGCGGATGCATGAAAGCGAGAGCGACGGCATATCCAGTCCCCCCACAGATTAGCGCCTTTTGATTTTTTTTCCAATACCTTCATACGTTCCTTGGCCTGAAATCCTTGCTTGTCTGTTTTTCCTTGATCCAGCTCAAGAAATTTTTGATAGTTCACCCAGGCATTCTCGTAGTCGTTTAGCTTATCGAAGGCTATTCCCAAATAAAAATAGGTCCCGGCAGTTGCTGGCCGCAAATTCCTGAAGCGATTCAATGATTCTATAGCCTCCGGATATTTTTCTTGCAGCAAGAATACCGAACCGAGATTACTGTAACACTCAACGTAATCAGGTTGGAGTTGTAACGCCCTCAGAAATTCCTGTTTGGCGAACTCAAGCTCACGCTGGTGTAAGTAGAGCGATCCGAGATTGAAATGAAGCTTTGGATCCTGGGAGGATTTAGCAATGTCTTTCAGAAGGAGAATGGCGGCTTCCGTCCGACCTAGCTCATGATAGAGTTGAGCCATGTCAAGCGAGAGTTTTTGCCGCCGCCTTGGATCGGCCTGACGCCTAATGGCAAGGTCAAAAAACTTGATAGCGGATTCGTAGTCTTTTTTCTCAACCAGAATTCTCCCCATCAATTCATCAATCTCCGGATCGTCGGACTTGTTGACAGACCGGAGCTGTTCCAAAGCTCTTTCAGCTTGTCCAGTCTCGTAATAGAGCTGAGCCAGGTCCAGAGCCACGCCCACAGACTCACCCTGATATTGTCGAGCTGCTAATAAATGCTTCTCAGCTTCTGCCCAGGCGCCTTTCTTCAAATACAGGGAGCCTAGCGAAGCATGAATCTCAAAGTTTTCGGGATCTTCCTTCGCCAGTTCCAGGGCCACAAGATAATTAGCCTCCGCTTCGTTAATCTCCTCCCGTAGTTCCTGGGCCTTTCCCGTGTAGTAATGGGTGCGAAAATTCTTGGGGTTGATACCTTGTGCCTTTTTGAAATGGACGAGTGCTTCAGAAACGCTTTGTTGATTCAGTAGAAGAATTCCCAGGTTGACCTCGGCCTCCCAGAGTCCTGGGTTTATTTTGAGAGTGGCTTGATAAGACTCTATGGCTTGGTCGTTCTGACCGGCCTGCGATTGCGCCAAAGCTAACCCGAAAAAAGCGGTCTCATTCTGCGGATCCTCTTGAATGGCCAACTTATACTCCGGGATGGCTTGCGAATATTGTTTTGTTTGGGCCAGTTTTTCGGCTTGCTCGAGATGAGAGCTGACTCGCTGGTCGGCTTGTCCCTTGGTTGAAGGGACTCTCTCGGTGGTTTGCCCCCGCAGTAAGGAACCCAACAGGATAATCATTGTCAGAGAAATACAGAGCCCTGATTTCATTAGGTTCCCACGTTCCGCGCCCCATCAGCCAGGACTTTCTTGAGGTACCTTCCTGTGTAACTTTCTCTTATCGTGGCGACTTGTTCGGGAGATCCAGACGTTACAACCGTGCCCCCTTTGTCTCCCCCTTCCGGTCCAAGATCGATAATCCAGTCCGCGGTCTTGATGACGTCCAGATTATGTTCGATCACAAGCACGGTTCCTCCCGCCTGTAGCAGCTTTCGAAAGGCCAACAACAATTTATTAATGTCATCAAAATGCAGGCCCGTAGTGGGCTCGTCAAATATGTAGAGAGTATTGTGGCTTACTTGCTTGGACAGATAATAAGCTAGCTTGACCCGCTGGGCTTCGCCTCCCGAGAGCGTCGTGGCTGATTGGCCTAACCGCAAATAACCCAATCCCACCGCCTGAAGCACTTTGAGCTTGTTAGTGATTTTGGGGATTGCAGAGAAAAAACCGAGCGCCTCCTGCACGGTCAACTGCAAGACCTCATAAATGTTCTTGCCTTTGTAACGAATATCCAAGACACTCGACTTAAAGCGAGTTCCTCTGCACTCTTCACAGACTAGCTCCACATCAGCCAGGAACTGCATCTCCACTGTAACGGTGCCGTCACCTTCGCAGGCTTCACAGCGGCCTCCAGGAATGTTGAAAGAAAAATGGCCGGCTCCAAAAGATTGGCTTTTCGCTTCCCGAGTCGAGGCGAAAAGCTCACGGATGGCATCAAACGCTTTGATATAAGTGACAGGATTGGACCGAGGAGTTCGCCCAATGGGCGACTGATCCACCAGGATGACGTCCGCAATCCATTGATCGCCGTCCATCCTTTGGTAGTTCTCCTTCTCTGGAACTTCTCCTCGCCTGGCCTTGAGGGCTGTATAGATGACTTCATGAACCAGCGTAGATTTCCCCGAACCGGAAACACCCGTGATGCAAGTCATGATACCTAGGGGAATAGCAATGTCTACCTTTTTCAAGTTATGCTCCCGGGCTCCATATATTCTCAACCAGTGCCCGTCAGGCGAGCGGCGTGTTTTGGGAATGTTGATTCTCAGGTCATGCTTGAGGTATCTGCCTGTGAGCGAGTTGCTGGATAAAAGCAAATTGGGATAAGTTCCAGAAAAGACCACTTGTCCCCCCTGCTCGCCGGCCCCGGGTCCCAAGTCAATGATTTGGTCTGCAGCTTTCATCATTTCGACCTCATGCTCCACGACCAGGACGGTATTCCCCAGGTCACGAAGATTCTTCAGAATTTCGATCAGGCGAGAATTGTCGCGCGGATGGAGCCCGATGGAGGGTTCATCCAGAACATAGAGAGCCCCTACCAGAGAAGAACCCAACGAGGTGGCAAGCTGGATCCTCTGGGATTCTCCTCCTGAAAGTGTGGAGGCCAGCCTGTCCAGAGTGAGATACTCTAACCCCACATTGTAAAGGAACTTCAGTCGAGTTCGAATCTCGTCCAGGACTCTTTGGGCGATGGCAATTTCAAAAGGAGGGAGCATAAGCTGATCAAAGAAGCGATGAGCCTCTTCCACGGTCATGCTCGTAATCTCGGTAATGTTCTTGCCAGCGATTTTGATGACTCGGGCATCGCGACGCAACCGGGAGCCACCGCATTCCTGGCAGAGAGCGTAACCTCGATAGCGACTTAAGAATACTCGAATATAGAGCTTGTACTTCTTGGTTTCGAGGTATTCGAAGAATCGTTTGATCCCAATGAATTTCTCGTCGCCCTCGTAGATCAGTTCCTTTTGAGCCTGAGACAAGCTACGGTATGGAACATCCAACGGTATCCCCTTGGTCCGGGCGAAGCGTTTGAACTCTGCAGACAAGCCGCGATAACGCGGTTTTGTCCAGGGCTCGATGGCACCTTCCTGGAGACTTTTCTCCTTGTCGGGAATAACAAGGTTCAAGTCGAAATCTATTGTATTTCCAAAGCCCTGGCAGCGGGGACAGGCGCCAAATGGATTATTGAAGGAGAAGAGACGAGGTTCTGGTACCTCATAAGTAATGTTGCATTCCCGGCACGTGAACTTTTCACTGAAACTAAATCGATCCCCTGGCTTGAGCTGGACGGCATACCCTTTATACAGAGGAAGCCCTGGAACAGTGGTCTTTCCTTCAGCAGTAATCCCGCTCTCCGGGAGTGCGACAACTTCCACCACGGTATTGCCTTGGGACTCCCGATAACAGCATTCCAGTGAGTCCATCAGCCGCTGTCTGATGTCACGCTGAATCGCCACTCGATCGACCAGGACGAAAATCTCTGCAGTGAAATCCAAATTAAGCAGCGATTCGGGTGATAGAGCCGGTTGAAACCCTGTTTGCGGAGATCGGAAAGGGCGGCCTTGACCGCTTCTTGCTCTTTGTTTGCCGGCTTCTTTTTTCGCTTTTCCCTCGCTGACGTTTCCTTCAGTTCCAGCATTTTGCGATAGCTGGAAAAGGGAAAAAGCACATAGATCCGGGTATGCTCAGGAAAGGAGAGCAAGAACTGGACAACATCCTCCAGGATATCTTTCTTCACTTCCCGGTGACATTGCCAGCAGTAAGTCCGACCAATCCTGGCATAGAGTAGTCTCAGGTAGTCGTAGATTTCAGTCACCGTGCCCACTGTCGATCTCGGATTGCGGACCGTATTCTTTTGTTTGATGGCAATGGCCGGAGCGATTCCCATCACTTCGTCCACCGCGGGCTTCTCCATCCTCTCCAGGAACTGGCGGGCATAGGCTGAGAGAGATTCAATATAGCGGCGCTGCCCTTCCGCATAAATCGTGTCGAAGGCCAAGCTTGACTTGCCAGATCCGCTGACTCCGGTGAGCACCGTCAGACTGTTATGGGAAATCTCACAGTCGATATTCTTCAGATTATGGACTTTGGCGCCTTTGACAATAAGGACTTCGTTGCTCATGGGTCTGGAATGGTTATGATTCATCCTCGAAGGCTTATCACCCGAATTACAGGCGCCCTCAGCGTCGTCGCGTGGTCCCGGTAGGGGCGTCAGATGCTACCCACGGCTGATGCCGTGGGTAGCATCATAAAGGAGCCAAGCCCCGGTAGGGGCGAAAGAATCCGAATGGGAGATAAATTGTTACGGCTTGTCTTTCGCCCCTCTGGGGCTCATTCGTCCATCTCTTAGCCCACGGCTAACGCCGTGGGCTATTATCTTGCGCCTCTCCGAGGCTAATATCGCTGGCGCATAATTTGGGTATCAAGCTTTCACTTTTCTGCCGTGGGCAAGCGCCTGGAACCCCTCATGCCTGACCGGTGCAGAGCTAACCAACTGCGGCGAATTTGTTTACCATGGCTCACTGACGCAAATATTGCCAGCAGTCCAAACTAAAAATTATAGAAGATCCAATCGATCGGTGTCAAAGAAGCCTCTGCTTTAAAAATGGAAGGGGCTGTAATATAGTGGGCCTTCTCAATGTTAATGGCGAGCATGCCTCAAATTTCCATCGTCATTCCTGCTTACAATGAAGCCAGTCGAATTATCCCAACCTTAGATATGCTGCGACAATATCTACGGGAAAATGGCTGGTGTGCAGAAGTCGTTGTTGTCAACGACGGCTCGGAAGACGCCACTGCGGAAATTGTGGAAAAGTTCAGCGCCCAATGGAATCTAGTTCGATTGATTCAAAACCCTGGGAACTGCGGCAAAGGCTTCAGCGTCAGGAACGGAGCACTTCAAGCCACGGGTGACATTGTTCTGTTCACTGACGCCGATCTTTCGGCTCCGATTTCAGAGATGCCCAAGTTAGTTGATCCGATTCTAAAAGGGGAGTGCGATGTCAGTTTTGGATCCAGGGCGCTCAATCGGTCCCTGATTGGTGTGCATCAATCTAAACTCAGGGAATTCTCTGGCCGCATTTTCAATATCTTTGTGCAAGTACTCACCGGGCTAAACTTCAAAGACACCCAATGTGGCTTTAAGGCTTTTCGCCGTGAAGCGATGATTCCGGTGTTTCAGCAACAAAGAATTACTGATTTTGGCTTTGATCCCGAGGTACTATATATTGCCAAGAAACGTGGCTTACGTCTGAAGGAGATTCCCGTTCAGTGGAACCATGTGGAAGGAACCACAGTGCGCTTTCTTAACGATTCGCTCAAAATGTTTTTCGACCTAGTGTTGATTCGCTGGAACGACTGGATGGGGAAATATCGTTAACCTTTACCAGTGTTGAGAAAACTAGGCATGACTAAACTTGGAGTCAACATCGATCACATTGCCACGATCCGCGAAGCTCGAAAAACCAATGAACCCGATCCCGTGGCTGCCGCCGTGATTGCCGAGCTGGCGGGGGCCGATGGCATCACGGTCCATCTTCGCAGCGACCGGCGCCACATTCAAGACCGAGACGTGGAGTTGTTGCGGGAGACCGTCAAGACGAGACTTAACCTGGAAATGGCTGCCACCGAGGAAATGGTACGCATTGCCCTGGAGGTCAAACCCGATACGGCCACCCTGGTCCCTGAGTTTCCGGGAGAAATTACCACTCAGGGCGGTCTGGACTGCGTTCGCAATTTTGAGCAGGTCCGCACGGCGGCTCAAAAGCTGGAAGCGGGTGGGGTCGCGGCGAGCCTCTTCATCGATCCTGAGGATTTACAGATCGAAGCTGCCCAGAAACTCGGAGTGGGGATCGTCGAAATAAACACGGCTCGTTACTCAGAAGTTACGCTTTATCTGACCCTCAAAACAGAATTACAGGCTGAAAGGGCTTTGGAAGAGCTTAAAGCTGCGGCCGTCCTGGCGGATTCTCTGGGCCTGCGAGTCCATGCGGGCCACGGTCTCACCTACCGAAATGTCAGGGCGGTTAGTGACATCCCTCAAATGGAAGAGTTCAATATTGGCCACAACATCATCGCCCGAGCCGCTCTGGTAGGCTTGGATCGAGCGGTAAGAGAGATGATTGAGTTGTTGAAATGAGGAGCGTGGAGCGCGGGCGTCCCGTCCGCAAAATGCGACTTGAGTCGGCGGTAGAATGGAACGGTTGGAATGGTGTTTTTTGTGTAATCGCCAACACATCGAGCAGGTGAAAGATTCAATCTTTTAAGTGCGGCCCCAGCTTCACAACCAAACTTTTCAGCAATTCGGCTCCCTGCGTTAACCTTCATCCCCGCTAGCAAGCAGGTGTTTCGCCAGCTTCTTCCGCAGGTCGGAGTACTGAATGACATCTTCAGGATAGAGCGCAAGCATTTTAATTCGCAACCTTTTGCCAAGCGATAGTTTCTCTTTCGTTTTGTCGTCATACTCCGCATTGCCGGTCAGTCCGAAATATTCGATGTAAACACTGTTTGCAAAGAAGTCACAACGGAGTTTGCTATTGGGATATTTAACTTCCTTTTCGTGGGAAATTCCCATTTCTGTAAGCAGGTCGTCGATCATCTTCTCCGCAATCGAAAGGCAGACGTGGCCGTCTCGTGCAAGACACTGTGTCCCACGCGGCATCTTTCGAGTACCGTCTTCCAGTATGCCAGCTTCTAGCAATAATGCCAGCCATGAACCAAAATGGTCAATTATTCGCGAGAATTGCGGTTTGCTGTGCAGAAGCCGTAGTAGATCTGACGCATTTTTCTCGTCAAGCCCAGCTAAATCAAAGTCTGCATTTGGGATTCGCCCCAGCAATTCAGTGAGCCGCCGAACATACGTAAGGCACTCGTCTTTCGTCGCGTGTCGGTTCCCGACTCGGCGGGACTCATAAATACATGCCGAACAGTATCGGCATGTTTGAGGTGACGCATTGGTGAGGCTTGGATGACGAGTACTCGGCGAGAACTTCTCACCGCAGAGTTCGCAATTTCTCGCATCTGGTGGCCACTGAACATTGCTCAATAGGCCTTTCTGTAGTGCGCGCGCTCGCGCAAACGTATCAAGTACGACAGCCCACGAATTGTCCAGGCACTGGGGGTCGTCAATCTTCCACCTTGTGAATACCTCTCTGTCGGTTAGGTCTGCGATGGCGCTGGTAGACGGCCACCATTCCCAGCCATCGCGTTTTATATGTCGAGCCAATAGTTCATCGTGCGCTCCCGACCACCACGACAAGATATATTTGTTGTTCGCTGCTTCCAGATTGATTCTTGGACGCCCGTAATCCGGAGGAAACGACAGCACACCGTAAGGTCTTTCAAACAGGGCATCAACCGTCGGGGGGGCTTCCAAAGGACATTTGCTAGTCCCGGGTATTGAGCCACTAGCTTCTTTTGTAGGTTTTCCGGCAGGTCTGCAGTATGGAGGCTGAAACGAAACCCGAGCCGAAACAACTCTTCCCATTGATGTTGACTAAGATTCATGGCAGAACGGCCCGCGCCGGGTCTTGCGGCCAACAAAATGTCGCCCTTGTAGATTACCCATTCATATCGGGTGTTGTGGAATCCTCCGGGAGAAAGATGCAACATTGCAGCGGCAGATTCCTCATTAAATATCCAGATCGGCACCGACTCAAACCCTCGTTTGGAGCCGCCGGTTGGCACTTCTTTCTTGCGCTGCCCCAAAAAAAACGTTTGAAGCTGCTCTATTGGCGGTTGTGTAGATTGTTCAATTGGTCGCACCGTGAACTCATGCGCTCCGATACGGAGTGCAAAGTGAAGGAGTTTTGGGGAATGCGATTCGGTCAGTTCGTTTAAAATGAACGCTAACAATGATAGCCCTCCCCTACGGTCATGCGACCGAGTTGAGTACAAGGAAACAATGCTTTCTCAGTGCCCCATTACACTGGCCTCTCAACGGCCTTTTTAAGAGCTCAAAATCCTTCTAGAGATGGAAGAAGTGTTGATTAAGCAGCTTATCGAAAATTGTGAAAAGTAAAGGTGCGGCCCGTTCGCCCCCTATCTGTGGCGATTCAATCTTGCCAACGGCGCCTTCACCCGCTGGGGCGGACTAGGGAAGTCGCCGGAACTAACGGTTGCTCTGCGACACCCGAACCGTTGCCCTGCCGGCCAGTAGCCCCAGTCGGGTGCAAGCGCTGGTTAGCCGTCACCCTATACTATGGAGCCAATTAGCCCCGCGTAACGAGAACATGAACCTTCTGCTGTTCTTCAACATCATTTTTCAAACTCGAATAGAGAGTGATGGGTATACATTCCGGTGGTCGCTTATCAGAAGCCCAGTATATGCTAATGCTAAACTGAGGTTTGCCGGTCGGTCTTATTATGCCCTCCAGAATCTGCTTATTATCAGTTCCAATACTGGCATTGCCGAGTTGTCGGATAATTTCGGGAGAACTTGCCGGACCTGGAAAGTCACCCGACTTTAGCCAGCCGCTCATGGTTTCTATACTTGCGAAGTTGCACATTTGCCAGGCAAATTGTCTTAACAGTTGACGGTTTTCTCCATCACATTCATACAATAACAAACCCAAATAAGGTAACCTTTCGGGAAGAACCCTTTTTTGCTTTCGCGTGAGTTTACCCCAACCCGACCTTTGCTTCAGCTTTGCCTGGCACAACAATCCACGCTGATAGCTTGCGTTGATTTCAAAATAACCAGTATGGGAGAAATGGGGTGGCTCGCTAAACGATACGTCTGGGCGAGTAATAGTGAACCCAAAATCTCCTCCTGTAAACTTTTCGATATGAC
>QHZQ01000013.1:0-8857 GCA_003224725.1 Acidobacteriota bacterium | reverse complement strand
GTGCTTCTGCTTGATACTTTTTCGCAACTCAGATTCAGCTTTATCCCAGCATTGGGCTATTGTTTCTAGCGTTTCGGGAATTTCCATTGCGCTTCTCACGGTTGAACGATGCAGGCTACAGTGGTCTTCTTTTGCCCTTTGTAAGAGCCCACCGCGAGAACAGCGCTCGCCGTGGGTACCAGCTGAGTGCATTCGGGACATTCTATCCCTAGCAATTGAGCCATCACATAAGGGTGTCCCCGGTTTCAGTGGTTTTCAGATCAGATGGGCTCCTACCGATTTTGCAGAAATCAAATCAAGAATTTTTCGCTGATTGTCTTTCCAGGATCTTTCATTCAGCCGAACACCCACAGTCCGGAAGCTTTGGGCAGTTCTATGATTCCGTCTTTCGGCTTAAATTCGGGAGCACGAGGTCTCTGCGAATCACCGAGGGCCAAAGCTCTGCAACCATGAACTCCAGGAACGGAACATTGGGGCGGCGGCGCTCAGGTGGATTTCGGTAGCGATGGTCAACCCGGATTTCCAACCTTGCGGCATACATAAGAGCCCATCGGCCAGCCGGGCAACCTCGGTGATTCCGTAATGCCTCCGGCCCGGCCAATGTCAGGTTGGATGACATCCAACTTGCCGTGGTAGTCCCCCGAAGGAGCGGGCGAGACGCCCGCTCTCCCAGGGGATGCTCAAGCACTGGAAGCAACACCAAGACAGAATCACCTGGAAAAATCCACCTTCGGCACCTCTCTGGCCGTACCCTCAGCTTTGAAATAAGCATCCTCTCTCTGAAACCCGGAGATGGAGGCCACCAGGCTATTGGGAAAGATCTGAATATTGGTGTTGTATTGCTGTACTGCTTCATTGTAGCGACGTCGCTCCACTGCAATCCGATTTTCTGTGCCTGCCAGTTCGTCCTGCAAACGCAGGAATTGCTGATCTGCCTTTAAGTTGGGATAGTTTTCGGCCACCACCAGCAAACGGCTCAAGGCCCCGTCCAACCGGGAATTGGCTGCAATGCGCTCTGCCGGGTTGCGCGCGCCAGCCAACTGAGCTCGGGCTGAAGCAATCTCCTCGAAGACCTTTTGTTCGTGGGTAGCATAGCCCTTTACCGTATTTACCAGATTGGGAATAAGGTCGGCGCGTCTTTGGATGACGTTATCCACCTGAGCCCAGGCCGCCTTGATGGCCTCTTTTTGTGCCACCATTTCATTGCGACGGGAAACGAAAGTCCCACCCAAGGCAATGGCTGTAATCAGCAGCAGTGCTCCAATAATGCTAAGGACCAATAAGGCTTTTTTCATAGCATTGTTTTCTCCTTCTATTTTGCTTTTGGCAACCGATCCACTAGCTTGGTCAGCTTTCCAATTTCTTCATAATAGCGCTGAAATAGGGGTTCCACGTCGGCGGCCGTCATGGGTTGCCCTTCCTCCCTGGTTTTCAGTAGGCCAAGAAACAAGGATTCATCCACCTTCGCCTTCGCGCAGAACAACTGGATGATATCACGCTTTGGGACAGGAACAGACTCACCCATCAAGATCAGGATGTGGCGAAACAGGGTGACAAACGCCGAAAGCGATCGGAGCATTAAATCTTCAACCGCTTTCGCATCGTGGCTCACGGTAAGAAAACTTTGTCGCAGACCAATAAGTTTGGTCCTGAGTTCATGTTCCAGTTCCAGTCGATGGTTTTCCCGTTCGATCTCTAGATTCTCGAAGATATCTGTTCCGTCCAAGAGGCGATGATTGGCTTGTATGTCCAGAAATTCAATGGGAAAGACGTCATGCGACTGTTCAATTTCCTCAAGAGTGAAAAACAAAGGAGGCGGATTTCCTTTCTTGACGAACCAGGTCACCGTTTTTTCTGCTTTCTTTAACAGTTCGACGGAGATCTCGCGCAGGACGCAAAGAATGTTAAGGTCCGAAAACTTTTCATGAAAATCTCCGCTGGCGGCTGATCCGTAGAGAAAAAGAGCCACCAGGTTATCCCCGTAAATGCTTTTCATTTCAAACACGAGTGCCTTTAAAACCCTTTCCAACCCAGCCTCCTCAGTCAATGGAGTTCTTCATGCGGCGTTTGGCCGCTCCCACCGACAATGAAAATTATGTACTGGTAACCAGCGCAGAAGTTTGGACACTTTTTATTCCCATACCTATAAGGGTTGCGGTCCAGCCGCCACCCTGGGTTAGGTGTCATGATGGATTCCCATCTTTGGCAACGGTCTTTATAGCTACGCATAGCGAGCCATGCCGAAACCGACAGCTTGCGAAAGGCCTTACACCATGGCCACGATTTTCGCTGGAGCCCTTCATGATTCGTTGAGTCACCAATCGCTCGAACTCCCACCGCCACCGCTGCTCCCGCCTCCAAATCCACCGAATCCTCCAGAACCCCCGCCTCCAAAACCACCAAACCCTCCGCCCCCGCCAAATCCTCCGAAGTAGCTCCCGCCACGTCGGTACCGTCGTCCCATAGGTGGGCCCGTGAAAGTCCCTCCGAGCCCTCCTAAGAAGTAAGGGGCCAGGAACAGTGCCAGCAGAATTAGGGCGCCTGAGATCAGTTGATGAAACGCGGAAGGAGAGGATGAAACCCGTCCGCCCCTTCGCAGGACGGGTTTGACAGATAATGTAACCCCGGCGCTTTCGGCCAGGCGAAGGGCTAGCTGGTTGGCCGCCGCATAGAGACCTGGTCCGTATTGATTGGCGCGAAAGTAGGGCCTGAGTGTGCGTAAGACTTCTCCGGCATAGCCATCGGTAATGACAGGCTCCAGGCCATAGCCCACTTCGATCCGGGAGCGTCGTTCTTGAATCGCTATCAACAGCAAAAGGCCATTAGATTTTTCCTTCTTTCCGATGCCCCATTGCTGAAAGAGCTTCACGGCATAATCTTCAACAGGCTCACCCTGCAAAGAGGAGAGTGTGACAATCGCCAATTGGGCTCCGGTCTTAGACTCTAATTCCTGGCAGAGCTGTTCAATGCTTTGCCTCGATCCTTGATCGATGACCTGTGCATAGTCATTTACATAGCCTGTTGGCTTGGGAATGGCCTCTGCTATAATCGATCCACTCCAGCATAAGAACACAATAATTAAGCGTATGACCCAAGGAAATCCTGACCTGACGCAGTTGCCTCGGTTCTTATTGAATGGTTTGATACCCGTCAACCTCGCTTCGTTCGCCATCAGCCCGAACTGTTTCATACCGATAGACTACCAAAGTTTTAGGAAACAACACAATGTGACTGGCGAGAGCGCACGCCATTGAAGGCGACGGCAGGAAGATGACCGATTTAAAAGTCAAAATTTCCTCTCTTGTTAGCTCTTCAGTTCTGCGATTAGGGTCAAATCGATCTCTCCGGGTCTTGGCGCCTCGCCGGGAAGCCTTCGTTTTTGTCAGATTTGAGGGCTTCACAGACCGAACCTATCTAACGTCTAACCGGGTGTTGCCGATAAGACGGGAGGACATACCCCTGAAGAGCCCCAACATTTTTCAGTTTCAATCTTCCCATCGGTAGCATCATTTTGAAGGAGGCTTCAGTTTATGAAAGAGAGTTGCGTGCACGTCATAAATAAGATCCTGGTGGGCGCAGTGGCGCTTGCCTGGTTAATTTCCATAGCGAGAGCGCAAGTGAATACAGCCGATTTGAAGGGCGTGATCACGGATCCATCTGGAGCGGCCATCGCAGGCGCGAAAGTCAAGGTGGAAAACATAGCCACCGGGCAGGTACGTGAAACCGCCGTGCGTGAGACTGGTGATTACATTTTTCTGGCCTTGCCCCCTGGTCACTACAACATCACTGCTGAGGCCGCCAACTTTCGATCGGCTGTTGCCCAGGATGTGGAACTCACGATTGGACAACAAGCGCAGCTGCCCTTTCAGTTGGAGATCAGTGCTGTGAAGGAAGCCCTGATAGTGTCAGCCGATGCAGCCCTGGTCGAGACAACCCGAAGCTCTGTGGCCACGACGATCGGTGACCGCGCGATCGAAAACTTGCCTACCAATGGTCGCAGCTATATCAATTTTACACTTCTGGATTCGGCGACCACTCGTGACAATCAACCCGTGCTCGGTCCGGCACCCACCAGTGGGCTCAACATCGGCGGCCAGCGTGGGCGCGCCAACATGGTCAGCATCGATGGTGCCGACGCGGTCGACAACTCTATCGGCGGCGTCCGTGCAACTCTTTCCCAGGAAGCCGTGCGGGAGTTTCAGATTCTCAAGAGCGGTTATGCTCCAGAGTACGGCCGGGCTTCCAGCGCGGTCATCAATATCGTTTCGAAGCAGGGAACCAATGAGTGGCACGGCAATCTTTTTGGTTATCTGCGCAGCCGCAAGGTCTCGGCCACCAACGCCTTTGCCGGCGAGCCAGACCCGGGCGACACTCGCACACAGTCCGGCTTCACGCTGGGCGGCCCCATCAAAAAAGACCGGACTTTCGTCTTCCTCTCGTTTGAAACAACTCAGAGGAACTCCATCAACTTCTCTCAGATCGGACGAAATGACTATGGCTTCAACCAGATCCCGAACCCACTGGGAGCTGGAACGTTGCTGGTGACGCCGCAGCAGGAAGCGTACATCAAAAGCGCTCCTGCTCCCCTGGCCGTACCCTATGGATTGATTGCCAATAGCGCAGCGCGGGTAGCACTTTATGGCAACACTCCCAGTGGACCGACGACGTTTGGATTAATTCCTAACCCTCTGCCGTCGTCTTACCGGGGATTGACATCGGAAGCAGGAAATTACAAAACGACGGAGGAGACTTACTTTTACTCGGCCCGCGCCGACCACCAAATCAGCACCAACCACGCCGCCTTTGTTCGATTCAGTGCCACCCCAGCAGACGTTACGGGCCTTCCAAGCAATGGAGAAAACCAGCTTACTGCTTTAAACGGTTTCACGCGAACCACGAATAGTTCGACCCGCGACCTGGCTCTGGTCACGCAACTGGCCAGCAACCTGGGTCCGTCCTGGCTCAGCGAATTCCGCTTCCAGTTTGCGCGCCGCGGCGTAGGCCTGACCACCAATGGGACTCGGGCAGCCATGGAAATCCCGGGAGTAGCTTCGATCGGACAAGAACCCTTTGCGCCACTTTACCGCACGGAGAAGCGCTGGCAACTGACTGAGAATATTTCCCACATTCGTGGCTCCCACACCTACAAGATGGGCGTTGACTTTAATGCACTACCCATCAGGGCCGTCTTCCCACTGAATCAGGGCGCAGTATATTTCTTTCCCGTGCAGCTTCCTGTGGATGACCCACTCATTACAGGAGCCATTGGCGCAACCTTTGGTCCGGGTCTGATCGCGGCATGGAAAGCCACCAGCGCCCCGCCGTTCTCGGCCGCCCAAGCCTATGGCTTTGGATTTCCCGAATCGTTTGTGCAGCAGTTCGGTGGGTTCAAAGGCGCCACCTCTCGATACAAGAACACGACCCTGGGCTGGTTTGCGCAAGACACGTGGAAGGTCACCCACAACTTCTCGTTGAATTATGGCCTGCGCTATGACATCGAATTCGGCCAGTTCTTCGCTCTCGGACAACGGAGAGCGCTTGCTGGGTGTGATAGAAGGAATTCCCCGCGACACTAACAATTGGGCTCCTCGTTTTGGCGTTGCCTGGGATCCGTTTGAGGATGGCAAAACGGTAGTCCGCGGATCTTATGGACTGTTCTACGGACATCCTCTGTCGGGGATCATCTTTCTGTCGGATGTGGTCGACGGGTCGCAGTCGCCTTACCTGGTCGCTCCCCACGCAGTAGGCGCTGATGACCTGTTCCAAGGACGTGCCTTCACACCGCTGGGTGCGGCTGTCGCCAATCCACTCATTGGCTACATGAGCAATCAGCAGCGTTACGACGTCGTGTCTCCGGTTTTCTCAGACCCCAGCACAGCTCTCGCACTCAGCCCCATCCTGTCCCAAACGTTGCCGGTGGCACGCAACTTTGTGTACGACTACACCCAGCAAGGAGCGTTCGGTGTCGAGCGGCAACTGGCCAACAACGTGTCTGTTTCCTTGGATTACACCTATACTCATGGCTCTCACCTGCTTCGACCCCGCAACATTAACCAGGGGAATTTCGATCTCATCACCGCCTACGCCCGTGCCACGATCGTGTGCCCGCAACTGCCGGGCGTTTCAGCCAATGGGTGCGCTAACCCCGGTTACGGAGGGCTGGGTGGCAACCTGGCAGGGTTGTGGGACGCGCTGGGTGGCAATTCCACCACCAGCCTGGCGCCGCTCGGTCAGTTACTTTTTAATCAATTCCGAGCAACCGGTCCGAATTATGCCTGGGCCAACACCGTTTCCCGCGGAGCTTTGTCCAAGCCGGTAATGGATGCGTTAGTTGGATTGTTTAACCTTCCTCATGCTCCTGGGAATGCCTTTGTCCCTTTTTTTAATGTCAAGGAATATGAATCCTCGGGAGCTTCCGTTTACCACGCCATGACGGCGACGTTTCGGAAGGGACTTGGTCCCATGCCATCGACGACTCAACTGACTTACAGGTTCTGCAGGAGCCTCAGGATAACAAAAACACCCGGCTGGACCGGGGCAATTCCAATTTTGACCAGAGACACCGGTTTGTAATCAGCGGCATTTTCGACAGTCCCTGGAAGTCTGCGAAAGGAAATCTCGTCCAGCCTCTCCTGGCTGACTGGACATTAGCTCCAACCATCGAAGTTTCTTCTGGGCGGCCTTATAATCTGCTGACGCTCAACGACAGTACCCTCATCAATAGCAGCTCGACCGCGCGACCCGACGTGGTGCCCGCGAACACTTCCGGCTCTTTTCCTTCCCCCGACGGTAAAGTGGGACTAATCCAGCCCCCACTAGGCTCGGTCGGGAACCTGGGTCGAAACGTTTACCGGACCGGAAGCTTTGCCTCAGTTGATTTCAGGTTGACACGAAACTTCTCCTTCGGCGAACACTGGAGACTAGGCTTGAGCATGGACGTGTTTAACCTGTTTAATCGGGTCAACATCCGCGAAGCCGACAACTCCTTTACCCAAGCCGGCAGGCCAGTGGGCGCTTTTGACCCGCGACAAATCCAGTTCAGCGCCAAGATTGTTTTTTGAGGACTGACTTTTGGTCAGAGGTGATGCGGAGTGGTAGCCACGGTCAGCAGCTTTTGCTGGCCGTGGGTTTTTCGTCGCGGATTGCCCACGATTACCACAAAAGGCGCGTTAATCGTGGCTTCACGTCAGGGGGCGTAAAACCTCTTCCCACGTGGCGGTATAGGGCAGTGTCTGCGCCTAGTCTTGGGGGCTTTCGCAAGCTGCCCAGGCCACAAATCAATTGACCTTTCACGCCTGGTGCAACTGGGTCGGGGCGAGGGGAGAAACCTCCTTAGATTCTGTTCCTCGCCCCACGAAGGACAAGAGTGATTGAAGGTCAGTCACTCCCTAATGCAGCCGTCATTCATACAGTCAGGCCGGCCTGGAAAGTCTAATGATCGAGAAGGCGACTCCCTGGGGATCCTGGAGTGTTGCGAAACGTCCGACGCCCGGAATATCGGTTGGGGGAACTTTAATGTCTCCGCCGAGTGACTTGGCTCTGTCGGCGCTGACGTCACATTCCGTCACCGAAAAGTAAGGCATCCAATGGGAGGGAGCTTTCCCGTATTCTTTACCCATGGCAAACATCCCGCCGACCTGCTGGCTGCCCTGCATAAAAATGGTGTAAGCCATCGGCCCCATCTGCTGGACCTTGCTGCTCCAGCCGAACAGTTTCGTGTAAAACTTGCCGGCCGCATCGACATTGTGGGTCGCCAGCTCGTTCCAGCAAAGCGCGCCCGACTGGCTCAGGTATCCAGCCCCCAAGTGCTTTTTCGCTTGCCAGAGCGCAAAGGTTGCACCGCTTGGATCCTGCAGCACTGCCATGCGTCCCACGTCGAAGACATCGAAGGCGGACTTGAGCACCTTGCCGCCCAGTGACTGGGCCTTGGCTGCACTCTCGTCTGCGCTCTTCGTCGAAATGTAGGACAGCCAGTGTGGAGCGATCCCCTGCGATGTCTGTTCCGGGCCCAATTGGTACAAGGCTCCAACATCCTTCCCACCCACCTGGACCATTGTGTAGAAGCTGTCGGGACCCATCGGAACGTCGTTCAT
This sequence comes from Acidobacteriota bacterium, assembly GCA_003224725.1. GTDB lineage: Bacteria > Acidobacteriota > Terriglobia > Versatilivoradales > Versatilivoraceae > QHZQ01. The sequence continues at coordinate 764 of QHZQ01000013.1, read as the reverse complement.
GCTCCATCCGAAAAGCCCGCCATAAAACTTCTTGGCGGACGACGCATTGGTCGTGCCCAGCTCAACCCAGCAAAACGTACCAGCCTCTAATTCAGGGCTTGGCTTCATCGTGTTTTCCTCCTTGGTAATAAGATGGATGGACGCTGCTTAAAGGGAAGAATTGAAGGTCCGATTCTTTGGGCGAGCAAAGTCATAATGGCAGTTTACTCAGGACCATAATGCCAATAGGCAGTCGACAATTGAATCAGTACGACTCAAATAAACGATCCTAGATCGAACTAGACTCTTCCCCAAACGACTTTAATTCTAGGCACAACTATCCCGCATTGCCAATGCCTTTTTGAAGACCCTGAAACGGCTATGGACAGGCTATCCGAGTGAATCTCTAAAATCCCCTCCTGGGAGGGGCAGAAGGCGTCAGCCTTCGGGGTGGGGTTCTTCCGGTTCGCGACAACCCACCCCTGCACCCCCCCTGCACCCCTCCCGTGGAGGGGAATAATTTTCATCGCCCGTGGCGATCCGAAGGATCATGAGAAGCTCCTCTGAAAGTTCCCCCTTGAGTACATGGGCAAGGAGATTACAAATTCAGCTAATTCCCCCCAGGCGCCGAATTCCACATTGCCAAACTGAAGAAGGGAATGTTACTCTCAAGCCAATTAACAGGGAGGGGACAATGACTGTTTCCAAGAACACGATTTGGATCTGGATCTTGATTTTTCTGATAGCCTCACCGGCGGCACCCGTCGCAGCCGCTGATCTGGTGA
>QHZQ01000012.1:4946-23524 GCA_003224725.1 Acidobacteriota bacterium | reverse complement strand
AGTTTTGATTCGATCGACAATGCGCCGGAGGAGCGGGAGCGGGGGATCACGATCGCGACGGCGCACGTGGAGTACGAGACGGGGAAGCGGCACTATGCGCATGTGGACTGTCCGGGGCATGCCGACTACATTAAGAACATGATCACGGGGGCGGCGCAGATGGACGGGGCGATTTTAGTGGTGGCGGCGACCGATGGGCCGATGCCGCAGACGCGGGAGCACATTTTGCTGGCGCGGCAGGTGGGGGTGCCCTACATTGTGGTGTGCATGAACAAGGTGGATGCGGTGGAGGATGCGGAGTTACTGGACCTGGTGGAGCTGGAGGTGCGGGAGTTGTTGAAGAGCTACAAATTTCCGGGGGACGAGCTGCCGGTGGTGCGGTGTTCGGCGCTGGGGGCGCTGAATGGAGAGGCGAAGTGGGAGAAGGCGCTGGAGGAGTTGATGGAGGCGGTGGACAACTACATTCCGGTGCCGCAGCGGGATGTGGACAAGCCGTTTTTGATGCCGATTGAGGACATTTTCTCCATTTCGGGACGGGGCACGGTGGTGACGGGACGCGTGGAGCGCGGGAAGGTGAAAGTGGGGGAGGAGATTGAGATTGTGGGGATTCGGCCAACGGTGAAGCGGGTGGTGACGGGGGTGGAGATGTTCAAGAAGCTGCTGGACGAAGGGGTGGCCGGGGACAATGTGGGGTTGTTGCTGCGCGGGACCGAGAAGGAGGATGTGGAGCGGGGGCAGGTGATTGCCAAGGTGGGATCGATCACGCCGCACACCAAGTTTAAGGCCGAGACCTACATTTTGGCGAAGGAAGAGGGTGGGCGGCACACGCCGTTTTTCAATGGCTATCGGCCGCAATTTTATTTTCGGACGACGGATGTGACGGGGGTGGCGAAGCTGCCAGACGGGACCGAGATGGTGATGCCGGGGGACAATGTGGCGCTGGAAATCGAGCTGATCACGCCCATTGCCATGGAGAAGGGGCTCCGCTTTGCCATTCGCGAAGGAGGCCGCACCGTGGGCGCCGGCACCATTACCGAGATCGTGGCCTAACTGGAATAATGGAACGAGAAGTTGATGCTGGCGGCTGGTTGAAAGCCTCCCAGCATTGTTCGTTGTCTAGCGGTTGAAGATTGCGTTCTTGCAAACCGCGTGAGCCAGAGTAATAGCACAAGCACGAAAAAGTTACCGTATTTCTGATACCCAGCACCTAATTCTGAAATAATAAATCTATGTTGAACGAGAAAATACGCATTCGATTAAAGGCTTATGATTATCGGGTGCTAGATCAATCGGCTTCCGAGATTGTGGATACGGCCAAAAGAACCGGGGCCAGAGTCGCTGGTCCGATTCCTTTACCTACTGTCAAAAACAAGTACTGTGTTCTCCGCTCTCCTCATGTGGACAAGAAATCTCGGGAACAATTCGAAATTCGGACACATAAGCGACTGCTGGATATCCTGGAGCCAACCCCACAAACAATCGATGCTCTCATGAAGCTTGACTTGCCTGCCGGTGTGGATGTGGAGATCAAAGCTTATGGAAAGGAACACAAGTAGGAGACCCATGGACTTGGAGCGAAGGTAGTTCGTATGATCAACGGCATTCTTGGAATTAAGATGGGGATGACCCAATTATTTGGTAAAGATGGAATGGTCATTCCGGCCACCGTCATTAAGGCGGGACCCTGTCTCGTGATTCAAAAGAAAACGGCTGCCAATGATGGATACAACGCTGTCCAGTTGGGTCTGGTCGAATTCGTCTCCGGACGACGGGTAAACAAAGCCATGGCCGGTCATTTCAAAAAGGGGAATGTTGCGCCGGTGAGGTTTCTCAGGGAATTCCGGCTCACGGATTCTGCCGAAGAGACAAAGGTTGGATCCAAAGTACTGGTCGACCAGTTTTCTACCAAGGATGAAGTGGATGTGACCGGGGTGAGCAAGGGGAAAGGCTTTGCAGGCCTGGTGAAACGGCATAACTTTGGAGGGGGCGCAGCAACACATGGTTCCATGTTTCATAGAGCCCCTGGATCAATTGGCGCTTCCGCCTTTCCTTCCCGAGTTTTAAAGGGAATGCGTGCTGCCGGACACATGGGTCAGGAACGCGTCACGGCCAAGAATCTTCACGTCGTTAAGGTGGATGTGGAGAATAATCTTCTAATTGTAAAGGGTGCTGTGCCCGGGGCGAACGGGGGCTATCTCATCATTAAGAAGAACAAAAGGACTGCCGGATAGCAAGGTGTCAGCGGCGTGAATATGGGAAGTCAACATGCCAAAGCTAGAACTGAAAAATCTGAATAATGAAATCGTGGGCGAGCTTGAACTCTACGACAAAGTATTTGCCGCTAAGGTAAACAAGAGTCTGTTGTTTGCCGCCGTGAAACATCATCTCGACAGTTTACGTCAGGGAACGCATGCCACCAAGAATCGGGCTTTGGTAAGTGGGGGCGGGAAAAAGCCCTGGAGACAGAAGGGGACTGGGCGGGCGCGCGTCGGGAGCAGTCGCAATCCGATTTGGAGGCATGGCGGCGTGGCTCACGGTCCCAAGCCACGGAGTTACGCCTTTCACCTCCCTAAGAAGATGATTCTGGGTGCCCTGCGCTCGGCCCTTACGGAAAAATATAATGGCAAGGCCATCACAGTAGTCGAGGGATTCCCTCTGCAAAACCATAAAACCAAGGAATTCAAAAAGATTCTTGACAAGCTGGAAATGGGGAAAAAGCTGCTGATTGTCGAAGCTGGAGGAAACAATAATCTGACGCGGGCCTCAGGCAACCTGGCACAAGTAAAACTGGTGTCTAATCGAGAAGTCAATGTTTATGATCTGCTCAACCACGATCAGATTCTATTTTCGAAAACATCGATCCAAAAGCTTCAGGAGGCCTTGAGTCCATGAAGAATTTGTTTGCTGTGATTAAACGGCCCATCATCACGGAGAAGGGACTGGATCAAAAGGAAGTGAAAAGTATTCTCTGCTTCGAGGTCGATGTGCATGCCAACAAGCGTGAGGTCAAGGACGCCATTGAGAAATTGTTTAAAGTCAAAGTGGCTTCTGTAAAGACCTTAAGTTTTCTAGGTAAAGAGCGCCGCCGAGGACGCTACACGGGTTACAAGCGGGATTGGAAAAAGGCTTATGTCAAGCTCAAGCCGGGCGAGAAAATGATCGAATACGCGGAGAACTTGTAGGATGGGACTCAAAACTTTTAGACCCTGCACACCTTCCCTGCGTTTTACGACCGTAACCACTTTCGAAGATATCACCAAGAACGAGCCCGAAAAGAGCTTGTTGTTGCCTAAATCCAGGAGTGGTGGACGAAACAACGTAGGGCGACTCACGGTCAGGCACCGTGGCGGCGGACACAAGCGGCTTTACCGGGTGCTTGATTTCAAAAGAGACAAGTTTGGAATCCCCGCTAAAGTTGCAGCAATTGAGTATGATCCGAATCGATCGGCTCGCATTGCTTTGCTTCACTATAGGGACGGCGAGAAGCGCTACATTGTGCACCCCCTGGGACTGGAAGTCGGAGCCACTGTCGTGTCGGGTCCTGAAGCGGATATCCTGATAGGCAATGCCCTTCCGTTGAAAAATATACCCTTAGGAACCACCATCCACAACATCGAATTACGCAGGGGCAAAGGGGCTCAGTTAGCACGTTCGGCTGGAAGTGCTGCTCAGTTGGTGGCCAAGGAAGGTGACTACGCTCAAGTCAAGATGCCTTCGGGTGAAGTTCGCCAGATCCATGTTGAATGTCTGGCCACGGTCGGTCAGGTCGGTAATCTGGATCACGGTAACGTGAGTATTGGCAAGGCGGGAAGGTCCCGTTGGCTGGGCAAAAGGCCTTCCGTTCGAGGAGTGGCCATGAATCCGGTAGATCATCCCCATGGGGGAGGAGAAGGAAAGACGTCTGGGGGCCGCCATCCAGTAACGCCTTGGGGGCAGCCAACTCGCGGTTACAAAACTAGAAACAACAAACGAACTGACCGATTTATCATCAAGCGCAAAAACTAGGCAGGGCTAAAGGAGCCGCTCATGCTGCCGGCCGCGGCACCACCAAGAATGAAAATGATCCCCCCTTCTCATGGGGATGTCCTGCACTGGAAAGCCGCAGGAGACCCCTCTACGCCCCCCCTTGATAGCGGGGACTTTCAGGAGAGTATGCGATGGTGAGATCCGTCAAAAAAGGAGCTTTTGTAGATAAGAGTCTGGCCAAAACCATTGAGGCCATGAACAAGAGATTTGAGAAAAAAGTCATCAAGACTTGGTCAAGGCGCTCTACGGTCATCCCTGACATGGTGGGTCATACCCTGGCAGTGCACAATGGGAAAAAGTTTATACCGGTCTATATCACCGAAAATATGGTGGGACATAAACTGGGAGAATTTTCGCCGACTCGAATCTTCAAAGGGCATAGTTCCAGGGCGGCAGCGGAAAAAACAGCCACACCGTCTCCCGCTCCCGCGCCCAAGCCGGCTTGAGGCCCAGATCTTTAGACCTTGAATCAGCAGGGGTGAAACTAATGGAAGCACAAGCAACCGCTAAATATGTTCGGGGGTCGGCTCAGAAAATCAGGCTAGTGGTCGATCTCATCCGGGGAAAGAATGTTTCTGAGGCCATCTCCATTCTTCAGTTTACGAAAAAACGCGCCTGTAAAGATATTGAAAAGGTTTTGAAATCGGCCATTGCCAACGCTGAACAAAAAGCCGAGGGAACCGATGTGGACAACTTGACGGTTAGTAGAGCCTATGTCAATGAGGGCCCTCGGCTGAAGCGGATCCGCCCAGCACCCATGGGGCGAGCCTATCGCATTCAGCGCCGCATGAGCCATATTTCTATCTACGTTTCTGATGAGTAAGGGAGGATAACTTGGGACAGAAAGTACATCCTTATGGATTTCGCTTAGGATACAACAAAACCTGGAAGTCTCGATGGTATGCCAAGAAAGACTATAGCAACTTATTGCATGAAGACTTAAGGCTCAAGAAAGAATTGAAGAAGCAATTAGGACATGCCGGCGTCTCCAACATTGAAATCGAACGTCCCGGCAATAAGATCAAAATTACCATTCACACTTCCCGTCCTGGAATTATCATTGGGCGCAAGGGCTCAGAGATCGACAAGCTAAAAGCCGATCTGCAGAAGCGGACGAACCGGGACATATTCATTAATATTAATGAAATCCATCGCCCTGAACTGGAATCCCAACTGGTTGCTGAATCCATTGCCTTACAATTGGAAAAGAGAATTGCCTTCCGCCGGGCCATGCGCAAAGCAGTGGATACTGCACTCAAAGTAAATGCCAAGGGGATCAAAGTTTGTTGCGCCGGCCGTTTGAATGGAGCGGAAATCGCCAGGACCGAATGGTATTTGCAGGGACAGTTGCCTTTGCACACCTTGAGAGCTGATATTGACTATGGATTTGCAGAAGCTTTTACAACTTACGGAGTGATTGGAGTAAAAGTTTGGATTTATAAAGGGGAAGTTTTCCCGGCTTTGCAAAAGCCCACATCTCTGGGATCCAAGTTGTAGTTGCCCAATTCCTTCGGTGATCGGGGATTTTCAAAGGAGTTGCCCATGCCGCTTGGGGCGGCGCCATTGAGCATGAAAATTATTCCCCTCCGCTGGAGGGGTGCAGGGCTGGGTTGTTCCGGGACGGGAAGGACTCACCCCTGAAGGCTGAAGCCTTCTTTCCCCCTCCCGAGAGGGGATTTTCATGGGAGCTGGAGAATTACCGTCATGTTGATGCCGAAAAAAGTGAAATACCGTAAGCAGCAGCGTGGGAGGATGAGGGGTAAGGCCTGGCGGGGATCGGAGATTGCCTTTGGCGAATTCGGACTTAAGGTCTTAGAACCCGGTTGGATTTCTGACAGACAAATTGAAGCTGGACGCATTGCCATGACTCGCTTCATTAAGCGGGGTGGCAAAATCTGGGTTCGCTTGTTTCCTGACAAGCCGGTCACCAAGAAGCCTGCGGAGACTCGTATGGGCAAAGGGAAAGGCGCCCCGGAGTTTTGGGTAGCCGTGGTCCGTCCTGGCAAAGTCATTTTTGAGATGGAAGGCGTGAAAGAAGAAGTGGCTCGTGAAGCCATGCGACTGGCTGCCAACAAGCTGCCTATTCAAACCAAATTTGTATCTCGATTAGGTCAGGAATAATTCCATGAAAGCAGAAAAGATCCGCGATCTGTCTGATGAAGAGTTAAGAAATCAGGAACGCGATTTCTCAGAGCAAGTTTTTCGCTTGCGCTTTCAAATGGCCACCGGCCAAACGGAAGGTCTTTCCAAACTTCGTTCACTGAAGAAAGACATTGCCCGACTCAAAACCATCCGCCGGGAGCGTCAAATCAAATCGGACTCTGCAGCGAAAAAATAATATGAGTGGGGAGACGGTCGAGTGGATCGTCTTTATCTTGGTTTAAAAAAGGTACTAACTGTTTATGGAGAGTAAGAACGCACAGGCAGCCGAGTCCCAAGTTAAGGCCAGAAAGAAGAACGTCAAAGTTGGCGTGGTGACCAGCAATAAGATGAACAAGACCGTGGTGGTGTCGGTCGAGAGAAGAGTCCCACATCCTTTGTATAGAAGGATTGTCACCCGAACCTCGAAGTTCCTGGCCCACGACGAAAAGAACGCCTGCGCCATCGGCGATACCGTTTCCATAATGGAAACGCGCCCTCTCAGCAAGCGGAAGCGTTGGCGTCTGCTGGAAATTATCCGCAAAGCCAGCTAGAAAGGCAGGCAGGGCCTTAATTGGGGCTGCGTAAGGAGCCAGATTCATGATCCAGATGGGGACAATTCTTGAAGTAGCGGATAATTCAGGAGCTCGCAAGATCGCCTGTATCCTTCCCCTCGGAGGCTCTACCGGGAGCAAGGCCACATTGGGTGACGTAATAACTGCTTCCGTGAAAGAGGTAACTCCAGACGGAAACATCAAGAAAGGGAATGTGGTCAAGGCAGTGATAGTCCGGACGAAAAAGGAATTTCGACGCCGTGATGGCTCCTACATTCGTTTTGATCAAAATGCCGCAGTGCTGATCAACGAGACCGGAGAACCCGTCGGCACACGTGTTTTTGGTCCAGTCGCACGGGAGTTACGCGACAAGAAATTTCTCAAGATTGTCTCACTCGCGCCGGAGGTAATCTAGGATGACACAGCCTAACAGCATTCAAATCCGCAGGAACGATCAAGTCAAAGTCATTGCCGGTAAAAGCTTGAATAAAGTCGGCCGGGTCCTGAGGGTCTTGCGGGACAAAAACAGAGTCATTGTAGAAGGAGTGAGTTTCTTGAAGCGCCACACGCGGGCCAATCCTTCCAAGAATATAAAAGGGGGTATCGTCGAACGCGAGTCCCCGATTCATATCTCCAATGTGATGGTTGTTTGTGCCTCTTGCGGCAAGCCGACCCGCATTGGTCACTTGATCTTGTCTGATGGCAAAAAGATTCGGGTTTGCCGAAGGTGTGGAGGGTCTCTGGATAAATAAGGTCGCGGAGAGTCGAGATTGAGGAGAGATTAGATTCATGAGTCGTCTCAAAGATCGCTATTTCAAAGATGTCATCCCTGCCCTGAGAAAAGAATATGGCTACAAGAATGTCATGGCGATTCCTAAGTTAGAAAAAATTGTGATCAATATGGGGGTCGGTGAAGCCATTCAAAACGCCAAATTAATGGATTCTGCAGTCGACGAACTGGCGTTAATCAGTGGCCAGAAACCAATCGTAAATCGTGCCAAGAAATCGATTGCCTCATTTAAATTGCGAAAAGGCATGGCTATCGGTTGCTCCGTTACCCTCCGTGGAGAGCGAATGTATGAATTTTTTGATCGCCTGGTAAACGTTGCTCTCCCCCGAGTGAGGGACTTCCGAGGGCTTTCCACGAAGTCATTTGATGGAAGAGGCAATTATACGCTGGGGCTCAGGGACCAACTGATTTTTCCCGAGATTGACTATGCCAAGGTAAGCAAGCTGAAGGGAATGAATGTCTGCATGGTAACCACTGCCAGTAACGATGATGAGGCGACAACTTTGTTGCGCCTGCTGGGTTTGCCCTTCCGAAATTAGATTTGACCCTTTTGAGGTAAATATGGCTAGAACTTCTCACATGGCGAAGGCAAGAAAGACTCCCAAGTTTGGAGTGCGGCGGCACCATCGCTGCAAACGTTGTGGCCGTCCCAGAGGCTATTTGCGGAAATTTGAAATGTGCCGACTTTGCTTTCGCCAACTGGCTTTGCGCGGGGAGATCCCAGGAGTCATTAAGTCAAGCTGGTGACGCTCTGATTTCCATTCTGAAATGAAGTGATGAATTATTAGGAGCTTAAGGTGACCGATCCCATAGCCAACTATCTCACGTTGATTCGCAATGCCCTTCAGGCCAAGCATCAGAAAGTGGATATTCCCTCTTCCAAATTGTTGGTGGAAATCACGAAGTTGCTGAAGGATGAGGGCTACATTACCAACTTTAAAATAACCCCGGAAGGCAGCAGAACGATTTTGAAAATCTACCTCAAATACGGTCCTAAGGGAGAACGTGTCCTCTCGGGTTTGCAACGCATATCTCGTCCGGGATGTCGCGTTTATAGCTCGAAGAAGGAGATCCCCTCGGTTCTAGGAGGTCTGGGGGTTAGCATTCTTAGCACTCCCAAAGGGGTTCTTACCGGAGCCCGGGCCCGCAAAGAAGGTGTAGGGGGCGAGATTCTCTGTAGTGTCTGGTAGCGCGAAGGATTTCTGGGGATCGCTTCAGTTTGAGCGCCGGCTGTCATTCTGCAATGCCCCGGAAATATTCTTTATCGACGTAGGAAGTTAAAACATGTCAAGAGTTGGTAACAAAGTCATACCCATCCCTTCAGGGGTAAAGATTAATATACGTGAAAACCTGGTCGAGGTTGAGGGGCCAAAGGGGAAGTTGTTGAGTCGTGTTCCTCCCGGCATAAGGTTTGAGCTGCATGACGGTAGTTTGCAGGCGATTCGGTCTTCGGAATCCAAAGAGCAAAAAGCGCTCCATGGACTTGCCAGGAGTTTAGTGGCTAATGCCGTCAAAGGAGTCACTCAAGGATTTCAAAAAGAATTAGAAATCGTGGGTATTGGCTATAGGGCCGAATTGAGGGGGAAGTCTGTCTTGTTTAATTTGGGATTCTCTCATCCAATTGATTTCCCGATTCCCTCAGGCATTAACATCGCTGTGGACAAGCAGACCCGGCTGATTGTTTCTGGCGTGGACAGGCAAAAGGTGGGTCAGACGGCAGCCACGATTCGGTCTCTGCGCAAGCCAGAGCCTTACAAAAACAAAGGGATTCGCTATCTGGGAGAGGTTCTCAAGAAGAAAGTCGGAAAGACTGGGGCAAAGTAATTCGAGTTAGGGTCCAGGAAATGGCCAAGTTATTATCCAGAAACGCAGTTCGAAAGAGAATTCATCTGCGCATTCGCAAAAAGATTCGAGGAACCAGCGCGCAACCTCGCCTGAATATTTTTCGTTCGCTAAGGCATATCTTCGCTCAGATTATTGATGACGACACAGGAATCACTCTAGTTTCGGCCTCGTCTCTGGACAAAGAAATAAGAGCTACCAAATCGGGAGGAAGCGTCGCTGGCGCAAAATTGGTTGGAGCGGAGATCGCCAAGCGGGCCAAGGCTCGGGGAATTGAGCAAGTGGTTTACGATCGCGGTGGATACGGCTATCACGGGCGTGTAAAAGTTCTAGCTGATGCGGCCCGGGAAGCGGGCTTGAAATTTTGAGGATATTCTCTGGAGCTAATAGATTGGGCAAATTCGCGTGGAGGACTGTTGGAAACCAAAATTGATCCAAGCACACTTCAATTGAAAGATCAGGTTGTTTCTATCAATCGAGTGACGAAGGTGGTTAAGGGCGGAAAGAATCTTAGCTTTAGCGCCCTAGTTGTCGTCGGAGACGAAAACGGGACTGTGGGTTTTGGGAATGGAAAAGCCAAAGAGGTTCCACAGGCGATTCGCAAGGCGGTTGAATCGGCCAAGAAGAATTTGATTAAGATTCCCATGAAAGGCACCTCGATTCCTCACCTGGTGGTCGGCCGCTTCGGCTCCGGCAAAGTGTTATTGAAACCGGCAACTGAAGGAACGGGAGTTATAGCGGGTGGGCCGGTACGAGCCGTCATCCAGTCGGTCGGAATCCAAAATGTTTTGACCAAATCGTTGGGGAGCGCTAATCCTCATAATGTGGTCAAAGCCACAATCGACGGCCTTAAACAACTAAGAGACGCCGAAGGTGTGGCCCGACTGCGAGGCAAGTCTGTGGAAGAAATCATGCAAAGATAGGCTTTGATGACGAAAAACAACACTCAATCCGAATTGAAAATTAAGCTGGTCAAAAGTGGAACAGGATTTCCTGAAAAGCAGAAGCGAATAATAAAGGGGCTGGGATTCAAACGGTTGAATGAGGTGATAACCCGTCCCAATACACCTCAAATCAGGGGTATGGTTTTCAGGATTCGTCATCTCGTTGAACTTATCAATGAATGATCGTTATAAGAGCGCTTAGACAGGAGAGTGCCAAGCGGCGCCACAGAGCATGAAAATGGTCACCCACGAATGATGGAAATTATTCCCCTCTCCTGGAGGGGTGCTAGGGATGGGTTGTCCCGAACTGGAAGGACCCACCCCGAAGGCTACGCATTCTGCCCCTCCCCAGAGGGGATTTTCACGGAGTTCGCTGCATGATAGGACTTCATAATTTGCGTCCCCCGGCGGGATCAACACATCTCAAGAAGCGCCGCGGCAGAGGGATGGGTACTGGGCTGGGAAAGACTGCCGGGAGAGGCAGCAAGGGACAGAAGTCTCGCTCTGGCTCCAGAAGCAAAAGAGGATTTGAAGGGGGTCAAATGCCGTTACATCGGCGTTTGCCGAAACGAGGCTTTACCAACATTTTCAAAAGAGAATTTGCCATTGTCAATTTGGAAAAGCTCAAGAGCTTCCCTGCAGGCTCATCCATTTCTCCGGAGGTTTTATTAGAAAAGAGAATTATTAGAAATGTTCGGGATGGCGTGAAGATTCTTGGCAATGGGGAGTTGCCTCACGCACTCAATGTGGCAGCTCACTTCTTCAGCAAAAGTGCCAGGGAGAAAATCGCCCGGGCAGGCGGTAAAGTTGAGGTACTCAAGTGATTGAGAGTCTGCGCAACATCTGGAGCATGCCCGATCTCAAGAGGAGGATTCTGTTTACCTTGGCTTTATTGGCCGTTTATCGGATCGGAAACGTTATTTCCACTCCTGGAATAAATTATGAAGTATTGGAGAGATTTTTCGAGCAGCACCAGGGCACGGTGTTCGGGTTCTTAGACTTGTTCTCAGGGGGGAATCTCCGCAAGTTTACCATTTTTGCTCTTGGCATTACTCCTTATATAACGGCCTCCATTATCCTGCAGCTTTTGACCGTTGTCTGGCCTTTCCTGGAAAAGCTTTCTAAAGAGGGCGAGCTGGGACGAAAGAAGATCACCCAGTACACGCGCTACCTCACGGTCATCTTAAGTATCATTCAGTCCATCGGAATTGCCGTGACTCTGCAGAGAACTCCAGCCGAAGGATCCCAAATTGTTTATCACCCCGGTTTCAGTTTCGTTCTTATGACCATGCTCACCCTGACCACTGGGACCGCCTTTATCATGTGGTTGGGGGAACAGATATCCGAGCGGGGTATCGGAAACGGGATGTCGTTGATCATTTTTGCCGGCATAGTATCTGGTTTGCCTCATGCCAGTGCTGAGATCTATACCAGACTGGCCACCCAGCAGTGGTCACCCTTGATCGTACTTATTCTGCTGGGAATGATGATAGCGGTGGTAGCCTTTATTGTTTTAGTAGAGCGGGCTCAGAGGAGAATATCCGTCCAGTATGCCAAGCGCGTAGTCGGACGAAAAGTGATGGGAGGACAGTCTACTCATCTGCCGCTGAAAGTGAACATCGGCGGTGTCATTCCTGTCATCTTTGCCTCGTCCATATTAACCTTCCCTCAAACCTTCGGCCTTGCTTTTCCGAATAGTCGATTCTTCAGGAACATGACAGATGCCTTGCGTTGGGGGGAGCCGCTTTACAATCTGCTTTACGTCACCGGAATCATCTTCTTTTGCTACTTTTACACTTCAATCATTTTTAACCCCACCGAAGTTGCGGATAATATGAGGAAGTATGGTGGGTTTATTCCGGGGATTCGCCCGGGAAAGAAGACGGCTGAATACGTTGAAACCATCTTAACGCGTGTCACGTTTGCCGGAGCCATTTATCTCGCTCTTATTGCCATTATCCCCGAGTTTATGATTACGGGCTTTCATGTTAATCATTTGCCTGTAATCGGAAGATATTTTGACAACCTACCAAACTGGATTCTCAATGGCATGGGTGTGCAGTTCTATTTTGGCGGCACGTCACTGTTGATTGTCGTCGGTGTGGCTATGGACACTGTTCAACAGATAGAAGCCCAGCTCGTCATGCGCCATTACGATGGGTTTTTGGGCCCGCGAGGGAGAAGAATCCGAGGGAGACGTGGGTGAAACTACCCTTAACGGTGGTCTTTCTTGGTGCTCCTGGCGCTGGCAAAGGAACCCAGGCTCGAGTGCTTTCGGGAGAATATGGTATTCCCCATGTCTCCACGGGCGACATTTTGCGGGAAGCCATCAAACTAAGAACTCCTTTAGGGCTGGAAGCCCAAAAAAAAATGGATGCCGGGGAATTGGTGACTGACGAAACGGTATGCCTCATCGTCGAAGAGCGACTTCGCCGCAGCGATTGTTCTCAAGGTTTTATTCTGGATGGATTTCCCAGGACCATTTCTCAGGCCGAAAGATTAAGCGAAATGCTCCCCAGGCTTTCGTTCCCTATGCCAATAGTTTTTCATATCAATGCAGGACAGGAAGAACTGATAAAAAGGTTAACGGGACGTCGAACCTGCTCCGTCTGCCGCCAGATTTACAATATCCATGGCCAGCGACCGCGAATTGAGGGCCAATGTGATGTCTGTGGCGGGAGGTTAGAGCTCAGGGAAGATGACAAATTGGAAGTCATTCAAGGGCGATTCACAGAATACACAAATCAGACCCAGCCGTTGATCCAATATTACCGAGAGAGAGGATTGCTGTTTGAAATTAATGGAGCCAAAGATATCAGGTCCATCAACCTGGATATCCTCTCGCTTATTAAGAGTTCAAAGGTTTTAACCAATTGAGGTTATTGATCTCAATAGGAATTTCATCTATACTTTAAGTTTTGTATTCTGGACTTTCTCATAACCAGTGATCTCCAATGTCTAAGGAAGACGCAATCGAGGTAACCGCCGTGGTGCTCGAGCCGCTACCCAATGCTATGTTTAAGGTGGAGCTGGAAAACAAACATGTGGTGCTCGCCCATATTTCCGGGAAGATGCGCAAGAATTTCATTCGGATACTTCCAGGCGATAAAGTGGCGGTCGAGCTCTCACCCTACGACTTAACTCGTGGCAGGATTGTATACCGTTACAAATAGGATTCATCCATGAAAGTTAGGGCATCCGTTAAGAAGATTTGTGACAAATGCAAAATCATTCACCGCAAGAGGGTAGTACGAGTGATTTGCGTGAATTCAAAACATAAGCAACGACAGGGATGACTTTGGAGTCGGAAGGAAGGCGTGAAAGAATTGAGAGTCCCGCCTAACAAAGGGAGACGCTTTGAGGTTGCACTGAAGTCAATTTCTTCACCCCTTCAGGGTTAAGACGTATCTCCATCCCCCGGCCTCGATGGCTGGTTGGGATCAAAGAACACAGGGGGAAAAGTGGCGCGCATTGTCGGAATTGATTTGCCCAGAGATAAAAGAGTCGAGGTCGGCCTGACCTATATTCATGGGATCGGAAGGCCAAGGTCCCGCGATATTTGTGCAACGGCAAATGTCAACCTGGATACCAAAGTCAGAGATTTGTCCGAGGATGAAGTGAGTCGCATTAGGCAGATTATCGAAGAACAAGGTGGGGTCGAAGGAGAGTTGCGTAAAGAAGTTGCCATGAACATTAAAAGGCTCATGGAAATTAGTTCCTATCGAGGTATACGGCATCGCAAGGCGCTTCCAGTTCGCGGACAGCGGACCCATACCAACGCGCGGACGCGCAAGGGCCCTCGCAAAGGGGCTATTGCCGGCAAGAAGAAGCCTACTGGCAAAACTTAGGTCGCCCTGGATCGTTAGTAAATCTCAAGGAGTAACTGAATGGCGAAAGCACCAACCAAGACAGGGAAGAAGAAGGTTTTTAAGAAAAAAGAGAAGCGGGTTGTTCTCAGTGGAATCGCTTATGTTCAGGCTACCTTTAACAACACAATTGTCAGTATCACAGACATGCAAGGCAATTTGATCTGCTGGTCCAGCGCCGGCTCATTAGGATTTAAGGGATCGAGAAAAGGGACTCCTTTTGCGGCTCAGCAGGCCTCACAGGCTGTTGGCAACGTCGCCCGCGAGCACGGAATGAAAACGGTCGATGTGCGTGTGAAAGGCCCCGGCTCGGGACGTGAATCTGCCATCCGCGCCTTGCAGACTGTGGGATTAGAGGTGAAATCCATCCGAGACGTTACCCCCATTCCCCATAATGGATGCCGTCCGCCCAAGCGACGCAGAGTCTAAGCAGGTGGGTTAGAAAAATAGAGGGTTGTCTTGTTGCGAGTTTAATCGGAGGAAAAAGAATTTGGCAAGATATCGAGAGTCAGTCTGTCGCCTTTGTCGACGAGAGGGTATGAAGTTATTCTTAAAGGGGGACCGTTGTTTCAAGGATTCCTGTGCTATAGAAAAAAGGAATTTCGCTCCCGGGCAACATGGCAAGGATAGAAAGTCAAAGGTCATCGGATATGGACTCCAGCTTCGAGAAAAACAAAAAGTTAAACGAATTTATGGTGTGCTTGAAGGACAGTTCCGCAATTATTTTGAAAAAGCTGAAAGCCAAAAGGGAATTACCGGTGAGAATCTCTTGCTGATGTTGGAAAGAAGGTTGGACAACATTGTTTATCGGCTAGGTTTTGCAACCTCGAGGGCACAGAGCCGGCAGTTAGTCGGACATGGACATGTCCGGGTTAACAGCCTGAAGGTAAACATTCCTTCCTTCCAGGTTAAGGCCGGAGATGTCATTTCCATTCGGGAAAAGAGTCAAAAGAATCCTGTAATCCTCAATTCCGTGGAAATGGTTGGCAGTCGAGGGGTTCCAAGCTGGCTTGAATTGGACGGCGGCAAGTTTTCTGGGAAAGTGCTCACTCTGCCGAAACGCGAAGACGTTAATTTGCCTGTCCAGGAACGTCTCATCGTCGAACTCTATTCCAAATGATGGAAAATGAGCTCTTAATTTCCGTTATTCCGGAAATCCTAAAATTTCATTTAAGTCTTATCTGCAGTCGGGGATAGGATTTGGAGGTTTTGTCATTTATGTTGTGGAAAGGATTTCAAAAACCGAAGAGGTTATCCATCAACGCCGAAGAAAATAATCCCACCTACGCTCAATTTACCGCGCAGCCTTTTGAGCGTGGTTTCGGGACAACCATTGGCAACGCCTTGAGACGGGTCCTGCTGTCCTCGATTGAAGGAGCTGCAGTCACCGCCGTCAAGATTGAAGGTATTTTGCATGAATTTTCCCCTATTCCTGGAGTCGTCGAGGATGCTACTGACATCATTCTGAATCTGAAGCAAGTTCCCTTTAAATTGAATTCTGAGGGCCCCAAGACGATTTACTTGCAGTCGGATGCGCCTGGAGTTTTGACTTCCGCGCACATTAAAAGCGACGCTGACGTTGAAATTTTAGACAAGAATGTCTATCTGGCGACAGTCAGCGAGGGGGGTAAGTTGCACATCGAGATGAGACTCAAGATGGGTCGAGGTTATATTTCGGCCGACAAGAATTTCGATGACGACCTCTCAATTGGGTATATTCCGATTGACTCGGTCCATTCCCCTGTCAAAAAAGTGAACTACACGGTCGAGCCGGCGCGTCTCGGTCAAATGACAGATTATGACAAACTGACAGTGGATGTGTGGACTAATGGCTGTATCAACCCTCAGGATGCCATAGGCTATGCGGCCAAGCTAATCAAAGACCACATGTCGATTTTCATTAACTTTGAGGAACAACCGGAGCCCAAAGAAGAGAAGGTAGATAAAGCCACTGAGGTGGTTAACGAAAATCTTTCCCGATCGGTTGAAGAGTTGGAGCTTTCGGTTCGATCTTATAATTGCTTGAAGAATGCCAACATCAAGACCATTGGCGAATTGGTTCAGAAAAGTGAATCGGAAATGTTAAAGACCAAAAACTTTGGTCGCAAATCTCTCAACGAAATCAAGGAAATCCTTGCCAGCATGGGGCTCAGCCTGGGGATGACTTTTGATGAAAAGGGTCAACCTGTCGCTATGAGCGCCGAAAAAAGTTGACAGGTAACGACGAAGTTTGCCCTGCTAACGGTTACGAACCCAGAACGGCAGGGCTCCCGCAAGAAGCCAATAAGGAGATCTATTAAATGCGACACCGAGTTCACGGTCGGAAGCTCGGAAGACCGACGCCTCATCGCCGGGCGCTGCTCAGGAATCTATGCACCTCTCTTTTTGAGTACGGACGCATAACGACCACCGTGCAAAAGGCCAAAGAGCTTCGACCTTTCGCCGAAAAATTGATTACCCTGGGGAAAAAAGACACTCTACATGCCCGCCGGCGTGCAGCGACCTTCTTACTCAAAGCGGCTGTCGTGAAAGAGCTATTTGACACCATCGCCGCCCGTTATGCAGATCGGAACGGGGGGTACACTCGAATCATAAAATTGGGCTTTCGATCAGGCGACGGAGCTGATTTGGCGATTGTGGAACTTTTGGGCAGCGAGTTGTCAGTGAAGAAAGCGGAAAAAGCCGCCGACGAAAAAGCCAGGAAAGAAAAACCCAGGAAGGAGTCGCCTGAGGCCGATGAAGGGCCGTCAACTGAGAGTTCCGAGGAAGCCAAGGAAAAGCAATCAGTAGCTAAGAAATTTTCCAAAAAAATTAAAGGGGCTCTAAAGGGGAAAAAAGCTTCAAAACCCGGTAAAGCCACGAAAGCTCGCAAGGATAGACCCGAAACTACATAAGAAGGTGCAGTCAAGTCCCGCGATGCCTCCACTAACGCGAGCTGCAAAAATTGATGTCTCGATTCCTTATCCCCAGTTTCCAAGCTGGGGATTTTTGTTTGATTATGTGGAAGACGTAAAATCGTCCTCGTTATCCTGGTCGAAGGCACTTCATCCTGGGTACCGCCACCACCGCGAGGTCGGGCTTCTCACGTGAAAGATCAATTCAAACTCAACAACCGCAAAGAAATCTACCGTGGCCGGATTGTGAACCTTACCGTTGATACTATTACGACCGCCAAGGGAATCGGCACAGTTCGTGAGATCTTTCATCATCCCGGCGGCGCTGCCGTGGTCCCGGTGTTGTCCAATGGAGACGTTCTGCTTGTAAAACAATTTCGCTATCCGATGCAGGAATCCTTGTTAGAACTACCTGCAGGAAAGATCGATCCCGGGGAAACTCCGGAAGTCACAGCCTCTCGAGAATTAGCAGAGGAAGTAGGCTACACTGCAGGCATTCTGGAAAAGTTGGTCGAGTTTTACACCACACCCGGATTTTGCAATGAAAGGCTATTCCTCTACGTTGCCAGAGAGCTGACGCCTTGTCCGAAATCTTACGATGACGACGAAGATATCGAGATTGTTAGGTATTCCCTCGATCAGCTCGGGAAGTTAATTCGGAGCGGGGAGATTGTCGATGCAAAAACGATCATTGGGATTCAATGTCTGTTGTTGCCGCAGCGTTAAATAGGACTTTGATACGGAAAGGGGCCTGATGTATGGCAGTCCGTGCCGATGGAGTTTGTTCTGAACTGGCAGACTTTTTAAATGAAGTGAATTGTCCAGGTTGCAACTCGCCGTTGAAGGTGGCACCCGTTTGGGAGTTCGTGCTTCGCAAAGGCTGGTCCGCTTGCGGAAACTGTTGGCGAATTTTTTCGCTGAAAGCTGGTGCCAAGTTGGAGGGGTTTGTCGTAAAAGGCGAAGACCTCGATACGGTCGTCGATGATTTTGAGACCGCTAATGCCGGAGAACACCTTTGGGATCTTGCCAAATTAGAGGGCGCTCGCAGCGCAGCCGTGGATTTTTTTATTAGTCTGGCCTTGACCGCATTTTTTGATGGTTTGGAGCGTAGCTACCCGATTCTGCAAAAGGAAGATTTTGAGATGACATGGAGGTACCTTTCCCAGGCTGGAGCCTTAGCGGTCGATAACCTGGATACCCGTCTGATTGCAGACGCCTTTGAGAAGGTAGAGAAATATAAGCCTCTAGACTGGAATAGCTGAAGGCGCTTTCTTTGGCAGATGAAGAGATTAATCGTCAACGCTGATGATTTTGGTCTGACTGAAAAAGTCAATCAGGCGATCATCCAGGGACACCTCGAAGGGATCATCACCAGCGCGAGCCTGCTGGCAACCGGGGCCGCCTTTGAATCGGCAGTTACTCTGGCTCGGCAGCATCCCAAACTGGGAGTCGGCGTTCATTTAAATCTCACAGAGGGGATGCCCGTTTCCGAGCCCGCCAGGATTCCAAGCCTCGTTACTGAG
>QHZQ01000012.1:2163-4919 GCA_003224725.1 Acidobacteriota bacterium | reverse complement strand
AGTCAGTCTGGCTGATGTCGAAAGAGAGCTTCGTTCGCAGATCGAGAGAGTCTTGACTACGGGCATTGCTGCCTCTCATCTGGATGGACACAAGCATTTTCATATCTTACCAGCCATCTTCGATGTAATCATCCGCCTGGCCAGAGAATACGGCATCAAAGGCATCCGTTGCACGGTTGAGCGTTCCGTTGAGCTGTTTCGATTGATGCACAGAAACAACAATTCCGTTGAAATCCTGAAACAGTATCTTACGGGACGCGCACTGTCTGTGCTTTCCACAGGTTTCAGAGAAAAACTGCGGCGGGCTCGATTAAATTGTCCGACTTACTTTTACGGAATCACCCAAACAGGCTTTCTCGATGCGAAGGCTTTGCAAAAGATTATCGCAGATCTTCCCCAGGGGGCGAGTGAGATTATGTGTCATCCCGGATATGTGGACACGCAATTAAGCCAGACTCCCACTAGATTATTAGCCCAGCGCGAGGCAGAGCTCCAGGCTTTGATGCAGCCGGAGATCAAGCAGCTCATTGCTGAGCGAGGTATTGAGTTGATCAGCTATCGGAATTTAGCGGAGCTCTCATGAACGCAGAAATCATCGTGAAATACTCCCTCGTCGTTCCGCTCTACAACGAACTTGAGAATATTCAGCCGCTCTATTCTAAAGTCACAGCAGTCATGGAGAGGATTGGAGAGCCCTACGAGATCATTTTCGTTGATGACGGAAGCACCGATGAAACTTTCAAGATGTTGGCAGAAATTTATGACAAGGATGCTCATGTCATCACGCTCCGGCTGCGCAGAAATTTTGGCCAGACGGCCGCCCTCAAAGCTGGTTTTGATTTTGCGACCGGCGAGATCATTATTTCTCTAGACGGAGACCTGCAGCACGATCCGGAGGAGATCCCTTTCTTCATCGCTAAGATCGAGGCAGGCTACGATATTGTGAGCGGTTGGCGGCAGGAGCGAACCGATGCCTGGCTAACGCGGCGGCTGCCCAGCCGTATTGCTAACTGGCTGATGTCGAAGCTTTCGCGCGTCGAGCTCCACGACTTCGGGACCACTTTTAAAGCCTATCGGCGTGAGATCATCCAAGATATCCAGCTCTATGGCGAGCTGCACCGTTTTATTCCAGCTCTGGCCAGTTGGTCTGGAGCAACCGTCGCTGAGATCCCCATCAAAAATAGTCCACGCCAGAACGGCAAATCGAACTACGGTCTTTCAAGAACGGTCAGGGTCTTACTCGATCTTATCAGCATCAAGTTTTTGCTGGACTACTCGACCAAGCCGCTACAGTTCTTTGGACCCCTGGGACTGATCGGAACAAGCCTCGGGACAGTTCTCGGGGTGGTTTTGGTGTTTAAGAAAGTGATCCTGGGCGAGGAGGTCATGCTCCAGCACGGCCCGCTTCTCTTTTTGGCAACCCTGCTGATTTTGACTGGGATCCAATTTCTCTCGATTGGACTGATGGGAGAGATGGTCGCCCGAACTTACTACGAGTCGCAGAAGAAGCCGATTTATGCCGTGCGGGAGATCAAGAGCCGCAGGAGAAAATCTGTCGAAGCCCCGGAACAAACGGTTAAGGATCTGTCAGTAGGAGCTGTAGCCTTTTTCCAATAAAGAGTCCTCGACGCCGACAAGGCGCCCAGACCGGTATTTTTGAGTTGGGCGAAATAGTTCACCATGAAGAACATGAAGGGCCTGAAGAGGAAGTTGGACCCGCTTTCGAATCAGCATCCTCGTCGAACACCCTCAGTGGAATGATGTCTGGGTCGAGAACGGGATCATTCAACTGCTGGTTTACTTCAGGCTTTTTGATAAATTTCAATGGGAAGGGGTTAATGGATGACTCAAGAGCTTCGTACTTAATCCTAAATCCGGCAGTTGGAATTGCTACGGAGTCACGGAGAGCACAGAGCCAGTGGAAAAGAGGGCGCCTTTTCGGATGCTTTATCCTCACTCCGAGGGTAAACAATTTTTCAAGACCTTTTGAAGGTGTCACTCCTTATCTGCTGCCTCTGTGGTCTCGGTGCCTCTGTGGCTAACTGCCGTTTTTAGGTTAATGCTTCATGGTCTTCATGTCCTTCATGGTATTAGGCCTGTTTTTTGGAGTTGGAGATTAGTCGTTTTTGTCTGCTGCTCGCATGGGCCGCGTTTTCGGGGGCGCGCGCGCCGACAACGCCTAGCAGCTAAGCTGGCGCGTTATACGTGGCGCCTGTGTGCAACTAGCTCGCTACTCTATGCCAACTTTCTTCAGAGCTGCCCGCAAAAAATCTTCACTCCCCGAGCTATATCCAACCAGTCGGGCAGCAATTTTGCCTTCCTTGTCAATCAGGATTGTCGTGGGGATTCCTGCCACTCGATAAAGCCAATGACTTCCCCCACGTTCATCCACGAGGGAAGGAAAAGTAATCTCGTTCTCTGCTAGAAAGGATCGGGCAACTTCAGGCTCTTCGTCATTGACGCCCAAAACAATCAGCCCTTTGTCCTTAAAATCGCGATAGAGCTTTTCGATATAAGGCATCTCATCACGGCAAGGGCCACACCATGTAGCCCAGAAGTTAAGCAGGACCGCTTTCCCCCTCTGTTCCCTTAAATTGAAACTGCGGCCTTGAAGGTCTGTCAGAGTGAAATCGGCCGCTTCGTTTTCCTTTGACGCGCTCCGGCCAAACTCCTCAACCTGTCTGGCCTCGGCGGGAGGCGTTAGAACAAAAAACGACTCCGGAATGGGACCGTTGACTCGGGCCAGAGTGAAAGTA
>QHZQ01000012.1:0-2127 GCA_003224725.1 Acidobacteriota bacterium | reverse complement strand
AGTGGAGACTTCGCGCAAGACCAGGTAACGCGCCTTATCGATCCAAAAGGTCTTGGAAAGTTCCTCTGAATCGTCCGGACTTTTGTTGGCATACTTCACTTGGACTACGTGACAGGCTATACTCTTCCCCTCCAGTTCTACAGACTCCTCGCTCAGCAACCTGGCCTCTCTGATGTTGTCGGCGATCCGGCTATAGGCTTCAACAAGCCGACTGGCTGCAGAATTAAGCCCAGCTCCCCCGCCAATGCCTTCCCCATGGTCGTTTTCCTCAGGCACAACCCGTTTCCTAATATACTGCTTCATGGCAGGCGAATAGATCCAGGTCGTCTGTCCATCTGATAGGACCCAGAGACTCGTAGTGGAATCTTTAATCTCTACCCTCATTTTTCCAGGCTTGACGGCGGCCACGACCAGGGTAGTCCTCGTTTTTTCATCCTTCTCCTCCCCGTCCATCTCATCGGTCGCCACGCTTTCAAAATGATAACTGCTGAGATTTCTGTAGGTTCTGCCTACCTCCTGCAATAGTTGTTCGGCCTGGCTTCGCTCCTGCGGAAAGCTAGTACAAGCCAACGCCAGCAACATCGACAACACCACCCAAGCAATCGATGTCCCGGAAAGATTGACCGCCCACCTTGATAAGAACCCTGGGTAGCGCCCATTTCCGTTAAAGACGAACCCCTTGTAATCCTCGTCAACCAAGGAAGACAAACGGAAATCTTCATCACTCATTCTTATTGGCATCACTCATTCTCGTAAGAAAGGACCATGAGGGGCTATCCTATGAAAATCCCGTCTTGGGGCAGAAGGCGTAGCGCCGGGGTGGGCCCTTTCCCTTCGGTACGCCCACCCCCGAAAGTGTGAAAAAATTGAGTTGTAAGGTAGATCTGAGCAGCCCCCTCACCCCATGAAGGCTTATCAAGCCTTCATCCTCTTCCCCCGATGGGGCGAGGGGAAAGAAATAAATGAGTTAACTCCCTCGCCCCCACTGGGGGAGAGGGTGGCCGAAGGCCGGGTGTGGGGGTGCATCGGAATTTTTTCACATCTTCCCTCCCGCGAACGGGACGGTGTTTTCTAGAATGAAACTCCTCCCGCCGCTAAGGCAACTTAGCCTTAGCGGCTTTTACCCATAATCTCGTATTCTGTCACTCGGCCTTCGCTGAAACGAACTCGACTCTTACCTGCCTCCCCACCCGGTCGACGATTGAACTGGTAAAGCTGCACGCCGCCGGCCTGAGTGGTCACAAGATTGCCATTGCCTAGTGAAAGAGCAACCTGGGCAAAGGTCATTCCCTGTTCCAGTTGATGGGCTTGAATTTTTGCCCAGGTTTCTCTGCTCCAGTGGTTATAGATGTCGTGTGGATCTTTCAAGTAGAACAAGTCGTCGAAAAGCATTTCGTATTGTTTCTCTTTGGAATCGAAAAAGCCCACCACGGTGGCGAAGTCCTTACCTTCCTTTTGAAACAGAAGCAGGACTTGCTTTTCTCGACTCCCGGACGGCGCAACCCGCTCGATGATCCTGTGAACAACAACTTTTTCTAACGAATCAAATTGGCGGCTGGGTGGGTCAGTCGTAGATTTCTCTGAGGCAGGATAAGTAAAATACTCGGCCTGATAACCGGCCTTCACACATTGATGTGGAACTTGGGGACGACGACCAGGTAATCCCTCTCCACGGGCCTCTGGACGACTTGCTTTGAGGGGGAAGGGCGACTTCTTTCGTGCAGGACACAACCAATTCGGAGGGCCAGGATGAGAGTGACAACCCCAGACCAAATAAGCCAACGCTTGGCAGTCTCAGTTAAGACCATAGATCATCCATCGCTTAAGAAGCAAGGCCTTAAAAACTATCATATTTCATTCATTCTTGTCCTTGTTCATTTCTGCAAGTGGGAGCAAATCTCTGGGTCTTTCACGACCTCTTCCATATCCCGGCCCAGGCTTTGGCCGTTGATTCTTTATTCGCAGGAGACCGCCTGAAGGGCGGCAATAAGCTAGCCCAGGGCAAAGCGTCAGCGGCGCCCTGGGTCGCCGTCCTCGCCAGACCACCCTCAATGAGAGACGGTGGAGCGGAGGGGGCGCCCGAGCTCGTGACGATCGGCGCCACATCCGTTCTACCGTTCATAAATA
>QHZQ01000678.1 GCA_003224725.1 Acidobacteriota bacterium | reverse complement strand
CGCTTTGTCACCTATGAGGATTACTGCCCAGGCTGCAGCGACGCGATCCGTCCCTTAGAAAGAAATAAGCTCCTCCTGTGGAGTGATCTCTTTGTGGAGCAGAAGAGCTCGAGCGAAGAACCATCCAAGAAATTGAGTGGGATTCTCCTATATACGGGCGAGAAGCTCGATCGTTTTCTCAGCGGAGAGTGGAAGAGCTATTTAGACTCGATGCGAGCGGAGTTGGAGCAGCTCAAGAGGGCGCTGCCGCCCAAGTATCCCTATGTACACGGCGCTTGCGACACCCGCAATCCGGGAAATGCAAAACTCAATCTGCGCGGCAACCCTCGCAATCTAGGGGAGGAGGTGCCAAGGCGCTTTCTGGCTGTGCTAAGCCAGGGAGAACCAGCTCCCTTCCGTCAGGGGAGCGGCAGGCTTGAGCTGGCCGAGGCAGTTTCCAATCACCCTCTGACGGCGCGGGTCATGGCCAACCGCATTTGGCATTATCATTTTGGCCGAGGCATTGTGGCCACTCCCAGCAACTTTGGCCAACTGGGAGAGCGTCCAACTCATCCAGAACTGCTGGAGTACCTCGCCGATCGTTTCATTGCCGGTAACTATTCAATCAAGACGCTGCACCGAGAAATCATGCTCTCAGCCACGTATCAGTTGAGCAGCGAGTTTTCAGAAAGAAATTTCACCGAGGACCCGGACAACCGGCTCTTTTGGCGTGCCAATCATCGCCGGCTGGATGCGGAGGCGTTACGCGATGCACTTCTGTTCGTCACTGGAAACCTGGACCCGATTCTCGGAGGCCCTTCCAGTGAGTTGACGGATGAGGACCGCAGGCGCACGGTCTATGCCAGTGTTAGCCGGTTCAAACCGAACAATCGATTAGCTACTTTTGACTTCCCGGATGCCAGGTCCACCAACGAGAAGAGAAACATTACGCATGTGCCGCTGCAACGTCTCTTTTTCCTGAACAGTGGCTTGATCTGGCGCCAGGCCGAGCAACTGGCTACTCGCCTGGCTGATGGCGACACGGGCGACTTAGCCAGAATCCAGAAGGCCTACCGACTTCTCTACGCGCGCGAGGCCACCGATTCTGAAATGCAGCTGGGCCTGGATTTCCTCCAAAACGTTCGAAGAAGCGAATCTGCGGCTGCCCCGGCTTGGTGGCAGTACGCACAGGTGTTGCTCAGTGCCAATGAGTTTCTTTTTGTGGATTGAGCCGCAGGCGATGGATAAAGCATCAACAAGAGAATACGACGATACGACAGGAGGATACTTCAATGCGACATAACCTTATTCTCCCCCCTCTCACCCGTCGAGAGGCTCTCTGTCGAATGGGCAGCGGGTTTGGGGTAGTGGGACTGGCGAGCGTGCTAGGCAATTCCTTGTCCGAGGCTGCCACGGCGAAGAATTTGACCAGTCCGTTCGAGCCCAGGGAACCTCATTTCCCAGCCAAGGCCAAGCATGTGATCTTCTTGTTCCTCAACGGCGGGCTGTCGCAAGTCGATACCTTTGACCCCAAACCCATGCTGCAAAAATTCCACGGCCAAGCTTACCCTGGCGAGACTATCGAAACGGAACAGAAGACCGGCAACTTGATGAAGTCGCCTTTCAGCTCCAAGAAGTACGGGCAAAGTGGCATCGAGATCAGTGAAATTTTTCCCCGCGTAGCTGAACGCATCGACGACGTCTGTGTTGTTCGCTCATGTGCCCAATCATGAGCCATCCTTGTATTTGATGAACTGTGGCCATACGCAGCCGGGCCGTCCGTCGCTGGGATGTTGGATTACCTATGGGCTGGGCTCCGTGAACCGGAGCTTGCCGGGCTTCGTAGTGCTGTGCCCTGGAACGCCCGTGGTGGGACCCCCGCTCTGGAATTCCGCGTTTCTTCCAGCCATCTACCAGGCCACCTATATTTCCAACAAAGAGAGCAATCCCGACAAACTCATTCAAGACATTCGTAACGAGCGACTCAATTTGTCTGAGCAACAACGGCAACTCGAGCTACTGGAAAAACTGAACCGCATCCACTTGGAAAAGAGAACCAGCGAGCCTCAACTTGAAGCCACCATCCAGTCGATGGAAATTGCCTATCGCATGCAGACCGAAGCCCCAGACGTCTTCGATATTCGAAGGGAAAGCGAGGCCACCCGGGAGCGGTATGGAGACGGAGATTTTGCCAGAGGATGTCTCATGGCTCGGCGCCTGGTGGAACGTGGGGTGCGCGTGGTTCNNCTGGGATAGCCATTCTGATATCGAAGATCATCGCAAACTCGCACTTCAGGCGGATCGCCCCATTGCGGCCTTGCTCGAAGATCTAAAGTCAAGAGGGCTTCTGAGCGAGACCCTTGTCATCTGTGGAAGTGAGTTTGGCCGCACTCCCGTAGTCCAGCTAAATCAGCAATTGCAAAATGGTCGGGACCACAACCCCCATGGCTTTACTGTATTGTTGGCGGGTGGCGGTGTGAAGGGCGGTACTACCTACGGCGCCACCGATGACTTTGGCTACAAGGTGGTTGAAAATCCGGTTCATGTTCACGACCTGCACGCTACCATTCTTCATCTGCTCGGTCTCAACCACGAGAAGTTGACCTACCGTTACAGCGGCCGTGA
>QHZQ01000011.1 GCA_003224725.1 Acidobacteriota bacterium | reverse complement strand
TTTAGCGACGCTCCCCAACCCGAGATGCCGGAAGACGAAGGTCTGCTGCGCGTCGCTGTCCAAGGCATGGAAGAATTAAACGCGCGCCATGGGAAAGAGCGATTCTTTTTCTTTCATCGCCAGAGACACTTGTGCCGAAGCGAGGGTTGCTGGATGGGTTGGGAGCGCAAGCGGGGAAAGCTGGAGGAACTGAATGGTTACCTGAACGGCGAGACAAGATCCGAACTAGGTGATTTTCTGCGAGTCGGCAAGGCCGCTCTTTTGCAAAACGTTCGTTACGTCATTACCCTCGATGCCGACACCCAACTGCCTCACGGTACCGCCCGACGAATGGTGGAAACCATCGCTCACCCGCTCAACCGGGCTCATATAGCTCCCGATAGACGCGTCGTAAGCAGTGGCTACACGATCATCCAGCCTCGTGTCAGTATCACCTTGCCTGGTGCCACTGCCAGCCACTTTACCCGCCTTTTTACAGATGCAACCGGAACGGATCCTTATATCCAGGCAGTGTCCGACGTCTACCAGGATCTTTTTGGCGAAGGCATTTATCACGGCAAAGCTATTTATGACGTGCCGTCATTTCACCGCCTTCTGACGCGGCGTTTCCCCCAGGAATCGTTGCTCAGCCACGATCTCATTGAAGGCTCCTATGTGCGCGTTGGGCTAGCCACGGACATCGAACTATTTGAACAGTTTCCCATCAACTATCAAACTTACTGCCACCGGCAGCATCGCTGGATTCGTGGGGATTGGCAGATTGCCGCCTGGATTTTGCCACACGTTCCCGCCGCCGACGGTGGCCGTGAGCGAAATCCCCTCTCAGTGATAAACCGGTGGAAAATCTTTGATAATTTACGTCGCAGCCTTGTTTCAGTGGCGTCTGTTTTCTTGCTAACGGCAAGCTGGCTATTCTTGTCAGCCACTGCCTCTTACTGGAGCCTGTTGGTTGCTCTGGTCTTTCTCATCCCGGCTTTCCTGCACCTGCGGTCGCGGCTGGTTCAGATCTTTCAAGGAAATCCTTCTGGCTGGCACGAACAGGCGAAAGACCTGGCTCGAGCCGTGGTCGGTGCTTCTTTACTGCTGCACCAGGCTTGGATTTCAATCGACGCCATCGGCCGGGTATGGTATCGCCGCCTCGTTAGTCATCGACACTTGCTCGAATGGGAATCTGCCCAGGTGACCCATTGGCGCATCGCCCGCAGGGTCAACCAATTTGTTCTGCAAACCTGGATCCTGTGGGTCATGACGCTAGCCATGAGCTTGACGTTAATTCATCGGAATTTCTCATCCTGGCCTGCTGCCCTGCCCTTCCTGGTCCTCTGGCTCCTCTCGCCGATTGTGACCGACCGGATGAACCTGTCGAAGCGACCCCGTAAGACACCGTCATTAACCAAAAAGGACCGCCGGTACCTAAGGCAAGTTGCCCGACAAACTTGGCGTTTCTTTGATGATCTGGTCGGACCTGAAACAAACTGGCTGCCGCCGGATAATTCCCAGGAAGCCCTCCGGATTGAACTGGCTCCACGCACCTCCCCGACCAATATTGGGCTATGGCTCTTGTCCCTATTGGCCGCCCGAGACTTTGGCTATTTGACAACGGACAATGTCATTGAACGCGCCCTGGCGACTATGGATACGCTCGATAAACTCGAGCTCCACCAGGGCCACTTGCTCAACTGGTATGATATCCAGACCCTCAGCCCGTTACGCCCGGGGTATATCTCAACCGTGGACAGCGGCAACTTTCTGGCCAGCCTTTGGGTATTGGAACAGGGATGCCAGGAACTGGCTTCGAAGCCGCTGCTCGGACCTGAGGTTCTGCAAGGCCTGTTCGACACACTGGCCCTGGTACATGCCGCATTGGTTCAGGAGGGTGCCGCCACTCGTGAGACCGAGGAGGTTATCACCGACATGAGCAGGCTCCTGGAAGACTCGCCAAACGGATTGCTCATGCTCATTCAGCGAATTCGTCAAGCAGCCCTGCGAACCCGAGACTTGATCCAGGCATTGCACCTGAACCAGTCCTCTCAGGAAGAAAGTGTTTACTGGACAAAGCAATTGCAAGAACAGGCAACCGCCTGGACGAAGTTTATCGACTGTTACCTCCCTTGGGTTGACGAGCTGGCCAATCTGCCTGAAACCCTCCGGCATTCGCTGGGTGAGGACTGGCTCAAAGCCAGGCAACAGGAGTTGTTCCAGGTGCCTTCGCTGAAAGCCCTGGCGGAAGAAGAGCTCAAGTCCTTATCGTCGCTGGTGGAGGCGGAGGGCCAGGTTCCCGAAATGCCCCTGCCGTTTAAGGCTTGGCTAAATCGCTTGGTGGAAAAGTTTGCTCTGGCTCGACGGCATGCCGGTGAGATCCTCGACCAGGCAGAAATCTTAGTCCGCCGCATGCGTCACCTGGGTGAAGGCATCGACTTGCGGTTTCTCTACGATCCGGACCGTAAGGTGTTTTCGATCGGCTACAACGTGGGAACAGGGCTGCGGGATTCCTCTTACTATGACCTATTGGCCAGTGAGGCACGCCTTACCAGCCTGGTGGCCATTGCTCGCGGTGATGTTCCTGTGGATCATTGGTTGGCGCTGGGGCGACCGTTTGTCTCGTCCAATGGCCGACGGGTTCTGCTCTCCTGGAGCGGTACGATGTTTGAGTATCTCATGCCGCTTTTGTTCAATCGAGCTTTTGAAAATTCCCTGCTCGAACAAGCTTGCCGCGAGTCAGTTAATCTCCAGATCGAATATGGGAGGAAACGGGGCATCCCTTGGGGCATATCCGAATCAGCCTTTAGCGCCTTGGATTCAAATCAAACTTACCAATACCGGGCCTTTGGAGTTCCAGGACTGGGCCTTAAGCGTGGCTTAGAAGAGGATCTGGTGGTGGCCCCTTACTCTACGGCCCTGGCGTTGCTCGTGGATCCAGTGGCCGCGGTGACGAATCTAAAAAAACTCAGCCAGGTGGGCATGCAAGGCAGAAAAGGTTTTTATGAAGCCCTGGACTATACTCGGCAGCGTCGTCCCGAAGGCGAGAGGGGCGTTATTATTTATGCTTACATGGCCCATCATCAGGGAATGAGTTTGCTGGCAATCGACAACGCTCTCAACGACGGCGTGATGCAGAAACGTTTCCATTCTGATTTGCGTGTTCGAGCCAGCGAACCCTTGCTCTTTGAGCGCATTCCTCCCACACCTTCCCTGTTCCTCAGCCCGGGTCCTGAGCGGCCCACCCCTCGCCTTATCTCCTCAGCGCCCGCTCCCGGCTCCTCTCGCGTCAACACCCAAGACACGCCGATTCCCAGGACTCATTTGCTCGGGAATGGCTCCTATACTTTAATGATCACCAATGCCGGAGGCGGCTACAGCCGATGGCGCGACTTCGACATAACCCGCTGGCGAGCTGATACCACGCGGGATGGCTGGGGCTCGTTTTGCTACATCCGAGATCTCGAAAGTGGAGACACCTGGTCAACCACCTACCATCCCATCGACCGTCCAGAACGGCGCTACTCCGCCACGTTCAGTGCCGATCGAGTCGAGTTTCGGCGGCGCGATGCCCAAATCGAAACGGTCACCGAGGTGGCAGTCTCCCCTGAAGATGATGCCGAAATCCGGCGTATCATCTTGACCAATCGCTCACCCCGGACACGACATCTCGAGCTCACAAGTTACATGGAACTTGCTCTGGCGCCTCACAACGGGGATCGTGCGCATCCGGCCTTCAGCAAGCTGTTCGTCCAGACCGAGGCCCTGGCTGACCGTAGTGCCCTGCTCGCCTGGCGTCGAGCCCGTTCACCGGAGGATCAAGGGGTATGGGCGGCCCATGTGATTGCCCCGGCGCTCCCCTCAGGGAGCGCATTCCAATTCGAAACCGATCGAGTCCGTTTCCTGGGCCGGGGTCGGGGTCCGGAAGACGCCGCGGCCATGGAAGGACAACTGTCAAACTCCCGCGGAGCAGTGCTCGATCCGATATTCAGTTTGCGGCGGCGGCTCTCTATTAGGCCGGGACAGCGACAGCGGCTGTCCTTTGTCACTATGGCTGCCGAGTCGCGTGAACGCGCGCTGGCTCTGGTTGAAAAGTACCGCGAATTGCAAGCCACAAACCGCGCCTTCGAACTGGCCTGGACTCACGCTCAGTTAGAATTCCGTTACTTGGGGATCCAGGTGGACGAGGCTCAGCGCTTCCAGCAGCTAGCCAGTCACATGCTTTATCCGAACTCTCAACTTCGCCCGCCCCCCGAGCGTTTGCGCCGTAATGCCTTGGGGCAATCCCATTTGTGGGCCTATGGCATCTCGGGGGACCTGCCGATTCTGGTTGTGACTGTGGATGAGTCCAATGACCTCAGCCTGGTGCGGGAGGTGTTGCTCGCCCACACCTACTGGAGGGTCCGAGGGCTGAAGGCCGACCTGCTAATTCTGAACAAAGAAGCCCCCAGTTATGAACAGCCTCTTCACAACCAGTTGACCCGGATGATTCAAGCTCACTCGCTACACACCGGCGTGGATCGGCCAGGAGGCGTGTTCCTGCGGTCAGTGGAACTAATTCCAGAGCAGGACTTGACCCTTCTTTTGGCTTCGGCTCGCGCTTTAATGGTGGCGGCCCGAGGTTCGCTGGCCCAGCAGATGAGTCGGGCGCTCGAAGCAACAGAGCTGCCGGCGCGTCTGCAGTTGGACAGAGAAATAGCTGAGGAACCTTCTCCACCCCTGCCATTCCTGGAATTGCCTTACTTCAACGGATTGGGCGGATTTACACCCGACGGGCGTGAATATGCCATCTACCTGGGTCCCGAGAATCAGACCCCCACGCCTTGGGTCAATGTGATCGCCAACCCCGAATTCGGTACTCTGGTCAGCGAGTCGGGTCAGGGAACGACCTGGTATGGAAACAGTCAGGCCAACCGCTTGACGCCCTGGCTGAATGATCCGGTTTCGAATGCGGCTTCAGAGGCGATCTACCTTCGCGATGAGGAGCTCGGAGTATTTTGGACACTTACAGCGCTTCCCATCCGCGAGTTAGATGCCTATCGAGCGCGTCACGGACAAGGCTACACGGTCTTTGAGCATAATAGCCATGCCCTCGAACAAGAGCTGGTGACTTTCGTACCTATGGACAATGAAGGGGGTGCCCCGCTGCGCGTGCAGCGGGTGCGTTTGCGCAACCGGTCCTCCCGTCGTCGCCGCTTGACAGCCACCGCCTATGCCGAGTGGACACTAGGTACCGACCGCGAGGAATCCCAGCCCCACGTCATTACCAACTGGGATGCCCAAAGCCGATCCCTGTTGGCTCGCAATGCCTACCATCCTGACTTCGACAGGCGGATCGCGTTCGCCTCGTGCACACCAGCGCCCTCCTGCTTTACAGCCGACCGAAATGAGTTTCTGGGACGCAACGGATCGGTGGCGCGGCCTGCCGCTCTCCAGCGCCAGTCTCTTTCCAATCGAACCGGAGCCGGCCTCGACCCTTGTGCGGCAGTGCAGGTAAGCATCGAGCTCGATCCAAATGAGACCGCCGAGGTCATTTTTTTGCTGGGACAAGGGGTCAACGTTCCAGAGGTGCGCAAGTTGGTCGAGCGTTATCAGGACCCGGTCTCTGTGGAAGAGTCGCTGGCCGCAACCCGCGACTGGTGGAATCATCTCCTGGGGGCCTTGCAAGTCCAGACACCGGATCTGGCCGTGGACTTCCTGCTCAATCGTTGGCTCTTGTACCAAACGTTAAGCTGTCGCATATGGGGACGGTCAGCGCTTTATCAGTCCGGCGGGGCTTTTGGTTTTCGGGACCAACTCCAAGATGTAATGGCTTTGTTCCACACGGCTCCAAAGATTGCCCGAGAGCACCTTCTGCACTCAGCCGGGCGCCAATTCGTCGAGGGCGATGTTCAACACTGGTGGCACCCGCCCTCCGGCGCAGGCATTCGCAGTCGTTGTTCCGATGACTTGCTGTGGCTGCCCTACGTCACGGCCCAATATGTGCGGTCAACCGGGGATCGGGAGATTCTTGACGCACGGGTCCCGTTTCTCGAAGGACGCCTCCTGGAACCCCACGAGCACGAGGTCTATCTTTTGCCCACGCCCTCACTCGAGGATGGATCGTTGTTTGAACACTGCCGGAGGGCTCTTGAGAAAGGCTTGTCTGCCGGCCCCCACGGCTTGCCACTGATGGGCTCGGGTGACTGGAATGACGGAATGAACCGTGTTGGCAGCGCAGGTCAGGGTGAGAGTGTGTGGCTCGCCTGGTTTCTCATCGATGTCTTGAAGAGTTTCGCTGAGCTGTGCGAGCTAAGAGGAGAAATCTCCGCGGCGGCGACGTACAGAGGTCGCATCCAGAAATTGATCGGAGCCGTCGAGGCTAACGCCTGGGATGGAGAGTGGTATCGCCGCGCCTATTTCGACGATGGAGCACCTTTGGGCTCAAGAAGTAACCTGGAAGCCCGAATAGACTCTCTTCCCCAATCATGGGCGGTCATCTCAGGAGCCGCCAATCCGGTACGGGCCAAGCAGGCCCTGGAGGCGGTTGAGAAGCACTTAGTCCGAAAGGAAGAGAAATTGATTTTGCTCTTTACACCCCCTTTCGATGGCTCACTTTCGCATCCAGGCTACATCATGGGCTACCCGCCCGGAGTGCGGGAAAATGGCGGCCAGTACACCCATGGAGCTCTCTGGACCGCTCTAGCCTTCGCGCGCCAAGGTGACGGCGACCGTGCCGTCGAGCTCTTGCGAATGCTAAACCCGGTTGAGCATACACACACGCCAACAGAGGTGGCTCGCTACCGGGGAGAACCCTACGCAATAGCTGCCGACGTTTACGCCCTCAAAGGTCAGGTGGGAAGATGCGGTTGGACCTGGTACACGGGCTCCAGCGGTTGGATGTATCGTATCTGGGTGGAAGAGATTCTTGGATTCAAGCTCAGAGGAGATACCCTGGTCCTCGACCCGGTGATTCCCGCAAACTGGCCGGACTATAGGTTACGTTATCGCTACCAATCCTCCTGGTACGATATTACAGTCGAAAATCCTGACCGATTGGGCCGAGGTGTGGCATGGATCGAGTTAGATGATCAGCGGTTGCCTGAAGCCAAAATACCCTTGCGCGATGACGGAGCCCAACACCGGGTCCGCGTCCGCCTGGGTATCCGCGAGGAATTGCCCGGAGTTGACATTGGCTCCGATCTACACCCCGGAGTTCACGCTTGAGGGGAAGAAAATTTTTGTTCTCGTTTACGCAATCGTCGTTGTTCTCGTTCTCGTCGTCGCAGTCGGCTTTGGATTTCGAGGACGAGAACGACGATGACGACGAACCGGATATCAAGGGCGTCAGCCTTTGGCTCAGGGTTCCGTCAAAGTCCGGTAAGTGATTGAGGCACAGCCCTTGCTGACGCGCGGGCTACTGACTTGAGCCTCGATGTGCTCAGTAGCCCGACCGTGAGGGGGTAGTCGGGAACTTTGATGGGACCCTGGCCCTTGGCGGGTTAATTGTTGTAATCCAGCACCCTTTGTTTGAGACCGTCCAGGCTTAGCTTGCCTGCTTTGTAATCCATGATGACAGATTTTTGAACGGATATGACTTCCCGCCTCTCTCTTGGTTCGCCAAACCCATGAAAGAAAGGCTCTCCCCCATCATCAGCCAGGATGAGATTAATATACTCGCTGGGCTTGACTACACTCAGGGAATCTCCATGGTTGGCCAGGGCCTCGATGAGATAGACTTTGACTTCAGCTAATTGTTCACTAAATTTTGTCTGGCTGAGCTCCAGTTGTTCCTGACGTTTCTTGACCTTTTCCTGGGCTTCAGCCAGGCGCTTGCGGAGCTCTTCTCTCTTTTCCGGGGATACTTTTGTTTGAGCGGGGCCGGGGTGAACCCGTTGCGGCGCAACCTTAGGTACAGCGGGAGTTGGAGGTACGGCGGGAGTTGGAGGCATAGCGGGAGCCTGCGGTGGAGCTGGGGTTCCGGGCGGCAACGCCAAGGCCACACCTCCCGGAACACCGCCGACCACACCTCCTCCAACACCCCCTGGAACGACCCCGAAGGCATCTTCATTAAGTCCCTGCTCCGCTTCTTCCTGGGCCCGCTCCATCTCCTCTTGGGCGTGCTCCACCTCTTCTTGAGCTCGTTCCATCTCCTCCTGGATCCGATCCTCCAGTTGACCTTCTAAGAACATGTTCTTCTGGTCCTGTAACCGCTTGTCTAAGGTTGCCAGCGACGAGGTCACCGCCTTCAGGCTGGCGTTAAGGGATCGGTGCAAACTGGAGGTGGGGATGGTGAAGACAGCGCCTTGACCATAGAGATAAAAGGCACTGATATTGGGTAATCCGCCGAAGTTCAGGAAAAACTTATTTTTCTTGGTGTCGGAATCGGGACTAGGGAATTCTTTGGCGGCAAAATCCAAAGTCGTGCGCAAGATGCCTTTCATGATTTCCATCTCTTGCCGGGACTTTTTCGAATCAAAGAGCTGAGACTGGCTGCTGGGCGTGGCTTCCCAGGAAAGCAGTGCCAGACTGATTAAAATGATCAAACCCAAGTGATGCTTTCGCATATCGGTCTCCTTGTTCACAGCGAGAGTGAACACGGCCGTGAACCTTTCAAAAGTGAAATTTATTGCCCGGAAGGCGAGGCTCCCGCCGAGCCTCAGGTGGCAAGGACATGCTAGGGCAAGGGCCCGCCAGGAGGCTCGCCCTCTCTATGCACTCCTCAGTGGTTCATCCTCATTTCGGCCACCTGGAGTAGAGTCTCCAAAATAGCATCCGTCTGATGGTTCCTCATTTGTCCCTGAACGGCCAAGCGGTCAAGATGATTCCTGGTCAGCACCAGATCCTGTTTTCGCTGAGCCTGAACCGTTTGATACAAATCAGTCATAGACTGTTTCCAGCTTGCTTGCAGGGCCAACTCTCGCGTCCTGAGCTGATGGTCCACTTGGGCCTCGAGACCTGCCAGAGCAGTATCCACCAATTTCTGCTGTTTTCGAGTCAGCGCCAGGCTAGAGCGAGCCAGCTCCTTGCGCATGTCCTGAACCCATGCCTGATGTTCCTGATGGGACCTTTCTTCCAGCACTCGAAGCAAGTCCGTTTTCAGGGCCTCGACATTTACGGAAGGAGCGGTGTGAACGACTTTAGGTTCAGGCGGCTTACCAAAACTGATGGTCTCCGCCTGACCCTGGAAATTTGCCATGGCTAAGCCGCTCAGGCCTCCCATTGCCAGAACTATCATGATCACGGCCGCTTTCCAGGCCAGACTCAGACTCTGAAAGAGAGACCAGGGTGAGAAGCGAGCTTTCCCAGGATAGACGAAGAAGTGGCGAGGTACGGGGACATCCGTAGTGGAACGGAGCTGCTGAACCGTATCGACGGCAACGTCCTGTTCCTGGGAACAGGACGGACATTCAGTTAGATGGGTCTTCAAGCTCTCTTGCTCAGCGGGACTGACATCTCCGAGCAAAGTCTCCCAAATTTTTTTTCGATGGTCCTCGCACTGCATTGTCATGCTTCTACCTCCGTGATACCTTCAAGGATGCGCGTCCCAGTCTTACTTTCAAGAGCTCCAGTCCCGTATAGAGCCTGGATTTGATCGTGCTCAAGGGGAGCTGAATAACCCCCGCAATTTCTTCAAAAGTCAGATCCTGAAAGAACTTCAGTTCTACCACCACTCTTTGGTCCGGGTGCAAATGATCTAGCGCGCGACGCACCCGATTTCGACTTTCTTCCCGCAAGAACTCTCCTTCATGGGACTCCCGAAAGGGCAAACTTTGACCAATCAGATTCCCCGGACTGGTGTCATCCAAAGAATATTGAACGCCCGGCGGTCGCCGTCTGAGCCGGGAGAGACACTGATTGCAAGCAATTCGATAAAGCCAGGTGGAGAATTTTGCCTTGTGCCTAAAACGCCGGATGTTCTTAAAGGCGCACAGAAAAACCTCCTGGGAAGTCTCGGCAGCTTCATCCGGGTCCTGCAGCATTCTCAATGTCAAGTTGTAGATGGATTTCTCCCATTTGAGGACTAGGCGGTTGAAGGCTACAGCGTCGCCACGCTGGCTAGCCGCCACCCAGTGGGCTTCTTGAATGCTGTCGAATGGCTTTGCGTCTACACTCTGGTCTTTTGAAATCGCTGAATCCAAGGTCTCTTCCATAAGTGCGGTTCAACGGCTGCGTCTTCTTGGCCAGTCATAACGCTTTAGACTACCGGTGGCCTAAAAAAGTCGAAGGTTTTTGGGATTAATCGTACCGGCCTCCGTTGTCCTAAAGGCGGCACTACGGTTACTTGGTGGCGACAAAGTTCACCGTTCGGTCAAATTTGTGTCAAGGGCCAGGCTGCCCCTCACTCACAATGATTTATTGGAGGCAATTAATTAGACTTCCAGCGGGCTTGGGATCGATCACTTGAAGCGGAAGTCCAGTTTGTAATGGTAAAGCCAGGGGATGCGCGGGTCAATCTGTTCTTGCTCCAACTTTTGGGGCAAGTGCTGGTAGTGGGGGCGAAGTTGATCAGCATGGGGGGCATTGTAGAAGGTCACGACGATGGTGTCCTGCTCGACGCGAATATCGCCATCGAGGCCATGAAGGACGGCCCGAGCCAGGTGAGAGGCGTCCCAGCTGGAGTAAGGTTCAGCCAGCCGTTGACGCAACTGATGGAGCACGGCTTGGGCGATGAGGGCCATCGACATTTGACCGTAACGGATATTGAGGTTGCGGGTGCCAGCCCTTTTCCAGCCCAGGGCTTGATGAGCATTGAAGAACTCTTCGACATGCCAGCGTTTGGGGAAGTGGAGGGTGAGATCCTCGACCTGGCGGTGGGAGCGGGTGGCCAGAAAGGCCTTGTAGCGATAGTCCTGGGGCTTTTCGCCGCAACGCTGGATGAGTTGGCAGAAAGGTCCGGCTTGACTATTTTTCAGGGTGTAGGGTCGTTGAGTGGTGGCCAGTCCGGCCCACTGACGCTGGAATTGATCAGCCGGAATCTGTTGGAGGGCTTGGAGCAGCGAGCGCGTCTCGGGCATGGGAACCAAGAAATCAAAGGGGGTATTTTGGCAGAGATGGTCCAACAGGGCCGTGGTGTAATGCTCGCTATCGGCCATCACCAGCGGTCGGGGCTGTTGGGGGTGAGGGTTTAAGATATCGGCGGCTAGAGCCAGCAGCGGGGGTGTGGCTTGAGTGACCGACAAGGCGGAAGAGCCATGGGTAAAACAGACGGGCTGGTGAGTATCGACGTCCAAACAGAAGAAGGTCGGAGCGGCTTTGAAAGGGCGTGCGGTTTCATCGCCGCGATAGCGACACATCAGGCGTTGGCTATAACTGCGGAGGCGATGCGGATCAATGGCCAACAGTTCTGCTCGGAAATGGCCGCGGGCCCGCCGCAGCCATCCCAAAGCCTTTTGCAGGGCTTCGGCCTCAGCCACCGTATGGGCCTCGAGCAAATCATGGATGGCTGGGTCGGTGGCGACAAAGGGAAGGCCATGGAGCAGTTCAAATCCTTTCTGGCTCAGGCAGCGAGACTGGCGCACACCGGTGACACACAAGGCGGCCTCGTGAACCAACTGCAGGGCCAGACGGGGTTCGACCCGGGGGGTGGGCTGGCCGCTCCAGCGGACCAGTAAGTCCCAGGTGCCCAGACGCAGGTGTTCGGGGACCAGCAGCCAGAGGCCCACCATGTCGCCCGAGACTTTGTCGGCCAGCAACTGGCGCACCCCTCGCTCGAGGCTGGCCGCATCGGCGGGTTGGATTTGCACCTTGGTTTTGGTGCGGTAAGTATCAACGTTTTGAACGGCGCGCTGGGGGTGATACTGATAGAGTTTTTTTTTGAAGACCAAACTGAGCGAAGACCCGATCGACACTGCGCTTACTGATGGCAAAGCCACTTTGGCGAAGTTTTTGGGCAATGACTTCGGAAGAGGCTTCCGGATCGAGAAAGCGGTGGCGGATGGTTTGACAGACCACCTCATCACTGCGTCGATAGTTGGTTTTCGGTCCGCGGGGGAGGCTGATCAATCCGCGGGCTCCCTCGGCTAAGAAAGCTTTTCGGAGTTGAAAATAGCGCTGGCGGCTGAAGCCAAACTTGGTGGCGACCGGGGTGGGACCTAACCGACCGCACTCCCCTTCGATGAGCATGGCCAGTTTCAAGCTGACTTCGTCGTCTTGGTCAATGGGCAAGGAACCGCCGGGACCGACAAACTTTTCCAGCGTGATATCAAAAGCGGGCATGGAGCTCCTCCTAAGCGAAGATGAACAGCTTTCCAGGCAGGGAGGATACCACAAAGGCGGCGGGTAAGTCTAATTAAATATGGCAAACAATTCAGGCGATCCTTTAAAAACTCTCGCTGGGCTGCTGGGGAACAGTCGATGAGAGAAGACGGAAGCGGCCCCTGACTGCAGAGATAACAAAACCCGACAAACAAGGGAAGAACTATACTAGATGGAGCTTTCATGGACCACAGACCAATTTCGAGTTGGTTCCTTGGCGGAATCGAGGAAAGTCGAAGGGACAAGCCAACCAGCAAGAGCAAGGAGGGGAGAGTCTAGTCTCAACCATTGAGTGCCATATT
>QHZQ01000053.1 GCA_003224725.1 Acidobacteriota bacterium | reverse complement strand
TTTGGAAAAAATAGAACATGATGTCGATCGTGATTACATCATGACCGCGGAAGAATCAAAACAGTATGGCCTTGTGGATCAAGTTATT
This sequence comes from Acidobacteriota bacterium, assembly GCA_003224725.1. Taxonomy (GTDB): domain Bacteria; phylum Acidobacteriota; class Terriglobia; order Versatilivoradales; family Versatilivoraceae; genus QHZQ01. The sequence goes on along the minus strand of QHZQ01000053.1, from coordinate 9,084 downwards.
GTTCGACACGAATGACCGCCAAAGGACAGGCCCTTTCTTCGATTTCCGCCGAAGACAATCTTGACAAATGAAAAGTGGTTCGGAGTTGAGGGAAGTCTTATCTTCTGGAGGGAAGTGGCATGAAAAAAAACAATGGTGAAGAGTCCTTACGCTGCTCTTTTTGCAACAAGAGTCAGAACGATGTGCGCAAATTGATCGCAGGGCCCACTGTGTTCATCTGCGATGAGTGTGTGCGGGTTTGTAACGACATTATCGATGATGATCAAGTCGTTGAAAGTGAAGCGAAAAGCCATCCTCTTCCCAAGCCTCACGAAGTTAAGGCTTACCTGGATGAATATGTCATTGGTCAAGAGACCACTAAGAAAAAACTTGCAGTTGCCGTATACAATCATTATAAACGGATAGAATTGGCCAAACGTCGTAGCGATGTGGAATTGAACAAGAGTAATATTTTACTAATTGGGCCCACAGGCACGGGAAAGACCTTGTTGGCTCAAACTCTGGCGAAGCGACTCAGTGTGCCCTTTGCCATTGTGGATGCGACTACGTTAACTGAAGCGGGATATGTCGGCGAAGATGTGGAAAATATCATTCTCAAGTTATTGCAAAACGCCGGAGGTGATGTTGAGCGCTGTCAGCATGGAATCATTTATATTGATGAAGTGGACAAGATTTGCCGCAAAGACGAAAATCCTTCCATCACGCGAGATGTTTCAGGGGAGGGCGTGCAACAGGCATTATTGAAAATCCTGGAAGGAACGGTGGCTAATGTTCCCCCTCAGGGTGGTCGCAAGCATCCACATCAGGAATTTACCCAGGTCGATACCACGAATATCCTCTTTATTTGTGGCGGCGCTTTTGTCGGGTTAGAGAGGGTTATCGAGCGCCGCACAGGGAAGAGGACCTTGGGTTTTCGTGGAGAGGTTAAGAAAATACAGCACCGCAGAAACCTGGCCCTGTTGGAACAGGTGGAGCCAGTAGATCTAATCAAGTATGGCCTCATTCCGGAGTTTGTGGGGCGACTGCCCGTGGTGGGAACGTTGGGTGACCTCGATAAAGCGGCCCTGGTGGAGATTTTGACAAAACCTAAGAATGCCCTTATAAAACAATATCAAAAGCTCTTTGAATACGAAGGTGTGAAACTTCGTTTCGAGGAAGAAGCACTGGACGCCATCGCTGACCTAGCACAACAGAGAAAGGTGGGCGCGAGAGGATTGCGGATTATTATCGAAGACTTAATGCTAGACCTGATGTACTTCTTGCCTGCTCAGCGTAAAGTCAAGGAGTTTGTAGTCACGAAGGATATGGTAATCTCAAACCGGATCGATCTTTCACTGCTTGAAAAGGCAGGTTAAAACTTAGCCCGCCCATTTCGCGATGGAATGGGAAGCGCAGCGTTGACAGGGACTCATGAAACCATGAGGAGAGCTGGAAGGACCGATTCCAAACCTCAATCATTAGGTGCAATTAATCAGGAATGTTCAATAAATCCAAAGACAAGTCCGATCTGCTTGCTTTACCCATGGTGCCCATCAGGGATGTAGTCTTGTTTCCCTACATGATGATCCCTTTTGTCATTGGGAGACCTGCTTCCGTCAAGGCTTTAGAGCTGGCGTTCAGTGGCGATAAAAGGATTTTTCTTGCCACTCAGCACGATGCTTCTGTCGACGACCCCAAACCCAACGAGATTTATTCGGTGGGGACGATTGCTAATATTGTTCAAAGTCTCCGTCTGCCTGATGGCAATATCAAGGTTTTGGTGGAGGGTGTGGAGAGGGCCAAAGCTGTTCAGATAGTGGAAGAGGAGCGCTACTTAAGAGCAATTCTGAAAGTTCCCCCTCAAGCCAACACCCCAGTTGCCGCCAACGAAGCGCTAGCCAACAAAGCCACCTCTCTTTTCGAGCAATACGTCAAACTCAGTCAGAATCTGAATTACGATACGATGATTGCTGCGATCAGAGTGGAAGACGCTAGCAGGCTCACAGACACGATCGCCGCAAACCTTAGCATCAGCATAGAAGAAAAGCAGCAGTTGCTGGAAATCTTCAATCCGGCGGAAAGACTGAATCGGGTATGCGATGTTCTGGACGTTGAAATTGAGAAGCTCAACATGGATCGCGCCATTAACTCCCGAGTGAAACGGCAGATGGAGAAGGCGCAGAAGGAGTATTATCTCAATGAGAAGATGAAAGCGATCCAGAAAGAGTTAGGACGCAACGAGAAATCAGAAATTGATGAGCTGAAAAAGAAAATTGAATCCGCTGGCATGCCTAAGGAGACCCTGGAAAAGGCGTTGCAGGAGCTGAAGCGGCTGGAGATGATGCCTCCGATGTCGGCGGAATCCACGGTTTCCAGAAATTATATTGACTGGTTGCTGGCTGTTCCGTGGAAAAAGCGCTCCAAAGAAATTCACAATATTGAACGCGCTGAAAAAATTCTGGAGACCGATCATTACGGGCTGGAAAAAATCAAGGAACGCATCATCGAGTTTCTAGCTGTCCGGCAGCTGGTCAAGAATCCCAAGGGATCGATCCTCTGTTTTGTTGGCCCGCCTGGAGTGGGAAAAACCTCGCTGGCAACTTCCATTGCCCGGGCTACAGCCAGAAAATTCGTTCGCCTTTCCCTGGGAGGTGTGCGAGATGAAGCCGAAATTCGCGGACACCGGCGGACTTATATTGGTGCCTTACCGGGTCAAATTATTCAGATGATGAAGAAAGCCGGAACCAAGAACCCTGTGTTCCTTCTGGATGAAGTCGACAAGATGAGCATGGATTTTCGGGGCGATCCTTCTGCAGCCTTGTTAGAGGTTTTGGATCCGGAACAGAATCATACTTTTGTGGATCACTATCTGGATGTTGAATACGATCTGTCTCAGGTCATGTTCATCGCCACGGCTAATGTGATTCATACCATTCCTCAACCCCTGCAAGATCGAATGGAGATCATCCGAATTTCCGGCTACACCGAAGCGGAAAAACTGGAAATAGCCAAGCGTTACCTAGTGAAGAAGCAGCTCACCCAAAATGGCTTGAATGAGAGTCATATCTCTTTCACGGATGAAACCATATTGAAGATTATTCAAAACTACACTCGGGAAGCGGGAGTGCGGAATCTGGAACGTGAAATTGCCTCTGTGTGCCGCAAGGTTGCCAAGAAGGTGGTCAAAGATGGGACAAATATCACGATCAAGGTAACCCCTGAAAGTCTGAAGGATTATTTAGGCGTCATCAAGTTCCGCAATACTAAATCCGAAGAGAAGAACGAAGTAGGATTGGCCACGGGTTTGGCATGGACCGAAGTGGGCGGTGAAGTCTTGGCGACTGAAGCTTCTCTTATGGATGGCAAAGGACGACTGACCTTGACCGGCAAGCTGGGGGACGTTATGCAAGAATCGGCTCAGGCCGCTATGAGTTATGTTCGTTCGCGCGCCAACCTGCTTGGAATTCCCCGGGATTTCTATCGGCGCTATGATTTGCATATCCATGTACCGGAAGGAGCTATTCCGAAGGATGGACCTTCCGCCGGCATTACCATGGCGACTTCGTTGGTGTCCGCCTTAACCAAAATTCCGGTTCGCAGTGATGTAGCCATGACCGGGGAGATTACTCTGCGCGGCAAAGTGCTCCCGATTGGCGGTGTCAAGGAGAAGCTGTTGGCAGCCCATCGGGCCGGTATAAGAACAATCATCCTGCCGAAAGACAACGAAAAAGATCTGTCGGAGATTCCCCAGAATATACAAGATCAGTTCTCTGTCAATTTGGTAGAGACCATGGATGAAGTCCTCAAGGTGGCTCTGGAAGGATCGATCCAGGTTTTAGAAGAGAAGGAAGAAAAGATCGACCAGTTTGATAATTCAATCGACAAAGATTTTCCCCAGGAATCCGTGACCCATTGAAGATTTTATCTGCCGAATTGGTCTGCAGTGCTGCATTTCCAGCCCAGTTCCCGCAGGAAAACCTTCCCGAAGTGGCATTTATTGGTCGTTCCAACGTCGGCAAATCAAGTCTCATTAACAGTCTTTTAAGGCAAAGGAGGCTGGCGCATACCAGTTCCACTCCAGGCCGCACCCAGCAGATCAACTTTTTTAAGATCAACGGAAAATTTTTCTTTGTAGATTTGCCTGGTTACGGTTATGCTAAAGTTCCTCAGGTTCTGCAGCAATCCTGGAAGGATCTTATTGAATGCTATTTGAAGGGTCGGAAGCAACTGGCAATCCGCATTTTGATTGTTGACTCCAGAATAGGTCCAACGGAACAGGACCTCTACAAGCTAAAGTGGTTGCAGCAAAATTCCCTACCTTTCTTCGTTGTTTCTACAAAAGCCGATAAGCTATCCAGAATGGAGTTACAAAAGTCGCTCCAGCACGCGCAGAGGTTTTCCGGTGGAAAACCGGTGGTGGCGTTTTCGGCGGTTAAGAAACTGGGCCACGACACAGTGTGGTCGCTGCTTCATCCCCATATCAAGATGACATCATCTCATTCGTAACCAACTCTAGTTTCCAAAACGAGCCATTTTATCGAGACCATTCGTTCAGTTTCAAAATCTCTAATCGATTTCAATTTAGAAACCCGCCGCATCTGATTGCGATGAAGGTTATTTTAAGGAGTTTGTATGGATATTGCCGAACTCAAGGAAATGAATATTGCGACCCTAACACAGATCGCTAAGGACCTCAATGTGGCCGGCGCCACGGGAATGCGCAAGCAGGAGCTGATATTTAAAATCCTGCAAGCACAAACGGAAAAGAACGGATTGATTTTTTCCGAGGGGGTGTTGGAAACCCTTCCCGACGGCTTCGGCTTTTTGAGAGCCCCGGACTACAACTATCTTCCCGGTCCAGACGACATTTACGTCTCGCCTTCACAGATTCGTAAGTTCGATCTCCACACTGGTGATACGGTTTCCGGACAAATTCGTCCTCCCAAGGATGGAGAGCGATATTTTGCCCTGATCAAGGTGGAAGCCATTAATTTCGAGCATCCGGATGTTGCCCGCAACAAGATCTTTTTCGACAACCTCACACCACTCTATCCCAACGAGCGGATTAAACTGGAGACCGCCTCCGACAACCTTTCCGCCAGGGTGATGGACTTGATGGTCCCGATTGGCAAAGGCCAGCGTGGCTTAATCGTCTCGCCACCTCGCACTGGAAAAACCATGCTACTGCAGACCATTGCCAATTCCATTACCCAGAATCATCCGGAAATCATCTTAATTGTGCTACTCATTGATGAGCGGCCCGAGGAAGTGACTGACATGATGCGTTCTGTTAATGGGGAGGTGATCAGTTCTACCTTTGATGAACCTGCTACCCGTCACGTCCAGGTGGCCGAAATGGTGATTGAGAAAGCCAAACGACTGGTCGAACACAAAAGAGATGTGGTCATCCTCCTGGATTCCATCACGCGATTGGCCCGAGCGTATAATACGATTGTTCCACCCTCAGGAAAGGTTCTCTCTGGCGGTGTCGACTCGAACGCCTTGCAGCGCCCCAAGCGGTTTTTCGGAGCAGCCCGGAATATTGAGGAAGGCGGCAGCCTGACCATCATTGCTACCGCGCTCATCGACACCGGCAGCCGCATGGATGATGTGATTTTTGAAGAGTTCAAAGGCACCGGCAATATGGAAGTCCATTTGGAGAGGAAGCTGGTAGAAAAACGAGTTTTCCCGGCTATCGATATCAATCGTTCGGGTACCCGCAAAGAAGAGTTGTTGTTGCCGAAGGATGAACTGAATCGAGTTTGGGTCTTGAGAAAGGTCCTCAATCCGCTCTCGCCAGTGGAAACAATGGAACTTTTGTTGGAAAGACTTTCCAAGAAGAAAACCAATGCAGATTTCCTGGCCTCGATGAGCAACGGAGGATGAATCAAGAGCGAAAACTAGTTCTGTTAGGCGGTCATTTGGTGAGTAGGATCACAATCTAATGGATCCCTCCAATTCAAACTTGGAGTGACATTCACACAGTCTACCGCGTTTTTTCGCTGCCCGGCAATCTTTGTACCAGCCCCAAGATTTCCTGTATCACTTGCCCAATACTCTTTCCTGAGGTATCAATGTAGACCGCATCTGCGGCCTGAGTCAGCGGGGAATCGGACCTGAGACTGTCGCGTTGATCACGCTCATGAATCTCTGCGATAGTCTCATCCAAAGTCGACTTTGCTCCCTTCCGTCTGTTTTCCTCAAAACGACGTTGGGCTCGAGTCCTTTCGGTGGCATCCAGGAAAATCTTCAAGTCGGCATTGGGAAAAACCTTGGTTCCGATGTCTCTCCCTTCCATTACCACCGATCCTGCTGCGCCCAGTTCTTGCTGAGTCCTCACTAATACCTTGCGGACCTCCGAAATACTTGAGACGATCGAAGCTGCCTGACTGACCGGTTCCGCCCGAATGGCCTCAGTCACGTCCATTCCATCCAGCCACACTTGAGAGCGTCCATGGAAGAATTTGAGTTCGAGCTTGGAGTTACAAGCTATAGTGATGATCTGTTGGGTGTCATCCAAGCGGGAATTTTTTTGCAAGGCTTTCAGACCTATCGCTCGATACATAGCGCCAGTGTCGATATATAAGTATCCCAATCTCCTTGCGATCTCTTTTGCCACCGTGCTTTTTCCTGCTCCAGAGGGCCCATCAATGGCAATGATCCAGCCTCGACCACGCTCAAATTGGTTCATACGGTTCAGTCCCTCATTCGCCTCAGTTGCCTACCCGAAGCGTATTGCAATTGGTGCAGAATTTCTAGCAGGTTTTTTGATTTTCAATGCTTGAAAATCAGAAGACTTCCCCGGTAGACTCTCATTCCATCGGGGTGGTTATCTTTTGGGCCACGAATGCCTGTTGCCTAGACTGAACTGTGGATACCGCCGCTAATCTTTTCCGCTCAGAAAGTCCGGTGGGGTCTAAGTTACGAGTAATAGCCAGTTTCAATCCCAGAAGAGATTTCGCCCCTAAGTCAGTATCCAAATACACGGATAAGCTAAGGTCTTATGTTGGATTTGAGGTACACGACCAAGCTTTTTGGGGTCCTTTTTTTTGTTTCGGGATTTTGTGGCCTTCTGTACCAAATCGTTTGGATACGACTGGCTTTTGCAAGTTTTGGCATTATTACTCCTGTACTGTCTGTGGTTATCTCCGTCTTTATGTTGGGGCTTTCACTGGGGTCATGGGCTGGTGGAAAGTGGATTGAGAGTTTGACTCAAAAGACCGGCATATCGGCCATGTTTTTCTACGGGCTGGCCGAAGTCCTTATAGGAGTTGGGGCTTTCGTTGTGCCAAGGTTCTTTTCAATCGGAGAAACCAGCTTACTCTCACTCGGAGAAATGAGTTCTGCCGGGTACCTTCTGCTCTCCGCTTCGATCATCACTTTTTCGATTTTACCCTGGTGCTTCCTCATGGGTGCCACTTTTCCCGTGATGATGTCCTTTGTAGGGCGAATGGATGACGCAAGTAACACCAGTTTTAGCTTTCTTTATCTGGCCAACGTCCTGGGTGCCATGGCTGGAGCAGCGCTGACAGCGGGTGCGCTTGTGGAGATGCTGGGGTTTAACGATACCTTGTGGGTGGCCGCGTCGTCGAATTTTGCGATTGCCTTCATCAGCCTCATGATTGGCCTTAGCCACCCACGTATGGCCGCTCCGCAGACTTCAGCCAGCGCGCCGCTTGTCTTGTCCCGTAAATCGGTCCTTTCCGCCCGCAAGCCCGGACTCGTTTTTTCTCTGCTTTTCACAACCGGGTTCATTTCAATGGCCATGGAAGTGGTTTGGACGCGGGCGTTTACTCCCGTGCTGAAAACCACGATTTACTCTTTCGCTCTCTTATTGACCACCTATCTCTTGGCCACTTGGTTCGGCTCATATTTCTATCGCAAGCATATCGCACGAAAGAAAGTCTTATCCACTGCCCAACTGATCGCCGGGCTTTCCATATTTGGTTTCCTCCCGCTTCTTTTCGGTGACCCCCGCGCGCACCTGAAAGAATTGGGAGTACTCCTAAGCGTCTTCCCGTTTTGTTCTTCCTTGGGCTATCTCACACCCAAGCTGGTTGATCAGTATTCGTCAGGCTATCCCGAGCGCGCCGGCCGCGCATTCGCTGTTAATATTCTCGGCTCAATTCTGGGCCCGATTTCCGCTGGCTATGTACTTCTACCCCAGCTCGGTGTCAAAATATCGATGGTACTTCTGGGAGTTCCATTCCTGTTTTATTTTTTGACCTATTGTCAATCCGGCACCTTGAAGCCCGCTTGGAGAGCAGCTTTTGGATCTTCAGCCTTGGTGCTCCTTATGATCTCGCTTCTCTTCATCACCACCTACGAGCAAGGAGAATCCGACGGAATCAGAGTAGTTAGAAGAGACTACGCAGCCACGGTAATTTCAACAGGCACTGGAATGGACAAGCAATTATTGGTCAATGGAATTGGAATCACCGAATTGACCCCTGCCACAAAGGTAATGGCCCATTTGCCCTTGGCTTTCTTGGATCATCCCGCTCAGTCGGCCTTGGTCATTTGTTTTGGGATGGGTACAACGTTTCGCTCCTTGATGAGTTGGGGCATAAAGGTGACGGCCGTAGAATTGGTTCCCAGTGTCAAAGAAGCCTTTGGCTACTACTTCAGCGATGCGGAGTCGTTGAGCAAAGATCCAAACGGGCAGATCGTTATTGACGATGGCCGGCGATTCTTGAAAAGAACAACGGAGACCTTTGACTTGATAACTCTCGATCCTCCTCCTCCACCGGAGGCTGCTGGGTCCAGCCTTTTGTATTCGGAGGAATTTTATTCCCTGGTCAAAAGACGACTCAGGAAAGAGGGACTCCTGCAGCAGTGGTTCCCATCAGGAGAGACCAAGATTCTTCAGGCTGTGGCAAGGTCCCTCGAAAGATCGTTTCCGCACGTGAAAGCCTTTCGTTCGATTGGGGACAAGGGAACCCACTTCCTTGCGTCGCCGAGTCCGCTTCAAGCTCCCACGGTGGAAGAGATGATCTCCCGCTTACCTTTAAGGGCAAAGAGGGATCTGGTCGAATGGGAACCTAGCAGACCAGTGCATATGCTTGTTACGGAGCTGCTGGAACGTGAGATTCCGCTGGACACCCT
>QHZQ01000052.1:14027-23160 GCA_003224725.1 Acidobacteriota bacterium | reverse complement strand
TTATGACCCCTCATTCAAGAGGAAACCAGACCGGGCGCCCTCCCCCTCCCCCACAGTCAAGATGTCCAAAACTCCGGCCAGCGGTCCAAGACTGCCAAGCGAAATTATCCACTCGTTTCCGAATAGCAATATTCCCCATGACAAATAAATCTGGCCGGGCCTTTCAAGCAAAGCGAATTATTGGCTTGCCAGGAAATCTCGAGGCCGCCTCCCAACGTATGCACTTGAACTTCGCGGTCTGTGTAGCCATTGAGGACGGAAGCCACCACGGCAGCGCAAGAGCCGGTCCCGGAAGCATAGGTTTTACCTACTCCCCTTTCCCAAAAACGAACTTCAATTTCCTGCCGACTCTTCACCTTGACGAATTCCACGTTGGTTCTATTGGGGAAGGCTGGATGTGCTTCAATTCGACTGCCTACCCGTTCCCAATCCATAGCTCCAAAATCATCTAAGAAAATGGAGCAATGAGGATTCCCCATTGAAGTAATCGTCACCTTATACACTGTGTCCCCTACAGCGAGCTCGCAAGCGACCAGCGAATCGGGTTCGGATTCGAGATTGAGGGGGATGCGATTCCGATCCAAGATAGGGTTTCCCATCTCCACTTCAAAAAAATATTCCGGCGGAGTCGAGCGGGTCATCTGAACTGCCTTCAAGCCCGCCCGAGTATCGACCCGCAACGGATTATGGCAGTGTAACCCATGATGCCATAAATGAGCTGCCAGACAACGCAAACCATTTCCAGAGAGTTCGGCTTCACTCCCGTCCGCATTGAAGATCCGCATGCTGAAATCGGCTCTAGTGGGGAGAGGCATGGAATGGAATAGAATGACGCCGTCCGCTCCAACTCCAAAAAAGCGGTTGCATATTTTCCTGGCCAGGTCAGAATAGCGGATCGCCTCTAATTGCTCGGTTTTGATCAAAATGAAGTCGTTGCCGAGGCCTTCCAGCTTGGAGAATGGCATAAGCATAGGGCGCTGAAGCACTTATACTCGATTTCGTAAGCACGATGACAAATTGCCTTCTGTTTCGGACCGATTGCCTGTGAGAACATCATCCCACTCTTACTCAATGAGTCGGCGGAAAAGCCGAGCAAGACCAGAAGCACGAATGTAAATGAAATGCGTCACCGCAACTACGAGGTCACCGTAATCACGAAACGAAGCACTTAGAAAGAGTCATCGACTTCAAAGTGAGTCAAATTCTTAAACTCACGATACCGCTGTTGAATTTCAGAGGGCAGCAACCTTTTCAGCCGATTCAGACTAAAGTCCTCGACATTGAACGAGGCCATGACTGAACCAAAGATCACGGCCTTGCGAACGGTTTGCTCATCCATACGCCCAGCCTTGGCCAGATAGCCCACAAACCCGCCGGCAAAACTGTCACCTGCCCCCGTAGGATCAAATACCTCTTCCAGGGGAAAGGCGGGAGCCCCGAAGATAGAACCATCCATAAACATGGCAACGCCATATTCCCCCTTTTTCACCACTAATGTCTTGGGCCCCCAGGAACGAATGGTCCTGGCGGCCTTGGTCAGGTTTGGTTCGCTGGTCAGCATTCGAGCTTCCGCGTCGTTGATGATCAGGATATCGACTAAGGCAAGGGTCTTTTTCAGCTCATTCAGCTTCGATTGGATCCAGTAGTTCATGGTGTCGCAGGCTACAAACCTGGGTTTCTTGACTTGCCTCAAAACTTCACGCTGCAAGACAGGGTCAATATTTCCCAAGAAAACGTACTCTGAATTGCGGTACCCCGCAGGAATCTCCGGCAGGAAATTCTCAAAGACGTTAAGTTGCGTCTCGAGTGTTTTAGCTTCGTTCAAAGCAAATCCATATTCGCCGGTCCAACGAAAAGTTCGACCAGGGACCCGTTTCAGCCCACGAGTATCAATAGAAAAACTCTTGAAGAGGTCAAGGAATTGGTCGCCAAAATCTTCTCCCACGACGGCGACCAGATTAACCGGAGAAAAAAAACTAGCGGCAATCGAGAAATAGGAGGCGGACCCACCCAGAATATCTTTGGCCTCCCCAAACGGCGTTTTCACGGAATCAAAGGCTACGGAGCCAACTACAAGGATAGACATAAGTATTAGGTTGCTGCCTTGAAAAATTCGAGGGGGTTGCAGCGAAGCCGCTGGGCTATCCGCGCTCCGGCCGGTTAGACATCCTCCCTGCGCTCCCTCCGAGCTTTTGCTGTCCCCCTTACAAATTTAAAGGAGGGAATATTTTCAGCTGCCGTGGCACCCCCTGGCGATATCACAGGCTATCAGGGGGAGAAGTGCTGGAGGCGGTGTCCCAGCCGGCGGCCTCGCAAAACTTACTGGATATATTTCTCAATCAACAGCTTCAGTTTCTCTCGAGTTGCTACCGGAATTTTTGTACGGTCTGTCAAAATGGCAGACTTCAAGGCTGAACCACACTTACAGGGTCGTTCCGCGTCCAATTGTCGCACTGTTTCACGAATCAAGCGTTGGGCGTTCTCGCTGTTTTGGTTCAGAACGGCAATGACCTGGTCGACAGTTACAGCATCATGCTTCGGATGCCAGCAGTCATAGTCCGTAACCAGAGCCACGGTAAGATAGCAGATCTCGGCCTCGCGGGCCAATTTGGCCTCCTGAAGGTTAGTCATTCCGATGACATCCATATTCCAACTGCGGTACACATTGGATTCTGCTACTGTAGAAAATGCCGGGCCTTCCATGCATAAATAGGTTCCACCCCGCTTAACCCTCACTCCAAGGGCTTTCCCGGCGTTCATGAGCTTACCAGAAAGATGAGGGCAAACAGGATGGGCAAAACTCACATGAACCACCAATCCCTCTCCAAAGAATGTGGAGATACGTCCGCGAGTTCGATCGAAAAACTGATCGGGAACAAGAATATCCAACGGTTTATGCTCTTCCTTCAAAGAACCGACGGCGCTGGCCGAAATAATTCGCTCCACTCCCAGTCTTTTCATGGCATAGATGTTGGCACGAAAGTTCAACTCGGAGGGCAAGATGCAGTGGCCCCGCCCATGACGGGCGAGAAAAGCGACCCGTTTTCCTTCCAGAGTACCTGTAATAAGATTATCGGATGGTTTGCCGAACGGCGTCTCCAGACTTATTTCCTCAAGGTCGCTCAACCCTGACATCTGATAGAGTCCACTTCCACCAATGATCCCAATTGAGATTTTTTCCAAGAAGTTTCCTCCAAAAAATCAGCAGCTCTAAAGCTTTTCTTCTACTAATTCAATCAACACCCCATGAGTTGATTTCGGATGCAGGAAGGCAATTTTTCGGTTTTCCAACCCCCGACAGGGAATGGAGTCGATGCGCTGGAGGCCGGCACCCTCCAGCTGTTGTAACTTCTCGGCAAGATTGCGTACTTTAAAGCAAAGATGATGGATGCCTTCTCCCCGCTTGTCCAGGAATTTGCGGATGGGAGATATCAGGTCAGTGGGCTCAAGCAACTCGATACGGCTTTCCCCCAAAGGCAGGACCGCCACTCGAACCTTTTGATGTTCGACAGTAGCAATGTCGCTCAGGGAAAATCCGAGGCCGGACTGGTAAGTCTTCAGAGCCTCTTCGATGGAATTGACGGCAATACCAATATGATCGAGCCTCATTTTTAAAGTCAGTTACAATGTCAAATCGCGAACAATCTCTTCTACGGCAGTATAAGGGTCCGTCTTCCGAGTCTTGACGTCTTGAGATGCGGCCTGAATTTTTTCCCAGACTCCGTTTTGCTGAGTCGCCTTTTCCAGGAGACGTTCTTTTAAGAGATCGATCAGATTCTCCCGTACCGTGTACTTACGGCTTTGGAGGGATGGAGGAGACGCTTTCCTGAATTGATCGAAGCGATCAATCGCCGCTATCAACTCTGAGACTCCTTCACCCTGAGTCGCCACTGTCTTTACCACCAGCGGCTTCCAGTTTTCGGAGCGATCATCCAGGGTGAGCATCGATTCCAGCTCCTTTTCAAACTTTCCCACTCCGGCTCGGTCAGCCTTATTGATGACAAAGAGATCGCCTATTTCCATAATACCGGCTTTTAGAGTTTGCAGCTCATCGCCCATTCCCGGTACCAGAACCACTACAGAAATATCCGCCACTTTAACGATTTCAATCTCATCCTGACCCACTCCGACGGTTTCAATCAGGATGACATCTTTTCCGGCCGCATCGAGGACAGAAACAACTTCTCGTGTCGCATGCGACAACCCTCCTATATGTCCACGGGTGGCCATGCTTCGTATAAATACCCCCTCATCATTGTAAAGCGCTTGCATGCGAATGCGGTCTGCCAATATAGCACCGCCGCTGAAAGGGCTGGTAGGATCAACAGCGATGATTCCGACGAGCTTGCCGAGTTTTCGATAATCCAGGGCTAGCTTATTTACCAGTGTGCTCTTGCCGCTGCCGGGAGCTCCTGTAACTCCGATGACGAGAGCCTGACCGGTTTTAAAATAGATTACTTTTAGGATTTCTCGCGCCTTAAGATCACCATTTTCAATTAAGCTCATGGCCCGAGCGATAGCGCGCGGATCGGCACTCAGAATTCTTTGGATAAGATCCATTATACTCTTAATAGTTGGCGGGCGATGACCAGACGTTGAATTTCACTGGTGCCTTCTCCCAGGGTGCAGATCTTGGAATCGCGATAAAATTTTTCGACTGGATAATCCTTGATGTAGCCATAGCCTCCATGGATCTGAATCGCTTCTGTAGCCACTCGCACTCCCACTTCGCTGGCATAGAGTTTGGCCATGGAGGCCTCTTTAGTCGCACGTCTCTTCTGGTCTCTCAAAAACGCCGCTCGATAAGTTAACAACCTGGCTGCCTCGATTTCCGTGGCCATATCCGCCAATTTCCATTGAATGGCCTGGAACTCGGCAATGGGTCTCCCAAACTGTTTCCGTTGCCGCGAATAATTCAACGAGGCTTCAAAGGCACCTTGGGCCATGCCCACAGCCAGGGCAGCAATGGAGATTCTTCCGCCGTCAAGGATCTCCAGACAGTTGATGAATCCCTGGCCCTCCTCTCCGAGCAGGTTCTCTGTAGGAATGCGGCAATTTTCCAAAATAACCTCAGAGGTGTCGCTGGCCCGGCAGCCGAGTTTGTTTTCTTTCTTCCCGGCTCGCAGTCCGGGCATTCCCTTTTCGAGGATGAAAGCTGAGATGCCTTTATTCCCCTTGCTGCGGTCTGTTACGGCCATCAAGACAAAGATATCGCCATAAGTGCCATGGGTGGTAAAGGTCTTCGACCCATTGAGGACAAAGGAATCGATTTCCTTGATTGCAGTCGTTTGCGTTCCACTGGCGTCACTCCCGGCTTCCGGCTCGGTGAGGCCCCAGGCGCCTAGTTTCTCTCCGGAGGCTAGCGGAACCAAATAACGGCGTTTCTGGGCGTCGGATCCGAAAGTGAAAATGTGGTTGGAACAAAGTGAATTATGGGCAGCCACGCTTAACCCAATGGCACCATCTACTTTCGAAATCTCTTCAATCACACTGACATATTCGATATACCCAAGCCCCGCTCCTCCGTATTCCTGAGGAAAAAGAATTCCCAAGAAGCCCAAGCGAGCGAGTTTCTTCATGAGATCCACCGGAAACCTCTGGGCCTCATCCCATTCCATCGCGTGAGGAGCAATTTCCGATTCTGCAAATTCTCTGGCCAGACGCTTGATTTCAAGCTGCTCTTCGGTGAAATCAAAATCCAAAGGCGCCTCCTAGTGCAGTACAAGTCCCCCAAATTTCTTACCGCTCAACTCAATCAAAATCATTTTAACCAATCAACTGAGAAAAAAATATACCAATCCTTGGACCGGAAAGGAGTCAGACTGGTCCATTGATTTTGTTCTAACTGCTCCGTTTCAGAAATACGGTAAAGTGTTTCGTGCTCGTGCTCTTACTCTTGCTCGCTCGAGTGGTTATAAATCGAGCAAGAGCATGAGCAGGATGGCATTTTCAGGCATAATTTCGGATTATGCTGGTAGACCGCGCCAGGCACGTTTACGATTAGAGTACTAGGGCAAAGACAAAAAGGAGGAAGCTCAATGGAAAGACAGAACATCGCTTCCGGAACTCGCTGGGAACCCATCGTTGGTTACTCGCGGGCCGTCCGGACGGGACCCTATGTTTTTGTATCTGGAACAACCGCGACTGATGGAGCTGGCAACATCGTAGGCCGAGGGAATCCTTACGCACAGGCTGTCCAGGCTCTTAATAATATCGAGACGGCTCTACGCTCAGCCGGCGCCAGCCTGAAGGACGTGGTTCGCACGCGGATGTACGTCACCAACATGGGTGATTGGGAAAAAATAGGAAAAGCTCACGGAGAGTTCTTTCGCGAGATTAGACCCGCTACCAGTATGGTAGAAGTGAGCCGTCTCATTGATCCAGCCATGTTGGTGGAGATCGAAGCCGATGCGTGGGCCCTGGAGTCAGGCAGTAAGGAACAGGGGAACGCTTGAATTCTTGAAAGCTTCTTCTACTTTGATTCTTTAAGTTCATGCAGCCCGACTTCTGCGCTGGTGACAGGCTCCTTGGTGAAGAGATTTTCGATGATCCGAGTTCGAATCTCATTTTGAATTCTTGAGATAGACTTGCGACCATCGATGACCAGGAAGCTGAACTCCTTGGCCAATTGATCAAATTCCCTCAAAAGGTAAGTCTGGTATTTCTTAAAGCTGTCATAAATGTCCAAGCCAGGATTCAGGTCCATTCCCGCTTCCCAATAATCCATCCGATTGGAATCCAGCACCCGTCGGATGAGAGTATTGGGATCAATTCTTAGGTAGAAAACCAGATCGGGGACCAGGGCAAACCCAAAGAGATCGCGGATCCACTGAGGATCGACATTTCTTATTTTGGTGCGGGCAAAGACAGTAAAAATATAACGGTCGGCAAGTACCACGTAACCTGCCTTCAAAGCTGGAATGATTTCATTTTCCAGGCGATCGGCAAAATCCGTGGTATAAAGCAGCGTGTAGGTCAATGGATTAAGCCAGTGACCTTCCTTGGCATCACCAATGGTTTTTCCGACCAGCTTGGAACGAGTCCAGCCGGTTTCCATGACCGCAAAGCCCTGTATCTCCAGCCATTCTTTCAACAATTGGATTTGAGTGGAGCGACCCGCCCCGTCAGTCCCTTCAATCGTTATCAGTTTCCCTTTGAGCTGGTTAATGACCACGTTGGGAAGGCCTAATCCGAAGAACCTTCTTGGTTTTTCAGCCAGTTTATAGCCTTCCATGTTTTTCCTCCAGCAGTTGACTAGTGATCTCTCGGACTTCGTTCTGTTGCTGTTGAATGCTTTTGGTGGCATCAATTACCTTCAACCCGAACTCTTCCACGATCCGGTCATATTCCTGCAAAATCCTGCCTTGAAAGAGACGAAAACTTTCCACCACATCCTTACTCAATTTCAGGTCCATTCCTGCTTCGTAGTATTTCAATTGCATTCGGACGCTGAGAAGACGCTCCAGGGAAACCTCAATTGGAACCTTAAAATAGAACGCCCTATCCGGCTTGATAGCAAATTGATAAAGCATCCGTACCCAAAGGGGATGCACACCCCGAACCGTATCTCTCCCGAAGGCTGTGTAGGCATAGCGATCGGCAATGACAATCATGCCGGCTTTCAAAGGTGGAATGATCTGGTAATTGAGCCGATCAGCAAAATCGGTCGCATGGAGTAGACTGAAGGTTGTGGGAGTGAGGCTATCGGTCTTTTTCCCCTCCTTGGTAGCTTTTTTTACCAGGGGTGAGGAATTCCACTCCGTAAAGAACACTCGCCGGCCCTGTGCCAGCAGCCATTTCTGGAGCAGAATCATTTGCGTAGTTTTTCCTGAGCCATCGATTCCTTCTGCAATAATGAGCTTACCAGGATAATTGTGGTCTTGGGTTAGATTCGACATAATTTTTGTGTGTGATGCTGATGCCCTGGAAGGATGTCTTACAAAAGATTGCCTGGAAGGTCTCCTCGTGTGGACTACGAAGCTTGCCTGAGCATACATCAGTCGCAGGAATGAAATCAAATGGCTCTCTGGGTTTGAAGCGAGCCGTTTGAGACACTAGTCGGGCTAATGGTTATGCCTGGCTATACAATTTTATTGGCCAGGGGCTGTGAGCTGTTCTCCCATGTCTGTGACTCGGCGTGGAATTCGATGGAAGGTTTGTTTCCGTGTGCCGTTGGAGTCAAAGGAAAGAGAGGCCATTGAATTTCTTCCCAACTTTTCCACGGTCTATTTCCAACAAAGAAAGGAAATCATCCGTGAGGCCAGCAAGCCGTGACAAAGGGACGTCTGTAAGCCTGCGCCAAGCCCATAGCGCCTTTCGGAATCTCAGTTCATTTCCCTTTTGAGGCTGGCAAGGGGTCATAAGCTGTCGAAAACTCGATGATCCACGACATAGGTAAAACCTTCCGGGATCGGCCTGATGTACAGCTCGGCTTTCAGCGCGTCGATACACCCATCGATCAAAATTTCCGCGGACGACTTATTTTTTTCCTGGGCCTTCTTGTTAGCTGCTTCCCAGGCAAACTTGGTCAATTTAAAGACGCCCTTATGCTGCACTCCTTCACCAAGAACAACACCTGAACACTTTTGAAATTCGCCTTCGGCTTCAGCAGATCCGTTCATCTCCAAAGCAAAGCTCTTATCAATAAACGTAAAATCCTTTTTCATCCTTCACCTCACAGGCGTGTCAGTTTAGCCTAAAACCCGGGAGTCACAAATTTATTTTGCAGAGATACTTCTTCAGATGTTTAAGTGCAATTGAGGCTTGAATGCTATCTCCTAATACAGATTAGGGGGACTCCAGGAACTTCCCGGAGCTTGGGGGATGTTGCCGGCTTTCATTCCCTAACAAGGTGAAATCCTGGGTTACCGGGGTCGAATGGGGGGTGTAAGAACGAGAAGAAGAATTGGCAAGTTATTGTCGTTGGTTGCTCTAAGAAAGGGGAATAATGCTTTGTGGACGTCACTTGGGTAAGTCGATCATACGCCAATTCGGATCGCTTACCCAAGTGAGACCATACTATTTTCGAAGCGCCTTCACGGAAGAGTTGTAAACGATCCGGAAGTGGTCTCGTAGAATCTTACCTGCATTACTTTGAGACCATTGTTGTCGTACTGCCAAAAGTAATCAAGTA
>QHZQ01000052.1:8931-13996 GCA_003224725.1 Acidobacteriota bacterium | reverse complement strand
CGCAAAAACCGCTCGCGTTGAGGTCGATGCAACCTGTTGCTCGAAAGACACTGCTGATATCTTGCCGCACGGGCTTCCCAGTGCCACGCTTCACTTGGAAATCAAAACCTCCCGAACTCAGCAACTGCTCCGCACACAGAGTTGTGGTCGTTGGATCAAGAATAACAGTACCGTCAAAGATACAGACGGCATCAACATTGGCGGAGCCGCCCGGTTTGCCCAGGCCCACAGCATAAACGTTGAATGACAGGGTGCTCCCCAGCTCGCAAGGAACCAGTAAGGTGGCCTCGCCATCCGTGGCATTACCGTCGAGTACTGCGAAGTCATTTCCACACTGAGTTCCAGGAGTCACTGGATCTGTGTCTCCGGTAACAAAGATTTTGATGTTTCGCAGTGCCGGATCATTGTTGAGGGGAACAAAAATAGTACGGCGATCCGAGTTGGTCATATCGACTTTTTTGTCCTTAGGAACCCCGATGATATTGATCTGAAAGTGAGGTCCACTGAGGCCCTTTCCTACTTGAGCCATGGTTGGAGTAATTCCCAAAAGGAGGGCTAGGACAGTTGAGGCGACAACATGACAAGCTAGCTCCTTTCTCCTTGCTCTCCCAAAGATAAGACGACACAATTCTCTCATTTCTCAATTCTCCTTTTTTGATGAGTTTAGACACTGACTCGCTTCACCGGTAATCAAACCGCTAGCAGAATGCCCGGTGCCAGGAGCCAAAGCAATTGTTAGATTTGGTTAGTAGTTTCCATTCCCGCGCGGGTGAACGATGGGAACTAATAAAGGTCCTCGCAATAGTTCTGCCAAATGGAACTCCAAAAGGGAAGGTATCAAAGCGAGTTTACCTATACATGATTTTTCAATGTCCTGGATAATAGTGAACCGATATTAGGTCACTCAGAGTGGGAAAATTGCGGAAGGCTGACAGAATGCTGCAGGATTTTTTTGATTACACTAATGTACCCTGACGCGCGAATTTGAAATTTAAATTCACACACAAAAGATCTATCTCCCTGACTGGCAGCGGATTTCGTCCATTTAAGCACATTTGTGCTGAGACAATCTGGTACCAAACTGAAATCCGGAACTCAAATTTGTTTTCGTAAGAGATATCTCCTCAATTGCTTCACTGCGATTGAGCCATGGCCGATAAGAGCCTCATCAAATGCCCGCTGGTTAAACGCTTCATTTTGGAACTTGCGATAATCGCCTTCCAACTCCAGGATTTCATCATATCCCAAAAAGTATTGGGCCAATTGGGTACTATCCAACTTGGCCCGCAACAGCTTTTTTTCAGCTTGGGCCTGTTCTTGAAACCCCTCCTCAACCATGAATCGCACGGCCTCCTCCGGGCTCATTTGGCCGCAATGTAACTGGATATCCATGAGAATATTGGCGGCTACAATCATGTCACCGCGGCGAGCAAAGAACTCATAGCGGGCGGTTTTGTCTCCAGCGTATCCTAATCGGATCATCAAATTCTCCCCGTAAACTGCCCATCCTTCGACAAACGGCGCATTCCACAGGACAGCCCGCAGCGGGTTCAAATTTCTGCGAGAATAATAGTATTGTGTGTGATGTCCCGGATAAGCCTCATGCATTGCAGTGAGCTGCACCTCATAGCGGTTATTGGCACGCAGATAGGACTCAACCCGAGCAGGATTCCAGGAGGGATCGATGGGATCGACATAGTAGGTTGCCTGCCATTGAGGCTTTGGATCTAATACGCCCGGAGCCAGATATTCTGCGGCTGCCACACCTCTCTTAAACAGTGGCATTTCCTGTACCACCAGTGTCTCTTTAGGTGGAAGCTCCAGAAGAGTGTGCATTGCTATGAAGCTACGGAAGTCATCCAAGTTATGCCGATGAGCTTCCACCAGGTTCTCTGCCTTGGGGTGATCTTTGGAAAGCTCGTCTTTGACGGCCCTTATGATTTGATTTTGAACTCGTGGATCATTTTGTGGCTTGGGCAGAGGTCTTTGAGGGAACAACTCTCTATGAAGCCGAACGGAGAGTTGAAAAAGTTCCTGCCTGGCTTTTTTGAATGCCGCCTCAGCCCTGGGAATGACGGATTCAGGAGTTAGGTCCGTTTGCAATGCCAATGGAAATTTCTTGTGATACCGATCGCTTCCAAGACGCCAATCTCCCGAACTTCGCGGCAGTAAATCTTGCTCTAGAAATCTCTGATAGTCCTCCAATGCCTGAACGGCCGAATTTGTAGCTTCTTCTGCCTGGGCGCACAGGCCCTCGGAGGCAGCTCGACTAGTGCGAATAAAATCGACGACCTCTCGTTTCAATAGTTCGATTCGGCCTTTATTATCTTCGATGGCTTGCTCGGTATAGACCCTGGCGGGATTCTTTAATTGATCTTTGACTTGTCTCAAAAAGCTGGGAAGCTTTTGGAGGAGCCCGAGCAGGCTGCACAGACGGGTCTCTAGCGGGGCAAAGTCACCATGGATAATGTCAGAAATTCGGCCAGCAACCATTTCTCGGGGATCGTAATAGGGAAACGAGTCATGCAATCGGGGATCCCACTCCCAATCTTTTATCTCGGCGAGATAAAGCAGCTCCAGGTTAATCCCATCAGAGATTATTTCGGCGTCTACCTGCTCGTCTAAGGGAAGCCCGCCCTTGTCAATCGAGGCTAAGCGAAGCTTCTGTTGATCCAGGACCCTTTGGCGTAACTTCAACCCGCGCGGAGACAAATCGGCCAATCGATCATCAAAGCGGTGATCGCCCATAAACGTGGCTAAGTGGGGCTTGGCCAAAAAAAGAGCATCCAGATATTCCCTTTTGAGAGTCGCCAGGTTATTCATCGGCTTGCGCATCGAGCAGGCATGAATCATCGATAGAAGCAGGCAAACAATCAAAGAGAAACCCAGGGATCGCTTTTTTCTTATGTTCATGAGCCACTCCAATCTCAGTGTCAGACGGCATCTACAGGAGCAACGAATTTTGGTTCATACTGCCCAATTTTCTAATTCTAGCGCTGATTTGTCATCGAGAATCTTCTGTCCAGCCATACCTAAGGTTCGCTCGCTCTACTTGAAACTGGTCTGGTGTAAAGTTACTTGCCACCTCTGTTGAGCTTAAAGGGAACAGTGCGTCGTTGGGATCACTTTACAATTTCATTTGGTATTATTCTTGCTTATTGCGTATAATGACTTTCGCAGAAGTCGCTCTGCCCTTCCCAAATTCTTGATTCAAGCATTCATCCATTTCCTATTCCTATTTTTTTAGTTGGAGAAGATTATGAGTTTTCGATTATGGAAAATTTGGTGGGGCTATGGCAATCGCCTTTCTATGAAGGGAAGAATCGCCCTGGGTATCACCCTCTCTCGGCTGATTTTTCTTCCGGTGATCTTCCTGGCTATTTACTACATCGCAGGTATGGTGAATGCCACCAACCAGATTGCGACCGTAGACGCCAAAGTGGCCCGTCTAGCTGAGCAGATCATTTCTGAAATTGGAGAGATGCGGAGAGCCGAAAAGAACTACTTACTGCTAAAGGACCCTTCCTACCTGAAGAAAATTAATGAAGTTTCGCAGTTGGTCATTGCTCAGATTGAAGACGGGTTATTTATTTCCTCTTCTGAAAGGAATCGGTTTGCGGAGATGAAAGCGGCAGTAAAAGCTTATGTCAACAACATTGAAATTGTTTCCCAATCCACTGAACCGGTGAAGGATGTGGCCGCCCTCAATCAGTTTTCAAACATGGTCCGGAATTATCAGAAGAGGATTGATAGCTTGCTGGTTGCAGCCAGGAGTTTCAAATCTCAGGAAGAAATATCCCAGTCAATCGATGAGATCAGCAGTGAAGCGATGTCCTTCGATCGGTTCATTGTACAGTCGGTCATCGCCTCGGAGCCCAAGCGGTCAAAGCTGTTGGCCGAACTGCAAAGCAAAGGGGATGAAATCGCTGCCTTGGCGCGACAAGTAAACGAAAATAGCTGGAAGAAAGTGGAGCAGGAACGAAGTCATGCGGAACAACTTGGCAATCGCGCAACCCTTTTCATCACCATCACATTGGCTGTCACACTGCTGTTTAGTTTCGCTTTTACTTGGTACCTACCCAGAAGGGTCTTGAACCCTATTCGCCAAATCACTCAAGCTCTCCGAAAAGCCTCTAGTGGAAACTACGACGTGTTCTTGCATTTGTCTGCCAAGGATGAATTGGGTGAACTCGTGAATGAGTTTCACAATCTCGTTGAACACATGCGCGATCGCGAAATTCATAAGCCACCCCTGAATGGAATACCGCCTGTGAGAGCGCCGATTCAACAACAGAGCTTCACCGTTTTTTGATCTTGAGTGGCGACGGCTGACAAGCGCGGTGGGGGCTTGGATTCTTGTTCATGAGGAGGGAAGGCATCTTGGTCTAGGTCCAGTCTTCTTCAGGGAAAGTTACACCAAAGAAGTTGGTGGTGTGGATAAATTCTATTCCGACGTGGCCCATTGTGTTATTCTCCTCTGTGCCGATCCAAACCACGCGGAACTCTGACCATTCTTCGCTAGTCTTAAGACGCAGCTTCAATACAGCATCCACTTCAAGTTCTTGGACTGTAAAGACACGGGCTCCGTACTTACTGACGATAAAAGTTTCAGTTTCTTCTTCAAACTCATATCCGTGTTTGTCCCTGCCTTTGATATTTACCGAGATTTTGACCATCGCTCTTGGACTACGTCTCAATACATACCCTTTGACGTTTTGTTTGTTCCGATTCATTACGTCACTGCTCATTTTTGAATCCTCTTGAGATTCTCTGGGCAAATACGGCCATCCCAGGAGATTAGAGTTGGGCGGCCAGACTTATTGATCTTATCGGGCAGCTCCAATAAAGGATTAGAGTTATTGCAGAAATGAAGGAAGCCCATTAAACCCGAATGCCGGGTCTGAAATGGCAGGTGATCCCAGGGTCATACCGGAAACATTCCCACCTTGAAAATACTAATGAAACACCATACTAGCGTAAGAGACGGCTGAACCTGTGTTGCGGTCGTCCATCACGCCGTACTTCAGAAGCTGTCCCTCCTTTGCTTCCGACAAATTTAACATGG
>QHZQ01000052.1:0-8912 GCA_003224725.1 Acidobacteriota bacterium | reverse complement strand
CGACTTCCAAAATCCTTCTTTGTCCATTTTCTCAACGTATTTGAGCTTCATTTCGTCTTCCTGTTTGAGCCTGGCGAGCTCCAGATCATCCGGAGGAAGGGGGTCGCCAAATCTTAGACCGATATGCGCCAGATCAGCGCCCGCAATGAGACATGTCCTAAGTCGACTCTTCGCCAGCAGTTCTCGCAGACTGTCTGCAAATTTCCGGAATTCTTCATCGACATCAGGGGACTTACGATCGAAAATCATCTGATGAAAGGATCCACAGAGGATGGGTAACACTTCAAATTCCCTCCCATTGCTAAAGAGGTATTTCAAAAATACCATCTGAAATTCAATGGAGTGTTCCTGTTTATGTGCGAATTCGTCTTCAAACAAGCGCTCGCCGCATTCTTCTTTCAAATTTTCCAGCATAGGGCGATTGGTTCTTACTGTTCCGAAGGGGGTTTCATAATCCTTAAAGGTTGCCACAAACAAATGATTGGTTTGGGCATGAGCTGTCCCGAGAACCACGAATAGGTCGAAATCGGAATCCCTGATCTGTTCATAGGCCCAGGCATAACACGCAGCTCCCACGCGCAAATCGATATGAGGTGCAATGATGGCCTTGGGTGATCCGTTGGGAAACTTTGAACTGAGTTCTCTTTCTCTTCGCACTTCTTCGAAATGCTGATCCAGTTTGGTTCTCAGCTCTTCTGGGTCTGCCGAATAGCTGGTTCCAGCATGGGCGGGCAAGCGGTTGGAAGCATTCTCGAACTCTTTCTCTAACCGAGATTTATGCGCCAAATATCTAGGGCTCTCCAAGAACAGATTGGCGTCGAGTTGATTGATGAGGTCTTGAATTTTTTCGGTATACAGGAGCTGGCCGAATTGTCGCATGTAGGCGGCCTGGATGTCACGAATCGAGTGTTTCCCATCAAACATTGTCGCAGTGAAATAAACAGGCAATGGGAGAAAAACTATCTTGTCGGTCATATTTAGGGGATCACGTAGACAGATGAATTTTTCCCCCCGCGAATTGACCGGAAAGGCCTCCACGTAGCGCAGTCTGGGAAAGTCGTCCATCACCTAACTCCCTGTTTCAAAAAGTCAAGAAGTGATAGAATTGAGAGGGTGAAGTCATAGACCGCCGTCACGCTATCATTCTAATCGGAAGCTTTCTGCTCTCCAATACTTTTGTACACGGTGTGGACAAACTGCCCCTCCCCACCCTCGCGTGATGGGTAAGTTCGAATAGAGGCCCTTGTTGAGTTGAAGATGCAAAAGTGCAAAAGCTGCGGTAGCAAGCTGGATTTCTACCAGTCCTTTAGTTTTTCGACTTCTCTTCAAACTCTGGATTGGGAGCCATTAGCATCAGATGATTTGTGTTCCCATTGTTTCCAACACTGGGTAAGCTGCCTTAGGCAACTTCAGCTGAATGTCAGTCACTCTGAGAAGGGCCAACCCCGTTCCAAGGCGGCCCGAGCTTAGGCAGTTGCGTAAGAATCGATTACGCTCTGTCAGGTGATGTTACATTCTTGGAAGTAATTTCAGTCTTTGCGGGTTTGGTTAATGGGTGAGCCTGACTGGAGGCAGGGAGTGAATCCATACTTAAGTTACGATTCCACTCCAAAGCCCATACCAAGGAAAAGGCTAAAGCTAGTAGGCATCCAGCGAGACTTTCTTGAGGAACTTGAAATCTTTTAACAACTTGCCCGTGCCTAAGACGACAGCGCATAAGGGATCTTCGGCCAGCATAACTGGTAACTGGGTTTCCTCGCTGAGTTTCTTGTCAAGGTTTCTCAGGAGAGCTCCGCCACCTGCCATTACGATGCCGCGATCCACCAAATCGGCGGACAACTCAGGTGGGACTTTCTCCAGTGCCGATCTGACCGCATGGACGATGAGACCTACGCAGTCTGAAAGCGCCTCACGCACTTCCGAATCTTTAATAATGATGGATTGCGGCACGCCTTGCATAAGATTGCGGCCTCGGATTTCCATTTCAATAGGTTGCTCCAACGGGCAAGCCGACCCGATTTGAATCTTGATTTGCTCAGCCATCCGTTCGCCAATCAAGAGGTTATATTTCTGCTTAATATAACGGATAATCGATTCATCCATCTCATCACCGGCGACACGTACTGACTTGCTGTAAACTACGCCGGCCAGGGAAATGACGGCAACGTCCGTGGTTCCTCCTCCAATATCTACCACCATGTTGCCAGCCGGTTCCATCACAGGAAGACCCGCGCCTATGGCGGCCATCATCGCTTGATCCACCAGATAGACTTCACTGGCTCTGGCGCGTGAAGCGGAGTCTGTTACAGCTCGTTTTTCCACTTGAGTTATTTCAGACGGCACGCTCACAACGATTCGTGGATGCACAAAGAATTTGCGGCCATGGGCCTTCTGGATAAAGTGAGCCAGCATTTTTTCGGTCACTTTGAAATCTGCGATAACGCCCTTTCTTAGGGGGCGGACGGCTACGATGTTTTGGGGAGTTCTCCCTAACATTTCCTTGGCCTCGAGGCCTACTGCCTCCACCTGATGAGTAATCGTATTGAGGGCGACGATGGAGGGCTCATTGACTACCACTCCCTTGCCCTCAGAATAAACCAATGAGTTTGCAGTACCCAGATCGATAGCCAGATCGTGGGAAAAAGTGTGCATTGCGGAACCTAGACTTCGCATTGAATCCCCTTATTGAATAAATTCAAATCAATTATCGTCATCCATCTATGACACATTAGAGTTATTTCAACTGCTACAGCTGCTCTGAAATTCCTCTCCTTTTCTAGCACAGAACTCGGTTACACTGTGTAAGCTGCTGATTTGTGCCGAAAAAGGAGGGTTCATCATGGAAAGGGTTCTTCAGTACATAGATAAGAATCAGTCAAGATTTCTCGAGGAACTCAAGGAATTCTTGAGCATTCCGAGTATCAGCAATAATGCCGACAACAAGAAGGATGTGCTGCGCTGCGCTCATTATGTTGCCGACCAACTCCGACAGATCGGACTGCAACAGGTCGAGATCTTTCCCACCTCCGGCCATCCTATCGTTTATGGTGAATGGCTGGGATCCACGGGCGAACCGACAGTCCTCTTTTACGGCCATTACGACGTTCAACCCGTAGATCCCCTGGACTTATGGACCTCCGGTCCATTTGACCCCACCATTCGCAACGGCGAGATCTTTGCGCGCGGTTCGGCCGATGACAAGGGTCAGGTCATGATGAATTTGAAGGCGGTCGAATCTCATCTCAAAAGCCAGGGAAAGGTTCCGATTAACGTCAAATTCTTAATCGAAGGTGAAGAAGAGGTTGGGAGCGCCAATCTCGACGAGTTCATCGCCTCTCACAAAGGGTTATTGAAGGCAGATGTGGGCTTGATTTCAGACACTCCGATGTTTGATCGCGGCGTGCCTTCAATTTGCTATGGGCTTCGTGGATTGGTCTACGTTCAGATTGATGTGAGCGGCACCGACAGCGACCTTCATTCCGGTTCCTTTGGTGGGACGGTGATTAATCCTAATTTCGCATTGGCCCAGATCATTGCCTCTCTGAAAAACCCTGATGGCCAGATTACGATTCCCGGGTTCTACGATGATGTACTGCCTATGAGCCCCAAAGAGAAAGAAGAACTCTCGCGTTTACCTTTTGACCCAGAAAAGTATCGCAAGAGTTTGGGCGCGCCTGCTCTCTTTGGAGAAAAGGGCTATAGCCCTTTAGAACAAATCTGGGTACGTCCAACTCTCGAGGTTAACGGCATTTGTGGCGGATTTATCGGAGAAGGAGCCAAGACCGTGATTCCGGCAAAGGCCATGGCCAAGATCAGTATGCGACTGGTTCCCAATCAAGATTCGGAAAGGATAGCCAATCTGTTTGAGGGAATTAACGATCACTCGAATGCATGGTGGCAAAGCTTGGCTGGCGCCGATTGACCATCCCGCCATTCAGGCTGCATCCCGCGCTTACGAAAAAGGCTTTGGCAAGCGGCCGGTTTTCGTTCGTGAAGGAGGATCCATACCGGTGGTTGCCACTTTGGCGGAAATCCTCGGCCTGCCCAGCGTTCTGATGGGTATCGGTCTTCCCGACGAGAACGCTCATGCTCCCAACGAAAAACTCGACCTGTATAATTTCCACCACGGGATTATCACTTCGGCCCACTTCTTTCAAGAAATGGCCCAATGAACCAGGAGGGAGGAAAGCTGTTCGGCGGGATTGGCAATGAATTTGGGGACACCTAAGACTTAAAGTCTGGTTTGAAGTTCGAAGTCCTCGCTCTATGCGACTCTCTGACAGTCGTACTTCTGATCTATCATCTCACTTTTCCTCGTCCTTCGACGGTCCACATTCCTTCTATAATGCCTTTTCGATGGTAATAAATCTGGTCGTGCATATTAACGCAAGCACAGACGTGGTTGGGGATGATGCTAAGCCTTTCTCCCACCCTTGGCTTGTAGGACGACGGGCTCAATTCCAGATGGCCGTGCTCCTCGGACATGGATACAAATTTTATCTCGGGATGCTCGGTAACATATCCAAAGCCTGTTTTATCGCCGGAAATCAACCGATCCCCCGAAAACGTTTTTGATCCACCATCGATCATCGCTTTGCCTGCCACGGCATTACTGATGACAGTAACCAGAACCTTGAGCGCGCACTGAGATAACCGACAGGCCTGAACCCCCACTTCGTTCATGTCATAAAACACGTATGTCCCGGCACGAATCTCCGTGAGCCTTCGCACAAGATGACTATTGTATGCCGTCGGTGTGCTGCCGCCGCTGACCACTTCACAGTCCAACCCATGCTGCCTCAACTTTTCACAAATCTCTCCAATTTTCTGGCTCACTTCCAGCAGCATTGGGAACTGATCCGGAGGCAGATCCCAAATATGACCGGGATAAAACATGATTCCAGCAAATTGGAGACCAGGTAGCTCTTCAACCCTGCGGGCCATGTTTACCAATGCTTCTGGAGATTGCAAACCGCAGCGATGCATGCCCATGTCAAACTCGATCAAAATGCTTATCCGACAGGCGGCCCTCTTTGCTGCCTCTGAAATTCCTTCAGCGGCTTCCATAGAATCCACACCGACGGTGATTTTCCGTTCCCGCGCCAGTTTAGCTAAACGGTCCAACTTAGAGAGTCCCAATACGGGATAGGCAATAAGAATGTCATCCAGACCCGCAGCGGCCATCACTTCGGCTTCACCCACTTTTGCCACTGTAATCCCCTTTGAACCGGCCTGCACTTGCATTTTAGCTATTGCCGGAATCTTATGAGTCTTAGTATGTGGTCTCAACCCGATGCCGTGTTTACGGCAATAATCTGCCAGAGAACGGATATTGTCTTGCATGACGTCCCAATCAACAACAACCGCCGGAGTGTCCAACTCTTCAATTCGCATAGTCAAAAGCTCCTCCGCGTCTCACTTAATGTCCAAGCACCGTAACGTTTTCTGGGAACAGGCCCATGCTAAGCTACATTTAATTTGAACCGCAATCTTTCCAGAATTTCTGTCATTTGAAAGCTGCTCGTAATTTTTTCCCCTTCGCGCGTTTGGACGTAAAATACGTCGAAAGCATAGTTTTTTTCAGTGGCCAGTTTGGCGGAGAGGATATTCAATCCCAAATCAGCCAACGTCTTGGCAATGTGATATCCCAACCCCAATCGGTCTTCCGTTTGAACCTCGATCACGGTACTTTGGGAAGAGACGTCATTGTCGATGCGAACTCGAGGAATCATGGACGAGCTGGTCTGTCGGGCAGACAGATGGTGAAATCGGGACTCTACCAAAACGTCGAAAGTCTTTTCCCCACTGATGACCTCAGAAAGAAGTTGGTTGACCCGATCACAATATGCCGGATCAACGATCGCCTGACCCTCGGCGTCACACACCTGGAAGGTGTCAATCACAATCCCATCGTCCCGCGTATTAAGTTGAGCGCTGAGAATACTGATCCCATTGGCTGCCAGAACACTTGCAATTTGAGCAAAACGTCCAGGCAAGTCTCGTGTCGAAAGATTCAGTTCAGTGTAACCTGCATGGGGATGGGGAACCCACTCGGTGACAACGGGAAGGCCTTGCAATCGTTCACACAGGCGGATATGTGACAGAATCTGAGGCAACGGAGTGTAAAGCGCGTATTTTTCCGGCAAAAATAAGAAGTGCCTTAAAATCGTATCCACGTCAAATTCTTGGCCCAAATGTTCCAAGACTTTTTGCTGAATCGCCGCAACCTGGGCATGCTCTGGTTCGCTAATGTCATCACCGAACATGAGACGATCAAATACCTTGAAGTAAAGAGACCAGAGCAGGAAATGCTTGCGTTCGGACCACGCTGTTTCTCCCATGGATTGAAGATCAGCATAAGTCAGGAGCAAAAGCATATTTAGATTATCAGCGGTCTCAACCGTGGCGCTGACTTCTTGAACAATTAAAGGGTCATCAATATCGCGGCGCTGTGAAATATGCCCGAGCGACAAATGCTCGCGGACCAGAAGCAATACCTGCTCGCGGCTTTCCAGGTCATAATTCAATCGATGAAGTGCTCTGGCCGCCAACCTTTCACTCCCAGCTGTGTCTCCAAGCGCCAGCCCTTTTCCAGCATCATGCAACAGCAGAGCGAAATAAATTAGAGAAGGATCCGTGATCTGGTCCAAAACTCTTTGATAATCATGCAAAGTTGGATCTGTGGAATCAGCCAATAGGTCGAGGGCTTCAATAGCTCTCAAGGTATGCTCGTCGATCGAATACTTATGAGCGCGGTCCAGTTGTGGAAGACTTTCTACACGTCCGAACTCTGGCAAATATTTCCCCAAGAAACCGAGATCTCGCATAATGCGCAAGGTACTTCCCACTTTGCCTTTGGTTTTCAGGATGGCACGAAATTCATCATGCATCGAAGGAGTGTTAAAGTCTCTCGCACCCCATTTGGACAGGTTCGTGCGTATCGACCGCTTTAGTTGAACAGTGAGAAGCATTGGCTGGCTCTGACTGAAGTGAAAAAGCTTCATCCACCGCTCAGGGGTTTGTTCTTCCTGGGTTGAACCCGTGGTCGAGACCAGCTTGAGATATGGTGTTCGAAAGGGCTCTGCTACTCCTCTCAGCCTGGCTCTCGCCTGATCTGAAAATCGGGAGAGCAGCATGGCGACATGTTTTCGATGGCGAATAGTACGTCGTAGAAAGGCTTCTGGCGACTTTTGGGATCGACCGTCCTTGTACCCAAGAAAATCGGCCACTTGCCCAGCAACCTCGTGAGCTAAGAAATCCTGTCTCTCCCCTGCAACCCAATGCAAATGATTTCGAACTCTTAACAGATGCTGACGGGCTTCCCCCAAATGCTTCCACTCAAGTGGAGTAATCTCCCCTTCCGCCATTATTTTCTCAGGACCCTCGCTGCCAATAACGAGTCTAACGGACTGCAGTAACGCGCGATAATCCAGCAGACCACCTGCGCCTCGATCGATATCCGATTCTAAAAGATATACGCTATGTCCGTATTGGTTATGTTGTTGCTTGAGCAACTCGCTTAACTCATAAACATAAACCAACCGGTTTTTGAACTGGCCAGATCTAAACCGATGAAAGAAATCTTGGAAAATGGCCTCATCCCCGGTTACGCAGCGACTCGACAGCAGGGAAAAACAAAAGGCAAAATCGGTCTGGGCTCGTTGTAAGCACTCTTTCGGGGGGAGTATCGACAAACGAACATCGAAACCAATGGATTTGATCACCTCTGCGATCTTTTCCAACTCAGGAACGGTGCCGGTCTTTGTAGTGGACTTCCCGAGAAGCAGCAGTTCAACGGTAGAGAAGGGCGCCAAGTCCAGACTGCCGTATTCTCCCAGTGCAATCCACGACAATGACAATGAAGGAATGGATCCCCCAATCCTGGAACCGATTTTCCGAAGATTGCTCAGCACTGTTTCCCAAATCATCTGGAGGACGGCATCGATCACAGTACTCCTTGAAGCAGCGATCTTGTCACCGCTGGCACCATTCCAATGTCGTATCCTGAGGCGATGCATTTCTAACCTGTAGAGCCTTTTGCAGTAGCGAAGGAGAGAACCATCTTCCAGATGAAGTAAAGCACGATCCTTTTGAGTAGAGCTGGATAAGTCTTGCGATAATACCTTTGGATCCATGGTCAAATCTCGTCAAGTGGGGTAAGCGTTCTACTATTAAAGATTCCTCAAGGCAGCAGCGACGTCAGCCTGTCGGGTGTCCCTTTTGGAGAGTTCCGGCCAGTCGCCAACAGGAGTATCTTCGAAGACTCCCCCCAGAATACCAATAGGCTGTGAAATAACCAAAAAATCGTGCCGAGATGGTTCTTAAGCAGAAAAATAAACCACCCTTTGGAATAAGGCAAACAAAAAATTAGGCAAAATGATAGGCGCCTGGATCCACTACCGCGTCTACAACTTGTTCTTGTCCAGAAGAACAGGCGCAGGTCACGCTTAATACTTCATCAAATGAAATTTTCCGAATAAAAAACCCCGAACTCCAAACCCTACTTTTGAGAAGACAATTGGTGAATAATCTGCCCCAAGAATTCAACGTCCTGTTTATGAACTTCCAGTAGTTCTGGCATCTTGAATTTTCCTAAGCTGTCGTCTTCTAGAGTTAAAACCCCTCGATAGCCTGCCTCGTAATAAAAGGCAATGATCTTTCCAAAATCCAGATCACCACTCTTTACAGGCTCGGCATATTTAATGTACTCCCAGCCCTCCGGACGTCGCACCTCCCTTTGGTCTTCGGGATATCTGACATTCTTCACGTGAACATAACGCACGTACGGTGCGAAGTGGTTTGCGAGCTCATAGATTGAGAATAGGGTCAAGAATCTCCTCACGGTTCAAGTAGTGCCCTAAGTTTTCGATCGTAAGCTGCAAACCGGTCTGCCGCGCCCCTGTTTCCCAGGG
>QHZQ01000051.1:13871-28483 GCA_003224725.1 Acidobacteriota bacterium | reverse complement strand
CACGAGGTCGTTCCCTATCCCATCATCTTCCATAAAGCCGGAACGACACGAGAGCGTCTCATGAAGCACTTCGGCAAACTCTGGGACAAGCTCAATATCTCAATGGAGCTGGCCAGCATCGAGACCATCAAAAAATTCGTATCCATCGAAATGGGCATCTCGATTGTCCCGAAAAGCTATGTCTTGAATGAAAGTGAGCAGGGGACCCTCCGCTTAATTCGAATCAAGAACCTTAAGATGATTCGAAAACTGGGCCTGATCTACAGGAAGAATCGTTACCTGTCTCGAGCTTGCAAAGCTTTCCTGGAAGTGGTGGAAGAATCGCTGCGAGAGGACAAAAAGGCAGTATAACCCAAACCAGCAGAAGGCTACCGCAATGGCTCTATGATAAACTTCATAAAATTGGCGAGGCTTTGCCGAACGGGTCCATGACCGGGCTTGCCGAGACCTATCCAAGATGGCCATGATTGAAGAACCAAACCAAGAGCGGCCTGATTTCAAGGCGATGCCCGAGCAAAGAGATGAAGATTCCCCTATCCACTTTGAGTTGGTCGAGCCCAGCATTCCCCCAAGGAAAATCTGGCTAGGGAGTGCGTTGCTCTTTTCCGTTTTTGGGCTGTGGTTTGTGTATAAGGTTACTTTTACCGACGTTGCCGAAAAGTGGTTGCCCTATACCCTGGAGACGGCTCAAGTGCTGGTGCCGGAAGCCCCCGACGGGCAAGAACCGATTGAATTGCTGGACCTGACAAACACCATTTCCGAAAATCGGATTAACATCCAGGGGAAGATTCGAAACAGGACCCATCAGCCGATCGAGGACCTGATGGCGACGATTAACCTGAGTTTTGTCAGCACCGTCAATACGGTTGTAAAAGACGTACCCCTTGTTCCCACTAAGATAGAACCCGGTTTTGAGGCCTTGTTTCAGTTCGGCCAACCCATTAATGATAAGCCAGCCGGTTTTTCAGTGAAGTTCAAACTGGCCAATGGGGGAATCGTACGTCACAAAGACAGCCGTTTATTGACCATTCCCTGAAATGGCATTGCAGAATAAAGAGGATTCAATTATAGTATTTTCCTTTCCACATGGGGTTCTTGGCCTCGGCCTGCAGGTCTACGGGTGAAAGCCTGTAGCACACGGGTTGTTGACTCATGATTTCTAAGAAACAGATAAGGCGTAACACCCTTTTTGTGCATCGTCGGCTGCGCGAGTGGCGGATGATTGCCAAAGGTTTGCTCTCCACCAGGCATCCAGTTTTAGCGCACATTATTCCTATTCGACGCTGTAACCTGTCCTGCACCTATTGCAACGAATTCGACACCTTTTCCAAGCCGGTGCCTACCGAGGAGATGTTCGGCCGGGTTGACCATCTGGCTTCTCTGGGTACCACCATTATCACAATTAGTGGCGGAGAACCCTTGCTTCATCCCGAGCTCGATGAAATCATTCGGCGCATCCGCCGTCATGGCGTTATCGCGGGACTGATAACCAACGGATATCTCCTCACCGTCGAACGCATTGAGCGATTGAACCGGGCCGGATTGGATCAACTGCAGATCAGCATCGACAACGTCCATCCCGATGACGTCTCCAAGAAAAGCCTGAAAGTGCTGGCTGGACAAGAAGTTACAAATGCTGGCCGAACACGCCGAGTTTGGCGTGAACATTAATTCCGTGTTGGGCTCGGGTATTAATCATCCTCAGGATGCCCTGACCGTAGCCAATCGGGCAGTGGAATTGGGCTTTACCAGCACGTTAGGCATCATCCACGATGGTACTGGGCAATTGCGGCCCTTAAGCGAGCTCGAGCAGTCTATCTATACAAAGATTAAGAACCTGGGCAAGCGCTCCTATGCACGGTTTGACAAATTTCAAAAAAACATTGTCCAGGCTCAGCCCAACGATTGGCGCTGCCGGGCCGGAGCTCGTTATTTGTACATCTGTGAGAACGGCTTGGTGCATTACTGCTCGCAGCAGCGTGGCTTCCCTGCCATCCCGCTCAAGGATTATTCCCGGCAATACATGCGCCGGGAATTCAATACTCGTAAGTCTTGCGCCCCCTTTTGCACAGTCTCTTGCGTTCAGCAAGTGGCCATGCTGGATAATTGGCGCTCGCCCCAGACACTCAATCCGCAAGCTGCTGGAAACAGCACCCTGGTCCGGCTCCAAACCCAATCCCAAGAAAAAACGGAAGTTTTCGCTAAGTAGTTTTTGCCAGGTTTTTGGGCATGGCTCCCGCCCAGCCCTGAAGGCGTGAAAGAACTCAATTTCGGCTCTCGTCCTTTGATAAGGAGGGGTTAGGGGGTGGTCCTAAAGTCCCCCTTGACCAGGGAAAGTGTGAAAGAAGTGGGAGGGCGAGCCTCCTGGCGAGCCATCGCCCCAGAAGTTCTTCCCCCATGAGGCTCGGCGGGAGCCTCGCCCTCCCGGGGAGCCGGCAGCCAAGGCCGACAACGGAGGAGGTGTAGCCTATTGCTAAAGGGTGACCTGCTAGTTCTCAAAACGGGCGGCCACGAATTGTTTGTCTTCTTGGGAAATGCCACCGGTTCGTACTACCGTGCCCTTCGCTTTACGACAGGAAAAGAAGCCAGAACTTTTAGCGTCGAAAGGAAAGATGGTAATCTCTAGAGGGTCTTGAATCCAAGGTCGGTTCTTCAAATAAAAAGAAATCCCCGTCTGGCTGATATCATAAACTTCAGCATCCTCTGTGTAAGGAAAACCCAGCAGGTCCTGTCCTTCAATGACAATCCTTGCATTGTCTTTGACTCGTGCCGAGGAGCGCGTGCTGGCAAGTTCAATCAAACTGCGCGTGGCCATTGTCATATTCTCCGGATGTCTCCTCCTTGTTTGGAAAATCGGCGCTATCGTCGTGTAACTGCCGCCGGATCGCACCTACCCCTCAGGGTGATGGAGAGGTTCGAAATTCAACATCCTTATCGTCGAGATTTTGCGTTTGCTTCACAGAGTCTATTTCGATAACCTTCCTTTTTGGAGAGGCGTTTTCCAGGAGCATTTCAACAGTGACCCTTTCAACTTCCACCCCTGCAATTCAGCCCGAACCCTCCTCACTTCTCAGCCCTCGATTCACCTGGGCATTGGTTTTCTTGCTGCTGGGCTCGACCACGATCAACTACATTGACCGGCAATCACTGTCGGTTTTGGCTCCCGTACTGCGGGAAGAATTCAAGCTCAGCAATAGCGACTATGCAGCCGTGCTGAATGCCTTCATGATCTCCTATACCATCATGTACGGCGTCGGCGGCTGGGTTATGGATAAACTGGGTGTACGCCGCGGACTGTCGCTTTCCGTCATTTGGTGGTCTGTAGCTAGCTGCCTGCAGGCTTTTGCCCGGGGAGCTTTCAGCCTGGGCTTCTTTCGCGTATTGCTGGGCATGGGAGAAGGAGGCAACTGGCCGGCATTTGCCAAAGCGATTTCAATGTGGGTCCCCAAGAAAATGCAGGCTCTGGCTATTGGCATCGCCAATAGCGGCAGCAGTGTGGGCTCTGCCATTGCAGCTCCTTTAATTGCCTGGCTCACCATTCATTGGGGTTGGCGCTTCGCCTTCTTCCTTACGGGTACATTTGGCTTCTTCTGGCTGGGCGCCTGGCTTTGGGCCACCCACCAGCTTGGGAAGATTTCTCCGGAGTTAGCCTCGGCTCAACCCTTGGTGATAACAAGACGGATGAACTGGATTCAATTACTCCGCTATCGTCAAACTTGGAGCATCTTCATCTGCCGCTTTTTGGCCGATCCTATCTGGTATTTTTACGTCTTCTGGATGCCGGAGTTCTTGAAACGCGAGCGCGGCTTGGAACTGGGGGCTATTGGCATGGTAGCCTGGATCCCTTTTGTAGTTGCCGATATTGCTAATTTCGCCTGCGGGGCCGTCTCTGGCTGGTTGCTCCACCTGGGCTGGAGCGTTAACCGCACTCGCAAGACGATCATGGCCGTTTCGGCTGTCTTTTGTCCCTTGGGGGTGAGCGCGGTCTTTTGTCATGGTGTTTTCTGGACTATCTTCTTCATCAGCGTGGCTACCTTTTCCTTTATTTTTTGGGCTGTCACCGTTCATTCTGTGCCCGTCGACTTCTTTCCCTCGGAATATGTTGGCAGTGTTTTTGGGTTCGGAGGCACTGGCTCCAGCCTGGGTACCGTCTTTGCGACCTGGGCTATTGGTCTAATGCTGGATCGTCTGCATAGCTACACACTTGTTTTCATCTGTATCGGATCGCTTCTGCCGGTCGCTTTGATTGTGGGGACTTTGATGATGGGAAAAGTGTACCCCTTAAAGTTGGAAGCAGGCCGCTGAATTGGCGTATTACCGTTGCCGGTTCCTTTGAGCAGTCTGTGTGGCCCTGCGGGTCTCTACCGCGCATGAAAGGGGCGATTCCCCCTTCTTAAAGTTCTAAAAGGGGGCAAAGGCCCTTGGGGGTTGTCTTGTTGGCGTCTGACCACGCTGTCTCATAGGACAACCCCCTGAAGCCTTCGGCTTCTCACCCCCTTTGTTAAGGGGGATTTTGACTGGAGAGAATCTTATGCTGAACGACAAATTGGGTCTGGTTCTTGGCGTCGCTAACAAACGCAGCATTGCCTGGAGCATTGCTCAAGCCTGGGGTCAGGCTGGAGCGCGCTTGGCTTTTACGTATCAAGGAGAGCGCCTAAAGGAAAATGTGGAGGAATTGGCGGGCACTTTCGGTCAAGACACTCCGATCTATCCCTGCGATGTCTCGAGGGACGAAGAGATACTCTCTGTTTTTGAAAACTTGAAGCGCGATTTTGGAAAACTGCACCTCGTGCTCCACAGCGTTGCTTTTGCCCCCCGGGAAGCCCTGGAAGGCCGCTTTGTCAATACCAGCAGAGAGGCGTTCAGAATGGCTCACGATGTGAGCGCTTATTCCCTGCTGGGGATTGCTCGGGCCGCACAACCCTTGATGACAGAGGGAGGAAGTATTGTTGCCATGACCTATTACGGAGCCGAAAAAGTGGTTCCTCATTACAATGTCATGGGTGTGGCCAAGGCTTCGTTGGAAGCTACGGTTCGTTACCTGGCACATGATCTGGGGCCCGACAAGGTCCGTGTCAATGCCATCAGTGCAGGACCGATGAACACGCTGGCGGCCCGCGGCATAAGCGGATTCGGTGAGATGTTAAAACATCACGCCCACCATGCGCCGCTAAAGCGCAATGTCCTGCCTAGGGAATTGGGAGATGCCGGTCTCTTCTTGGCCAGCGACATGTCGAGCGGGATTACCGGAGAAGTAATCTACGTCGACTGCGGCTATAACATTATGGGAATGTGAAGAGAGCCGGCAACAAGTAGGACAGGCAGAAGACAGGACGGTGGTGCTTTGCTGCTAGGATTACTTGGTGGCCAAGGGGTTCAAACTTTGGTCAAAATTGCGGACCCCTCACCCCTCTCCCCGATGGGGGCGAGGCGAAAGTAACACTAGACTTAACTCCCTCGCCCCCAGCGGGGGAGAGGGTGGCCGAAGGTGAAGTCTCACGCGGTTGCGGAGGCCGGGTGAGGGGTCAGTTGCCGACAATGCCACACGGGTCGGCGGTCTGATGGCGCTCGGTACCTGCTTCGCTTACCTCCCCTTGCCTTCCGCCGGCTGCTTTCTGCTGACTGCTACATGCCACCGCCGGCCGCCGGAGGGGTGGTCTTCGAATCGATGTCGATCGTGATCATGAAGCCGTTAGTTCCCTTAAACTCAAAGGGTTTGTCCCCAACCCGATAGGCTTCGACCTTGTTGGTCATTAAGACGAAGCCGTTATTCCGCTGGGCTCCAAAGTACTTGAGATTCCGGATAACGACAGGTTCTCCTTTGTTATTCGCATTCACAGCGCCCTTGTCGAGCACTACTTCCGCTGTCTTGCCGCCGTCCATGGTGGCGCGGGCCTCGGTTTTACCGTTGACCCAGGTCATTTTTCCCTCAGCCGTGGTGAGCTTGTTCCATTTGACCGGATAAAGGTGGCCCAGGATAGCGCCGACGGCGTCGCGTTGCTCCTTGGTCATGGACTTGTCGAACGTCACTACTGCCCAATCCATCTGTCCTTTGGAAAAGTCACCGCCCAAGTCGCCAGCCACCCAACGCGTCTCCATAGCTTCCTTTATTGACCCTGAAGGCATTATTGAAGCGACAGAAGTGTCCGGTGCCGCCGTGGCCCTCATGACCCGTGTGCTCGGCAGGTTTCGTGCCGAAATAGCACTGGCAAAACATGGGGCACGAACAGGCCTCGATGATGGTGGCATTCAAGCTCCATTCAGGTCCGCTGCCCGTGGCTTGTGGCTTGCCGATACTCGCAGCAACTACGAAACAAAGTACGAGTGCTGCGCTGATGAAGAGGTACTTCTTCATGGTATCCTCCTAGGTTGAATAGGTATTTGCTTCTTCGACCACCTGTATGGTCTTGTCCAGGCTTTAAAGTGTCTGGTTAGCGTCGAAGTGGCCTCAAAAGGTTGAGATATCGAGTCAAAAAAATATCAGCTTTCTACAAAAAGTCAAGCAAGAAGATGCCCCAAACGTAATGCGTTAGTTGCTGCGGGCCATTGAGGGGCGCGGCCTTGCGCCTTTCTTTCCAGGCACGTGGACAAACCCACGACAAATTAGAAAACAAAAGCGTCGTGGCTACCCAAGCTATTTCTTCGCCCCCGGTAACTAAGAAGGTGTGAAAAAATTCAAAACCGGCGGGGATCGGGAGGGCGAGGCTCCCGCCGAGCCTCATGGAACAAGGGCTGGCGGCCTTTTCAACGAAATTCCTATCCTCTATTCCGATAAGAAGGTAAAGTATCTTCTGCAGACTTATTCCCCCGACGATCTTGGCGGGCAGGAGTCCTTGCGCCAGTTGCTCCAGTTTCTTGGGCAAGGGAATCGGGATAGTGTTGACTGGGATATGACTGGATCGATGGTCCAGGCCTCCGCCCTGCTAAACAGCAAGTTCGTCAAGGAGCGGGTAAAAATTCAGGAGAAGGGACGTCTTGCTAACTTTCTAAACCACGATCCCCCTCTTCCTAATGAAGAGATTGTGGACGAGCTTTTTCTCGCGTTCCTGGCGCGATTTTCGCGTCCTTCCGCGCTGCAGCACGGGGTTAATACCTAAATTATGCACTGTTGAGGCCATCTCCCTCACCCCCCGTCCCTCCCCCCGATGGGCGCGATGGTCGTCGGAGGGTGGCTCTCGGGTCGGTTACACCCTCCCTCACCGATTCAACCGTTTCCTTCAGAATTCGCTTTCAGGACGTCGCCAGGGCCGCAGGGCTGGATTTGCTTCTCCGTAACGGCGCCGAACGAAAAAAGGGAAGTGAGATTGCGGCAATTCCAAGAACAGGGTTGTGATAAAGCAACACACTTACATATAATGCCAGCTTAAGTAGACGTCGGGGGAGTCGAATGGGGGCACCGTTTTCGCGGAGGTGGTTTCTATTATCTTCGGCAATGGCAAGCTCGGTCTCTGGCTTGGCTGGGATCGACACGGTGGCGCATTCTCAAAGTGTTCCACAACGGCCCGGAAATCTTCTAGTTATTTCCAGTGGCAATGGGATCAAAGCGGTCGAGAAAGCCATGGCCATTCTCGAGGCTGGAGGCAGCACGTTGGATGCTGTGGTTGAGGGAGTGGCCCTGGTGGAAGATGACCCCGAGGAGGACGGAGTCGGGTACGGAGGGCTTCCCAATGCCGACGGCGAAGTCGAATTGGACGCTTCCGTCATGTCCGGCCCAACCGGTGCTGCAGGAGCAGTGGGTGCTTTGAAGTACATTCGAAATCCCGTCCGGGTGGCCCGGCTGGTGATGGAGAGAACCAGTCGTGTCTTCCTGGTGGGAGAGGGAGCTTTACGGTTTGCGCTGGCCCATGGTTTTCACAAGGAAGACTTGTTAACAGAAAAATCACGCCAGCGCTGGCTGCAATGGAAAGAAGAATTGAGCGATAAAGACGATTGGGTTGCGCCTCCGAACAAAGCTCCCCAGAAGCCCGAAAGACCACAGGGTACCATCAACTGTCTGGCGATTGATGCTCAGGGGGATATTTCCGGTGTCACTTCTACCAGTGGGCTCGCCTTTAAAATGCCGGGCCGGGTAGGAGATTCCCCCATCATTGGAGCGGGTCTTTATGTCGATAACAGGGTTGGAGCTGCTGGGTCAACGGGAAACGGGGAAGCGAATATCAAGGTGGTAGGAGCCCACAGCGTGGTTGAGTTCATGCGCCAAGGAAGGTCTCCGGAGCAAGCCTGCTTGGAGACACTCAAACGAGTGGTAGATCTCTACAGGGGAACGCCTCCCAATCTAAGTTTTTATGCCCTCAATAAAAGTAGGGAGTTCGGCGCGGCAACCCTCTTCAAGGGTGCAAAGTATTGCGCGCATGACGGTAGCAGGGCGGTTGTCCGGGAGAGCGTCTGGTTATTGGAAAAGAAGTGAGTAAAAATATTATGGAAAAACGCAAGGTAATTGCCAGGAAAGTAGATGGACAGATATTGAAGGGATACATCGAAGCTATACCCGACTTGGCTGAGGCCGACTCCATCACTGTCCTATCATTGACTGAACAGCTCATCAAAATTCCCAAGCCGGAAATGAAAGCATTGTTTTTTGTCCGAAAATTTTCGGGGAACAAGGAGTACAGTGAGGTCAAGTTTTTTGAGAGCCAACCGAAAATTGATGGGTTGTGGGTTCGCCTCACCTTTTACGACCTAGAGTTGATTGAGGGGATTGTGGCTAATTCTATCCAGTTTCTGATTGACGATGGCTTCTATTTGAAACCGCCCGACCCCAACAGTAACAACCGCCTTATGTACGTCGTCAAAAGCGCGCTCAAGGAGTTCACCGTTCTCGGTGTGCAATATTCCAAAGGGAACATCGCAGATTATCACGAAAAACTCCGCCAATCCAAAAGTCCCATTGACAATCCGCCTCGCCACTGACTTGGCATGCCTTGTGAACTAGGCCCTCAATCCAGCGGTCTCTCTCGAGGAGAGCGCAAGACCCCCAGAGGGTCTTTTGAAGCCTTTCCAAACCAAGAAATCGCGTGAAAAACGTTGCAAGAGATTACGAGGCCCTGGATAAGAAATACCTGTGGCATCCTTTCACTCAGATGAAAGAGTGGATAGAGTCTCCCCAATTAGTGATACAGCGGGCTAAGGGAGCTTACCTCTATGACACCCGAGGTCGAAGGTATCTCGATGGGGTCTCTTCTCTTTGGGCCAACATTCATGGGCACGGCCATCCAACCATCACCAGAGCCATTCAATCCCAGCTCCGACAGCTCGACCACAGCACCTTCCTCGGCTTAACCCATCTCCGCGCCGTAGAACTGGCTGAAAAGCTAGTTCAGATGACTCCCCCTAATCTCACTCGGGTCTTCTATTCGGACAATGGTTCTACAGGCGTTGAGGTTGCTTTAAAAATGTCCTTTCAATATTGGCGACACCAGGGGAGATCTTTTTCTCGCAAGAAGAAGTTCATCTCGTTTACCAACGCTTATCATGGAGACACCGTCGGTTCGGTAAGCCTGGGGGGGGTCGATTTATTCCACAGGATTTATAAACCGCTACTCTTCAAAACCCTTAAAGCCTTCTATCCCTCTTGTTATCGCTGTCCC
The DNA here is from genome assembly GCA_003224725.1 of Acidobacteriota bacterium. Classification (GTDB taxonomy): domain Bacteria; phylum Acidobacteriota; class Terriglobia; order Versatilivoradales; family Versatilivoraceae; genus QHZQ01. The sequence goes on along the minus strand of QHZQ01000051.1, from coordinate 18,896 downwards.
TTTGGAAAGGACCCGTCGACTTGTGGCATTTATTGTTTTGAAGAGCTGGAAACCATGCTGGGTCGGCATCATCAAGAGGTCTGTGCTCTGGTTATTGAACCCAGGATTGAGGCTGCAGCCGGAATGCTGACTTCGCCGGCTGGATTTCTCAAGCAAGTTGAAACCCTGTGTCGAAAATTCAAGGTCCATTTAATTGTGGATGAAGTGGCGACCGGCTTCGGACGAACGGGCAAAATGTTTGCCTGTGAGCACGAGCAGGTCTGTCCCGACTTTCTGGTCATGGCTAAAGGCCTTACAGGTGGGACGCTTCCGTTGGCAGCCACTCTCACGACAACTGAGGTTTTTGACGCCTTTTTAGGAGGATATGCCGAGTTTAAGACTTTTTTCCATGGGCACACCTACACCGCCAATCCGCTAGCCTGTGCTGCCGCCATGGGGAACCTCCAGGTCTTTCAACAAGAGAAAACGCTGCAGAAATTACAACCCAAGATTCGCTATCTGGGAAAGCGGCTCGGGGACTTTTGGGAATTGCGTCATGTAGGCGATATTCGCCAGGCGGGAGTTATGGTGGGAATTGAATTGGTGCTAGACCGGGAATCCAAAAGCTCTTTCCCAACCGAGCTGCGGGTCGGTCACCAGGTCATTCTCGAAGCTCGTAGACGCGGAGTGATCTTGAGGCCGTTGGGCGATATCATAGTGCTCATGCCACCACTGTCGATCTCACAAGCAGAATTGAAAACTCTACTGGATGTCGCCTACGAAAGCATCAAAGCAGTCACTGAGGGCAAACAAACCACGGGGAATAAGAGGAAATAGGAAGGGCCAACACTCATTGAAATTCTATAGGGCCCTCCGACGGCCCCTAACCCAAGAGACCAACTGGTCGCTGATTACCAGCTTACCAGACAAGGGCTTTGCCCTTGATATCCCTGGTGGAACGCGCGCTCCGTCGCGCGTTTTCCAGCGTGCGCGGAGCGCCCGCTCCACCACAAGCGGGCCAAACGAGAACAAAATTCTCGTTTCGATGCAAATAACGCTCGTCAAACGCCCCGGCCCGGGGAGTCGCCGCGTAGCGACGGTTGATTTTTGTTGATTTTAGCCTGGTCTTTCAAGGCCAGGCAGGATGTATCATCCGTCGAGCCACGTCGCGTCAGCTACGTCTGAATACGACGAACGTTATTGGTGGAGATGAATCAATCGTCGCTGACGCGGCGGGGTAACGGTTGTGTACCTTGTCCCGGCCTTGAAAGGCCGGGCTAAAATCAGAATGCCGCTCGGCGGCATACCACCAGCTTCGCTGGGCACTTCTATGAACAGTTGACAACCGAGTTGGTCAGGACCAAAAAATAGGCAAACCAGACTCCTCTACCGGGAGCTGGGGTGACGTCGCAAAACTTTGCGTTTGTATTAGCGAATGCTTTCCTCGAGCATCCAATAAAACGCCTCCATCGTTGCAACAATCCGTTTCCACATTGAAGCCAGCCCCATCGGCAGTTACTAATTGTGTATAATGGCAACGCGTAATCCTATGAGCCCTCCACTGGAGATTTTTCAATAGGAGAATTTATGCGACTGGGCGTCCCAAGCTCGGAATGTTTCTTGATTGTAATCCTTTTCTTTGGGCCTGTTTTGTCTGCGCCTCCATCCTTGGCGGTCAACAGGCCGCCAATTGTCGGTATCGCTCACATTGCTTTTCAGGTGAGTGACCTGGCCAAGGCACGAGGGTTTTACGGGGAATTGCTGGGATATGAGGAACCCTTCCGAATCCTCAATGACGACGGCACTCTTTTGCTCACCTACTTCAAAGTGAATGATCGGCAATTCATTGAGATCTTCCCGGGCTTGCCGCCCGAGAAAGAGGATCGGCTTTCCCACATCGCTCTGGAGACCACCGACATTGAGGCTTTGCGAGTCTATCTGGAAGAAAAGGGTGTGAAAGTTCCGGCCAAGGTAAATCAGGGGCGCGACGGTAATTTGAATCTGAGGCTCATCGATCCGGATGGGCACCGCATTGAATTTGTGCAATACCTGCCAGGCTCTCTGCATGGGAAAACCCGAGGAGAGTATGTTCCGGCCCGCAGAATTTCGGATCGGATGCTCCATGTCGGAGTCACGGTGTTGGATGTCGCTGCGGCTGATCGCTTTTATAAGGACGTGTTGGGGTTCTCGGAAATTTGGAGAGGCGGGATGACCGATTCAGTCACGCACTGGATCAATATGAAAGTTCCTGATGGCACCGATTACGTGGAGTACATGCTGGTCACGGGCAAAGTGGACCGACAGCGCCTGGGAGTACTCCACCATTTAGCCTTGCAGGTCCCTGATATCCAGAAAGCGCTGGAAGCAATTCGGCAGCGCCCCTCAGGTTGGGATCCTGTCGCGGTGCGTGCTCCTCAAGTAGGCAGAAACAATCGATGGCAGCTTAACCTGTATGATCAAGATGGCAGACGGACGGAATTGATGGAGCCGTTTACCATCCGATGAGCAGGTTTCAGGTGTGAGGTGTGAGGTGTGAGGAAAGAATGGGTGTGGATCGCAAGTTTGATCTTGGGAGTCATGGAGCAGTGAATGATGAAAGTTTGGGTTGTGGTCTTCTTTTGCCTGTTTCTCTACGGGGCCCTTTTATCTGAGGATAATTCCCCGTCAGCGACGGTTAGCCAGGAACGGCATCTTAAGAATCTACGTCAACTCACTTTCGGTGGTGAAAATGCCGAAGCGTATTTTTCCTTTGATGGAAACAAACTTATTTTCCAGTCCACCAGGAACGGTCACATCTGTGACCAGATTTACACGATGAACCTGGACGGCAGCGAGTTGAAAATGGTCAGCACCGGTAAAGGTCGAACCACCTGCAGCTACTTCTTACCCGACGGACAGCATTTTATCTATTCCTCCACTCATCTGGGTAGCGACCACTGTCCTCCCAAGCCCAGTTTCACCAAGGGCTACGTCTGGGCCATCGACAAGGATTTCGATTTGTTTTTGTCGGATTTCAGTGGAAACTTGACCCAGCTCACGCACACCCCAGGCTACGATGCCGAGGCCACTGTTTCTCCGGATGGCAAGAAAATCGTTTTCACTTCGGTTCGAGATGGTGACCTGGAAATCTATTCCATGAATACCGATGGTAATGGAACTAAGCGGCTCACCCATACCTTAGGTTATGACGGCGGGGCCTTCTTTTCTCCCGACAACCAGAAAATTGTCTACCGCGCGTCCCATCCCAGCGATGAAAAATCCATTTTGCGTTATAAAGAACTGTTGGGCCAAAATCTCATTGAACCAGGCCAACTGGAACTCTACCTTATGAATGCCGATGGCTCCGATCAAACCCAAATCACTAAGAATCAAGCCGCCAATTTTTGTCCATTCTTTCATCCCAAGGGAAAGCAAATCATATTTTCCTCCAATCTGGGTGACCCTCGTGGGCGCAATTTTGATCTTTACCTAATTAATTTGGATGGGACGCACCTGGAACAGATCACCTACAACGAGACCTTCGACGGTTTTCCCATGTTTTCGCCAGATGGAACCAAGTTGGTTTTTGCCTCCAATCGCAACGGCAAAATTCGAGGTGAAACCAACATCTTTATTGCCGATTGGGTCGAGTGAGGAGGATTGATAGGGCATTGAAGGGGTGGTCGCCCGGACAACGGCTTAGCGCGGTTCCTTTGCCCCGTTTATGGAATCGTGGTAGTACCCGGCCTTTGGATTTCGAGGACCAGCACGAGGACGACGACGAGCACGATGTGTCCGGATATCAAGGGTGCCAGCCCTTGTTTACTTAGAGAGGACCAAACATGGCTTCGATTCTGGGATTTGTCAGCAGTTTACTTGCGGGAATATTTCTCCTGATCGCCATTATTCCCTTGCTGGGCTGGCTAAACTGGATTACCAGTCTGCCAGTAGCCGTTTTTGCCATGATTTTTAGTCTCATTGGAGCGACTCGCGGTTCGCTTAAAGGTCTCGGCATCGCGGGGGCCACAATTTCTGCAGCCGTGATTGTTTTTGCCCTGTTTCGACTTTTCCTGGGTGGGGGCATTTTGTAGTGTGTTATCTCCGTGCCGCTTGGAAAGATCAACCGAGAAACGGCATGAAAAGCCACCGCAGAGACGCAGAGGAAAAGTCTTTAGAACGCAGATCCACGCAGATTTTGGTCTTAGCGTCGACAATTATTGGAAAGTATCCCAGACAGGATTAGAGTTCCCTCCATCAGCAGCGGCAGACTGAAAAGTGCCTAGCTCGGGGAAAAGCGCTCCTTTTTTTTCATCGCCTTTTCTTTGTAATACAAGACCATGACTCCTTGTCTTCTTGGAAAGATTTTCTTGTTTGATGGGTGAGTATATTTGGCCCAGTGGCTGTACCATCGATCCGTGTTTATCAGCGTTCGGTCCTTGAGTTTTTCTCTGCGTCTCCGCGTCTCTGCGGTTACTGAACCGTCATTTTTTGAGGTCACGTCTTGGTGAAACCTTTACCGCGAAGTTTTTTCTCCCGTCCCACCCGAACCGTGGCACGTGAACTCTTGGGCTGCCGATTGGTCCGCCAGCTTAATGGTGACCGGCTCGCGGGGATCGTTGTGGAAGCTGAAGCCTATATCGGAGAGCAAGACCAAGCCTGCCATGCCAAGGTGGGAAGGACTCCTCGCACTCAGGTGATGTACGGTCCTGCCGGTTTCAGTTATGTTTATTTCACCTACGGAATGCACTGGATGTTAAACGTGGTCACTGAGACAGAAGGCTTTCCGGCAGCGGTTCTCATTCGAGCGATTCGGCCGGTCGAGGGAATTGACGTGATGCAGCAGTTGCGGGAAGGCAAAAATCTTGGCAATTTGTGCAACGGGCCAGCCAAGCTGACTCAAGCCATGGGAATTGCGCGAGGACAGAATAGCTTGGATTTGTGCCGGCCCTCTTCCGAACTATGCATCGAACCCGGAATAAACTTTTCCAGGAACGTCATTGCCTGCAGCCCGCGGATCGGATTAGGAGAAACGCCGGAACCCTGGCGATCCAAACCTTGGAGATACCT
>QHZQ01000051.1:0-13854 GCA_003224725.1 Acidobacteriota bacterium | reverse complement strand
AGTTGGAATTGCCGCGGAGTTGAAGCTGTGAGACAGCTTCAAGAGAGCACAAAGCCAGTGGGGAAGCGGGCGCCTTTTCAGATGCTTTATCCTCACCCCGAGGGTAACAAGTTTTCAAGACCTTTTGAAGGTGTCGCTCCTTGGCTATCGCCTCGGTGCCTCTGTGGCTAACTGCCGTTTTTAGGATAAAACCATCCGCATATCTTTGATACTCCTATCTTTGATTCCTCCCCGGTTCGTGTAGGTAGCCCTTTTTCCGTGATCTCTTTACGCCAAAGCCTGCTTGCAATATTCCAGCGACTCCTTCACCCCCTCCATGGCCGGTTGACCTTCGACCTCGTGTTCAATGTTGGCAGGAATTTTGTATTTTTCTCGCTTGAGCAATTGCAGCACTTCTTTGATAGGCGTACCGCCAGTTCCAAATTTTAAAGTGGGCGATTCCGGGCCGAGCCCTTTCTTGCGATCCTTGATGTGTAGGGTGACGATCCGATCGTGATGTTTAGAAATGTAATCCACCGGGTCAAAGCCGGCAGCGACGAAATGACCGATATCCAGGTTGATGCAAATGTATGGGGAGGCTTCCGCCATGGCAGCTGCAAATTCCTTGGGCCCATCGTATTCATCCGCCCGTCCGCCTTGAGCATGATTGTGCATGCCCACCTTGAGTTTGTGCTTCTGGGCAAACTGGTCCACTCGCTTGGCCATACTCGGGTTGGAAGAAGCGGTGATCACATGGGTGCCCAGTGCTTTGGCCATGAGGAATCCCTGCTCGATCTCTGCATCCGTCATTTCTTTGCGAAAACTGTAATTGTAAGCGCTGAGTTGAATACCAGCGTCCTTGAGCTTTTTGCCAGCCTCTTCAAAGAAAGAAAGAGGCGTATCCAATCTCCACTTTCGCAGCGCCTCCCCCTTGAGATCTTTTGGCTCCAGATGCCCCTGCCACAGTTCACAGCTATTGATGCCGACCTCTACAATGGCGTCAATGGCCTGCTCGAAGGCGCGATCACGGAAACTATAACTTTGAATTCCGATTTGCACACCATGAACCATCGAACTCGGCGCTTTCTTACCTAAGACAGTTCTGGCTGAGAATGCCACGGCTCCCAGCGTCAGGCTGAGGCTCGTGCCAAACTCTCGTCGCGAAATAAGTTTCATAAGGGTTGACTCCTCAATAATGATTCCGAACCGAAAACTTTCGCTGAATGTATCAGCCCAGAGTGGAAATTTCAATCAGAATGAAATTAACCCGAAATCACTACCAAGACACCAAGAGCTTAATGCGGCCTGTGACCGCAATAAAAAACTAACCGCAGAGACGCGGAGACGCAGAGAAAACTCTTGGACGCTGATAAACGCGGATCGATGGTACAGCCACTGTGCCAAATATACTCACCCATCAAACAAGAACATCTTTCCAAGAAGACAAGAAGGTACAGTGTTGTATTGCAAAGAAAAGGCGATGAAGAAAAAAGGGGCGCTTTTTTCCTAGGCGCTTTTCAGTTGGCTGCTGCTGATGGAGGGAACTCTAATCCTGTCTGCCTGGAGTACTTTGCAATAATTGTCGGCGCTAAGACCAAAATCTGCGTGCGGTCTGCGTTCTAAAGATTTTCCCTCTGCGTCTCCGCGTCTCTGCGGTTTTATTGGGTTACAGAAAGAGGCCGTTGCAGCTTTGAAGCCGGCACCCGGATTTCAGCTTTGGGTTTGCGACCGACAATGACAATCTCCTTCCCGAAGACTCGAACATCTCGCAGAGGCCCGAAATTATTAGGAGCCTGAGCCAGGAAAGCGCTATATCGGATGGTTTTCCGCCCTCGGGCGGGGACACAGGTAAAGGTCGGGACACCGAATAATTGGCTTCGCGCATAAGCTTCGCGCCGCATGACGGGAAGGGGGGTCGTACCGAATTCCAAGCCTCGTGCCTGGGTTTCTTGTTTCCAGGGCACGTTGGCGATCGCGTGATTCTCTTCCCAAACCGCTACCCAGGGAAAATCCAGACGGTTAAAGCAGTATCCGATAACGAGGCGCGCTCGATCATTGATCGCTGTCACATACGCCACGTCTCTGCTCGGGTTTAGCAGCACACTGACGACAAACCCTAAGCCCCGCCGCAACAAGGGCCGAGTCAAATCGACCGTTCGGCCCTTTCTTAGCGGGGCCATGGGCCAACGAAATTCCTGTCCCGATGCCAGCAAGGCCTTGCCTTCGTCGTATCCGTGAGGAAAGGTTATCCCCTTCGTTGCTGGAATGAGCACCCTGCTATCCCGATGTGAAAGGAAAGGTGGGCCGAGCGTGACGTGCTGTGTCCAATGAAAAAAGTGATCGGCCTTTCTTTCGTTGAACACGGTTTCAGTGAAGTAGACAACGGATTCGCCTCTTCTGAGGCAGATTTCGCGACGAAAGCGCAGACCAGCTACGGGCAAGCCAACCGAAAGCGTCAAAGCCACTTCGTTGGCAGTTACCCGCAGATCCTTTTTTTGCCACCTGGCACTGGGGGCCTCTCCATGTTGGGAGAGCCCTTGCTCGGCTTCTTCCGGCGAAGGGGAGCCAAAATAATCCAGGCAGATGTTGTGCCCGACCAACCCCGAGAGCAACTTGCCTTCAGTGAGGGTGCCATATCGCGAGGTATGGATCTTGGGTTTATAAGTATAGGGCTCGATCGTGTCCCACGGTGGAACCCAAAGGGGACTGAGAGCCGGAAGCCCGGTAGACTCCGAGAATCGCAACTCCGCGATGTGTCCTCCTCCAATCAGTGTTGTCAACTGAACGATTCCATTCCCAAGGAGGTAGGCCTTTCGTCCCCGCCATACGGTCTTCTCGCCAAAAAGTTCGGCCTTTGAGATCATGTAAACTCCCCTGAAAGTCCCCCCTGGGGAGGGGCAGCAGGCGTAGCCTTCGGGGTGGGTTCTTCCGGTCGGGGCAACCCACCCCTGCACCCCTCCCGTGGAGGGGAATATGAATTTTCATCGTTCATTGGTGCCGTCCAGAGATTTACTCGTTGAAGGACGGTTAGGGACCGACATGGACCACAATCTGCCGATCGCCGCGTCTGTGGCGGTGTTCCCAGAGATAAATGCCCTGCCAGGTCCCGAGCGCCAGATGGCCGTCAACAATCGGAATCGACAGTGACGTAGCCGTCAGGGCGGCCTTGATATGAGAGGGCATGTCGTCCGGTCCTTCGAGGGTATGCGAATAGAGGGGATCATTTTCTTTGACCAATCGGTTGAGCCACCGTTCCAAATCCTGCCGGGCCGAGGGATCTGCATTTTCCTGAATAATAAGACTGGCAGAGGTATGTTGAATAAAGACTGTGCAGAGGCCCTGTTTAAGTTCGGCCTCTCGAACCACTGACTCGACTTGTGCCGTGAACTCATGAAGACCTTGACCGGCGGAGTAAACACCAATGCGCTTGATCATGAGGTCCTCTCAGAACGCCTGAAGATGTAAAAAAATTCCTGAGTCAGGGGATAGGTTGTCCGTCTCAGATCGTTCCCCCTTCCCAGACGAACGATGAAAATAATTCCCCTCCGCTGGAGGGGTGTAGGGGTGGGTTGTCCCCAACCGGGAGACCCACCCCGAAGGCTACGCCTTCTGCCCCAGCCACTGGACGGGAATTGAGGCGAGTCCCCCGGAGCTGTGAAAAAATTCAAAACCGGCCGAGATCGGGAGGGCGAGGCTCCAGCCGAGAGCCTCATGGGGCAAGGACTTGCTGGGGCGACGGCTCGCCAGGAGGCTCGCCCTCCCAATGTTTTCACGGCTCGCCTCTTGGGACGGGATCAAAGCATTGATACTGCTTCCAGGTGGATAACATTCGTAACCTTATTTATGGAACCGAGTACTTACGAAGCCAGTTTCCAGGGCTTGGCGAACAGATGAAGGCCTAAGATCAAGGTAACCAGCAAGGCAGAGAGCAGGCAATAGTCACAGAGTGCCTTAAGCACAAAAGCCTGCACATAAAGCAGGTAAAGAGTGAATGCGAACGCTGGAACATTGGCCCCCAGCGAGAGTTTTAGCCATCTGGGAAATCCAAAAACCGTTAGAATGGCACATGCCGTGACCCATCCATAAAAGAAAAAACCGATCCAGGCAATCGGCACACCGGAAATACGCGCATAAGGACTGTTCAAGACCTGCTCACAGCCGCCTGATATCTCGCACGGGACAACCAGGCCCTGTAAGGTGTTAAGGCCCACATAGGCTGAATCGATCATTCCGATAAAAGCCAAGCCCGCCAGAGTTCCGCCGAGAAAGGTTCCTTTGTTCATTTGGCTTTCTTAATGGCGTCGGCGATAATCTCTTCGAACTGAGTTTCGCTTTGAGTTCGAGGCATAAGAGAACCATTCAAGTAAAAGGTTGGAACCGACCTTACTGAGGCGAGCTGGCCTTCCAGGAGGTCCCGGTAGATCTTGTCTCGAATCTCTCCGCTCCAGAGGTCCTGCTTAAATCTCTCCAAGTCTAAGTGCAGTTCCTCTGCATATTTCAAAAAGAAAGTCTGGGGGTCGGGAACATCTCCCCAGTCGCGTTGGTGAAGGAATAGGAGGTCGTGCATTTCCCAAAACCTAAACTGCCGGCCGGCTGCTTCGGCGGCCTGGGCTGCAATCATCGAATTCCGGTGAATACTTGCCATGGGGTATTGCTTGAAAACCAACATGAGTTCGTTTTCGTGATTCTTTAGCACATTGGCCACCGTTTGTCGGGCCGCCCCGCAGGCAGAGCACTGGTAGTCACCGAATTCCACCAAGACGGTCTTGGCAGCCGGGTTCCCCTTAGTCCATCCCTTGGGAGTGACCACCGGCTTAAAGTCAAGTCCTGTTGGCGAGGCAAGTCCTGAATTTGAATTAGACAGACCTTGATTTCTATGAACCAAGAATACGGCCACACCGAGGGCGAGCGCTATCAGAAGCAAAATGGCGAGCGCAGCTTTTACCATCGATCCCCTCACCCCCCCGGCAGATGTGCTGACCTGCCGCGCTTTCTTCTCATTGGAACTCTTGGCCACGCAAAACCCTCCGTCCCGAGCAACGATTGATATTTTAAATGGAATGGCAGTCCTTTGCCAAGGCGGGCCATGAGGAAGTCAGCCCAAATCCTGAAGAACACCTGATCCTGGAAACGGCACTAAAAGTCACCGCAGAGACGCGGAGACACAGAGAGTTGTCCTCTGAGAGCTGCCGGCGGGCATGAATCCAAGGAAACTGGATTGCTTTGTCCGAATATCGGTGACCACATTTTGATTCACCTGCTGGGTGAAAACGAAAGCATTGAGATCTCAGTTTCTATCTGTTTCCTCTATGATTCTCTCTGCGTCTCTACCGTCTCTAGCGAGCAACCTCTTACCGCCAAGGGTCGGGTCTCCTAAAGCAGCTGACCCCTCACCCGGCCTGCGGCCACCCTCTCCCCAGGGGAGAGGGGCAGGGGGTGAGGGGACGGCAGCTTAACAAATTTGACCGAAGTTTGAACTTCGTCGCCACCAAGTAACCCTACCGTCTCCGCGGTTATCGAACCGCTGTTTTTAGGCTGATCTATTCAACCAATTTTTTTGGCCCGCCTGCTTGCCGGGTTGGAGGACCCGCCCGCTGGATTACGGACCCAAGACAACGTCATCGGCAGTGCCGCGTATCCCGTCAGGACCGATTGAAATCAATTGGAAAGAATTTGAACTACTGAGGGTGAAAAGGAATTCCTGGTTCCACCCGTCGTAACGAATAACCTCCGGCATGTAGTTCGGTACCAGGAGATCAGTAAGTTTGACGATATTTTCTGCCTGGGGGAATTGCCCATTTTTTTCTTTGTATTTTTTCAAACCATCCAAAAGCCTTTGCAAGCTTTCACGTGTCTCCCGGGTTCTTGCCTCTTCCAGAGCTGACAAAAATGCCTTAATCTCCACCCAGTTGCGATCACCCAGGCGGATGGCGTCAACTTGCCAGTCCCTCCCACGCGCCTTGGAAAGCTTAAATGCCAATTTTAGATTAGCCTCAGCCACTGCCTGGTTTTCACCGGATTGGAAAATCTTTTCAACCTCAACCTTCTTGCCGTCCAGGTGAACCATACCAAGTTCTTGGATTTTCTCTCGGGCTTTGTCCTGACTGAGTTTTTGCGAGGCACTACAGCCAGTTAAAAGAAGAACCAATGACGCCAGAATCAGTTTGGAAATTTCTTTCATAGCGCAACTTATCATTGACACGTTCAGTATGGATCTAAATCATGATGGGAAAATCTCCCGAAGTGAATGGAAAGGCAAAGAGCAAGCCTTTGATCCAATCGACGTAGATCATGACGGTTTCATCACTCGCGACGAGCTCAAAAACATCATCGTGGACGACAAAATCCCCAAGCAAGGCCGGAGAAATCTGAACTTGACAGCCCTTCGCACAATTAGGCCCGCTTCTCTGAGCGCCCCTCAAAAAATCTTCCCGGCTTGAAAGGTGTCAGGGCTAAGGAAGTTTGACCGTTCAGGACGATTTCTCTGATGAGCTGGCCCGTGATACACACCAGGGGTAGGCAATTCCCGCTGAAACCTGCCGCAATAAGGAGATTAGAGTGACCCGGCAGGAGGCCGATGAGAGGTTTATAATCCGGGGTGAAGCCCATAGTTCCCGCCCAGGCTTTTTCAAGAGGTATATTCGCCCAATCCGGGAGAAAGAAGCCGAACGTTTGGCGAAGGGCTTGCTGGACTTCCGGGGTGGTATCAGTGGATTCCGTTCCTTTCCCATTGGGGTAGCGGGTCTCGTTGCGGCGGCAGCCACCGAAAAGGATTTGTCCGGTGCGAGTTTGCCTCCAGTACTCCAGATCATCATGAGCCGCACAGGCATACGGGAAGGCTGGAGCCAGCGGAGTCGTCAGAAAGGCTTGTCCGCGGGTGGGGACAATAACCGGCCTTAATTCAGGAATCAAATGGGCCGCATAAGCGTTGGTCGCAAGAATAAGCCAGTCTGCGTGAATTGTATCTTCCGAAGTTCTCACACCCTGGACTGACCCTTTTTCATCCGTGACCAAAGAGGTCACCGTCACGCCCGCTTTGATTTTCGCGCCCGCCTGGCGAGCAGCCTGGACAAAAGAAGTAGCCAGCTTCGGGGAAGCCAATTGGGCATCGCCGGGGATGAAACGCCCGCCCACAGCTTTCCTTGTTACGCTGGGCATCCGCCGTTTCAACTCTTCGTGGTCCCAGAGTTCAGCCGGAATTCCAGATTCGTTCAGACGTTTCACCTTTCTTTGAGTCAAATCCCAATCTTCCTCAAGCGCGATATAGAGACTGCCCCCTCCCAGATACTCAACGTCGGAGGCAGTTTCCTGAAGAAAGTCTTCCAAGAGTTTTTGGTTAGCCAGGAGGTGTGGGGCAATCTCGGGCGTAAAGAGGTCGGTGGCTCCCTTCAACAAAAGACCGCCTCCGCGTCCAGAAGCCCCCGAGGCAACCTCTCCGCGTTCCAATAAAATCGGTTTTAGCCCGTGCCTCGCCAATTGGTAGGCGCAATAGCCACCTACCATGCCACCGCCAACCACGATTACATTCACCATAATGGAAACGTGACAACACAAGAAAACGCCATTTCAACAAGGTTTGAGGTTAGAGAATTGTGGATCACTTCGGTTGTACGATCTTCGATCCTCATGGCTTTTCAGATTGAGTGTAGCGCCTTATTGCATGAAGCCTACTTAGGCTTTGACAGTCTCCCTGGCAAAATCCCAGTGCACCATTTTCTTTTGTTTGTAGGAAAGGTTGACGAGGTGAGCAACAGCGGCGGCCCGATGACCGGTCAAGGCGTCTTCTACAGGCTGTTTGCGGGTGCGAACACAATCAAAGAAATGTTCAACATGAACGAGGGTAGACTCCTTTCCTTCTTCTTCCCATCGCTCCATTCCTTGGTTCACTTTAGGTTCCCAACTTGAAGGGACTTCCGCTTTCCGAACCTTAGGATCTTTGTAGTAAGCTTCTTCTAGCGCTCTGGGCCAGCTCTCGACAATCCAGCGATTGTCTTCATGAACATTTTCAGGATGAAAGGTGAGGCTGTTATCCCCCAGAATCAGACTCCCTTCTGTCCCAAGAATTTGAAACCCGCCCTCACTGGTGCCCTGATTATTGAAAGTCGAGCTCAGCGTCACCATGAATCCCTCAGAATATTCCAGAATGGCATTAATAGTATCCGGCACATCACGACTATCTTTCCATCGATAAAGAGCCCCATGAGCGACTGTAGTCTGGGGTGCCTTAGCGTTCATCAGAAAATGGATGGTGGTCATAAGGTGGACGAAAAGATCGGTTGAGTTTCCGCCGGAGTAATCCCAATAACAACGCCAGCGGAAGAAGCGAGCCGGATCATAGGGACGTTTGGGCGCCGGGCCCAGAAACCTTTCCCAATCGACAGTCTGAGGAGACGCATCCGGTGGAATTGGATAAATCCAGGCGCCACCGGCGCTGTTTCGATTATAAGAAGCCCGGATCATGGTCACCTGGCCCAGCTTGCCAGACTGAATGACCTCCTTGGCTTTATGCTGAACCTTGGTGCTAATGCCCTGGCTGCCGACTTGAAGAATCCGATTGGTTTTCCTGACGCCGGCAATGATGGCAGGCCCTTCTTCAATGGCGTAGGTCAAAGGCTTTTCGATGTAAACATCTTTGCCGGCCTCGAGAGCGTCAACCGCCATGGTCTTGTGCCAGTGGTCGGGAGTGGCAATGAAGACGGTGTCGATACCCTTGTCAGCCAGAATCTCCCGATAATCAGGATAAATCCTGGCTCGTCCGCCAGTTCTTTCCACAGCCCGCTCCAAGCGACCCTTGTAAGCATCGCAGACCCCCACGATCTCTGTCCCCGGGGCAGCCTGAATCGCCTGCAAAAGCTCATGGGCGCGAGCGCCCACGCCAATCATTCCCACCGTAATCTTGTCATTGACTGACCTTGGCCCTTCTGTGAAGGCAACGTTTGAGGCACCGACTGCCAATCCCATGGCTGTGGTCCTCTGTATGAATTCGCGACGATTGATCCCTTGACGATTTTCCATAGAAAACTCCCTCCTATTCTAGTAAATGCGAGGCCGCGAAACGGCCAAGCTGCTCAGCCGCCGCCCTCTCACCCCCAGCCCCTGTAGCTGTAAAAAAATTCCAACCGGCCGACACCGGGAGGGCGAGGCTGCCGCCGAGCCTCATGGGGCAAGGACTTCCCGGGGCGATAGCTCGCCAGGAGGCTCGCCCTTTCTCACGCGCGCGGTACTGATCAGCAGGCAGTTACTGTACCGCGACCGTGAGGGAGCGGCGAGATTCTCAATTTCTTGTTCCCCCTCTTTAGGGAAGCGTGCCCACACCTGTGAGACCTCGCCATATGAGGCTGCTCGCTACGCCTGCCTGCGAGCAGCCCCTATTGAAGCGATTTCAAGAAAGTGCTCATGACGTCATTGAACTTTCTAGGGTCCTCCAGGAAAAGGGCATGACCCAGTCCTTCGAAGACCGAGAGCTTAGCCCCGGCTATTTTATTCTTTATAGTCTCACCCATCTCCTTGTGTTCCCCTGCCATGACGATGAGAGTGGGCACAGAAATTTTGGCAAGATAAGGGCGACGATCCAGGGCGGCCATATCATAAAACAGAACGGTGGCGATGGTGGTGGGCGTCCGTGAACATTCCTTGACAATCCATTCCAGTTCCGAGTCGGACCTGTCCGTCTTAAACATCTCGTCCACAAATCGATTGAGCTGCATGGCCCTATCATTTTCAAAATCCGTCAACCATTTGTGCAATTCCTCTTGGGTAAGCCCGTAAGGCCAGTCTTCCTTCTTGAGTAGTAAAGGATTTCCATCCACAAGGATGAGGCCCCTTAAGCGATCATTCCCAAACTGATTCACGTATTCGAGGAGAACCGAAACAGCCATTGACCAGCCGACAACGGTGACCCGATCCAATTGCAGACCTTCGATCAGCTTTCTAAGGTCTCTGGCCTGCTGGTTCAGACTATTGCCCGCCAGCACTTTGGTTGAATTGCCCTGGCTTCGCGGATCCATGGCGATGACCCGGTGAGTCTTGGAAAACTCGGCGACCTGTTCCTTCCAGATCCCAGAAGTCATTGTCCATCCGGGGATGAGAAGCAAAGGCTCGCCTTGTCCCGAAGATTCATAATAGATCTTGACTTGCGGTGCAACTTCGAAGAGCTCGGCTCGAGCCCTGGAAACCAGAACAAGCCAGGCAGGAATTAGAAGCAAGAACACCTTGAGAAAGCGCGTCGTGATCATCGTACCCCTCTCTTTGCTAAGGTCTTCATCCTGACGGAAGCGCTTTTGGGATAAGATCTGACACCAACGGAAATCGCCGATTCAACACGGGTGGGGAAAAGAAAAACTGGATCACTTCTTCTCGATTTTCTCCAGTTGGATGGAAACTGAATCTTGCACGCGCAATGAAACTTCATAGGCAGATTGGATCTGCTGTCGCATGTCTTCGGGAACCTTCTCCAGGGCTTGCAAGAGAGAAAAATTGAATTTCTTGGTGGCCTTCAGGAGCGACATCAATGCCTTCTTCGTATTCTTTCCCGCGGCTTGTACCTTGGCAACGCTATCCTCGGCGCCACTTACCGCCGTTCGATATCCCGTAACCGCCTTTTCCGTACCCTCTGCATCTCCCTTGCGGGACAAAGAGAGAATGGCTTTCAACCGCTCACCGGCGATCTCTAAATAGACTTTTAACTGTTCTTCAGGGTCTTTGGCCTTTTGAAGAGCTTCCTTCTCTTCACCCGTCAACCCCTCTGAAGCTTCCGAGGACTGAGCCAGAAGTTGGGCATTATCATTCCAGTGGTGAAAAACCAAAAAGCCTGCCAGGATCAAAATGACCTCAAAAAAGAAAACGGGCCGCATCGATATCTCCTCGGACCTTTACCTGGCATTCATTGGAATATAGGGAGCGGGGTATTGCGGACCTGTATACTCGGCTCGGGGGCGGATCAGGCGATTATTCTCCAGTTGCTCCAAAATATGCGCCGTCCATCCGGAAATTCGACTCACGGCAAAGATAGGCGTGAAAAGGTCTACCGGAATGCCCAGAGTGTAGTAAACGGTTGCCGAATAAAAATCCACGTTGGCGTTGAGGTTCTTTTGGTGCTTCATGGTTTCCTCGATGATGCGTGACATTTCAAACCACTTGCGATTTCCGGAACTCTGACAAAGGTTTTGAGACATCTCGCGAAGATGGGTGGCCCGAGGATCTTCGGTACGATAGACGCGGTGACCAAAGCCGCTAATTTTCCTTTTCTGAGCCAGGGCCTCGTTGAGATAGGGCAACACTTTGTCCGGCTCGGCAATCTCCAATAGCATCTTCATTACATCCTGATTGGCTCCACCGTGTAAAGGGCCCTTTAGCGCCCCAATAGCAGAGGTTGTCGCCGAATGAATATCAGACAGGGTAGCCGCCGTCACTCTTCCGGCAAAGGTAGAAGCGTTAAACTCATGATCTGCATGGAGAATCAGGGCCACATCGAAGGCCTTCTCCGCGGTGGCGTCGGGCTTTTTTCCGGTCAGCATGTAGACAAAGTTGGCGGCATGCTTCAAGAAGGGATCCGGCCTAACGGGTTCTTTGCCCTGGCGAACCCGATCAGTGGCCGCTACGATTCCCGCCACCTGTCCCGTAAGCCGATAGGCCTTGCGCAGGTTGGCTTCTGAATCATGGGCGGAAGCCTCCGGATCGTAGAGCGAGAGCGCGGAAACGGCAGTCCGCAGGACGTCCATGGGATTTGCATTCCTGGGAAAGCTTTTCATCAGATGAAATACTTCTTGGGGGACCGTGCGAAAGGCCTCAGTCAGATCGTCCAGTTCCTTTTGCTTGGGGAGCCGTCCAAACCATAGCAAGTAGCACACTTCTTCAAAACTGGATTTTTCGGCAAGCTCATGAATATCGATTCCTCGATAGGATAAGATGCCGCGAGCTCCATCAATAAAACAAATGGATGAGGCAGCAACTACGATATCCTCCAGACCTTCCTTAAACGTGGACATGACAAGCTCCTCTTGAATTGGGCTACAAATCAATCGGCCCTTGGACGGGCAAAAGAAACCACTCAATGCGAAGCTTAAGTTCCAGCCATTTCGGATTCTAACCAAACTTGCAGAGTCTGCAAAGGGATTTGTGAGGATCCTCAGTGCCCGTCAAGGTTCCGTAACTCAATCACGTTGAAGCACAGCCCTTGCTGACGTGCTGGCTACCGACTTGCGCCTCCGCCCGTTCGGTAGCCCGACCGTGAGGGAGGACAGGGACTTTGACGGGACCCTGTGGGGATCCTTGCGATCTCCAGTAGGGGCACGAAGCAAGTGAGGCGGCTTTTCAGATGCTTTATCCTCACCCCGAAGGGTAACCATTTTTCAAGACCTTTTGAAGATGTCGCTCCTATCTGCCGCTTCCGTGGGTCTCGGTGCCTCTGTGGCTAACTGCCGTTTTTAGGATTACCGGTCGACCGGCGTTTCTCTTTACAAAGCTCGCAGGAAGAGATAACTTTTAGCCAAATATTTGGCCCGGCAAGTCTTATCCGGTTTCCGGTTAGCTGGAGGTCACCTTTCTCTCTGGGCAAGGCGTCTATCCCTCCAGAACGAGGCTAATTCACCTATGAAAATCCCGCAGCGTAGACTTCCTTTACTCTCATTATTGCTAAGCTTTTCTCTGTGCTGGCTCCAAGCCGGCGGAGAGAATGCGAGGTCGGTTTCTACCCTCGCCGGCAATGGTCTCCCTGGATACTCTGATGAGCAGGTTAACAATCCCTATGGATTGGTCATCGGCCCCGACGATGCGCTCTATTTCTGCGATCTCGACAACCAGCGCATTCGGCGTCTGGACCTGGAGACCCGGAGGATGACAACGATGGCTGGAAACGGGCAATCGGGCTATACGGGTGACGGCGGGCCAGCGCTACAGGCTTCACTGAACATGCCCCACGAAATCCGCTTTGACAGGGAAGGCAATCTCTATATTGCCGAGCGGGACAATCACGTCATCCGCCGGGTGGATGGGAAAACGGGGATCATCTCGACGATAGCAGGAACAGGCGTGGCGGGTTTCAGCGGCGACGGTGCACCGGCCACCCGGGCCCACCTTCGCCAGCCGCACAGTATTGCCTTCGACCCGCAAGGGAGACTGCTGATCTGCGACATTGGCAACCATCGGGTGAGACGCCTTGATCTCAAAACGGGCATCATAGTCACCTACGCTGGCACCGGTGAAGCCCGCGCAACGCCTGATGGGGCTCAAGTTGCAGGCACGCCTCTGAATGGCCCGCGCACGATTGAGTTTGATCCCAAAGGCAACCTTTACCTGGCACTCCGTGAAGGCAACGCAATCTACCGCGTCGACGCGAAAACAGAGCGAATTTATCATGTGGCCGGCACCGGCGAAAACGGTTATGCAGGGGACGGAGGCCCGGCGCGCCAATCAAAGCTCTCTGGGCCAAAGGGTCTAGCCTATTCGACGGACGGAAGCCTTTACATCGCAGACACGGAAAATCATGCGATTCGCCGCCTCGACCTCAAGACTGGAGAGATTAGAACGGTGCTGGGCACAGGACAGCGGGGCGACGGCCCCGAGTCTGACCCCCTAAAGTGCAAGCTGTCGCGACCCCACGGCGTTTTCGTGGATAGAAAGGGGATCGTCTACGTCGCCGACAGTGAAGCCCATCGCATCCGCGTGCTTCGTTAACCCAATGGGCTGATGCTTTTGCTCCCCCGGGACCGTTCAGTAGCCCGACCATAAGGGAGCGGCAGGACTTTGACCGGACCTGCTTTGCTTCTTTCTCAAAACGCCTTGACACCTCAGGCACACTTCAAGATATACTTTCAACAGTTTTCTCAGTGAAATGCTTACAGCTTGCGACCTGCCCGACGGGGAGGGGTATTTATG
>QHZQ01000673.1:1739-5665 GCA_003224725.1 Acidobacteriota bacterium | reverse complement strand
CAACACGCGACCAGGCTCCCTCACCCGGCCTTGTGAACGCTTCTCAAACGTTCATCCCTCTCCCCATGCCACAAATTTTTCGATTGAAATCCGTAGGTTGAAGTCATAGAATTGCTGTTTCCGCCACCACGCCGGCGGAAACCGGACACGGCTTCCACTTCGAATCCGACCCAGCGACGACCCACACCGACTTCGCCCAATTTCGGCACCGAACGCAACGGCGTCTTCTTTGACGCCATCACCAGGCAAGACAGCGCGGCGGCATAAGGGCCCCCGCCGCGCGGCTGCTCCAGCGCGAGCGCAGCCCTTGTAATGAGGATTATGGGTACGGTTGAGGAAACGAGGATTTCCGAGCATATGCTGAGAACCGTCCTTCAAGGAATTCGATTGCAGGTCTCGCGCTTCGAGCTGGCGCTTATAACCGTGGCTTTGGTCGTCCTGTCCCCCAGACTCGCTTGGCCACAAGACGTCAGGCCAAATGTTGTCATTCAGTGGAACCAGGCAGCCTTGCAGGGAGTACGCGATTCGAAGCTTGGACCTCCGATGGTGGCGCGCGCCCTGGCGATCGTACACACCTGCATCTACGACGCCTGGGCTGCGTACGACCAGCATGCTCTCGGGACCCGGTTGGGCGGCAGCCTCCGGCAGCACCCCTCTCAACGCAGAATCGCCAATAAAAACAAAGCCATCAGTTTCGCGGCCTACCGCGCCGTAGTGGACCTTTTCCCGGGTGACAAGGTCGCGGTATTTGACCCCCTGATGGGGAAGCTTGGATACGATCCAAACGACACGACGACAGATACGACCACACCGAGCGGTGTCGGCAACGTAGCTGGCGCGGCGGTCCTGAATTTCCGTCACCATGACGGCTCGAACCAGTTGGGGGATCTAACGGCTAGCGGACTGCCGTACGTCGACTATACCGGATACGTTCCAGTGAATCTTCCGAGCACGGTCCCGGTGAATCCGGCTACGGTCATAGACGTGAATCACTGGCAACCTCTACAGTATGTTGACGCCAGCGGAGTGTTCGTCACACCGAAGTTCATAGCTCCCCATTGGTATAAGGTGGTCCCCTTTGCGCTGACTTCGGCTGATCAGTTCAGGTCGCAGATCGCCCAGGCAGGCCCGGCGCTGTTCGGCTTCGCAGCCTTTGTGCAGCAGGCTCAGGACCTGATCACGATCAGTGCCCATCTCACGGACCAGCAAAAAATGATCGCCGAATACTGGGCCGATGGCCCACATTCGGAGCTGCCGCCAGGCCACTGGGACCTGTTTGCACAATTTGTGTCAGCCAGGGATCACCACGAACTCGCTGATGACGTGAAGGTGTTCTTTGCCATGACCAACGCCATCTTTGATGCCGGCATCGTGGCCTGGGACGCTAAGCGAGCCTTTGACTCGGTCCGTCCGGTCACAGCGATCTCATTCCTTTTCAAGGGGCAGCAGATTCAAGCGTGGGGCGGCCCCTTCAAGGGCACAATAACTATGGACGGCGGCGACTGGATACCCTACCAACCCAGCACCTTCCCGACACCTCCCTTTCCGGAATGCAGCTCGGGACACAGCACCTTCAGCGCGGCCGGAGCTGAAATCCTGAAGCTCTTCACGGGCAGCGATATTTTCGGGGGGTCTGTCACCTTGCCGGCGGGAAGCTCGAAGATTGAACCTGGCCTGACTCCCACGCAGCCGGTTACTTTAACCTGGCGAACCTTCACGCAGGCCGCAAATCAGGCGGGCATCTCGCGACGATACGGCGGAATCCATTTTGAAGTGGGTGACCTGACGGGCAGGGCGACCGGCAGGCTTCTCGCAGACCAGGTCTGGGCTAAAGCGGTAAGCCTCTGGAATGGGAAAAAGGCTGATGATGAACGATGACGCCGAGGAGCAGGAGGATGCTCACGCCGAGTCCCACTAGGTCTGGAGTTTGGACATTTTTGGTAGCCACGATTAAACGCGTAGGTTGCGTTTAATCGTGGGCAGTTCGGGGATCTCCCGCACAAACCCACGATTGCCGCTAAATACGCGGCAATCGTGGCTACCAGTCGAAGGCTCTCATTTCCTGCTTGTAATGAAACAAACGCTTCGTTGACATTTCCATCCTTTGTGGAACGAAACGTTTGTTTCTATGGGTATTTAGCCCGTTGATTCGTTTGAATTCGCGAGAAAAACGTCCAAACTCCGCTAGTACCTCTACCTCACCTCATCTGATATCCGTCTGAGCACGCCGTCCCACCTCAGTCAGCCAAAAAAGCCCCGTCTCTACCTTCGAGCCAGTACACCGAGGCCATAAACCCAGGGACAAAAGACAATGAGAAAGTAATAGAAGGCTCCGAGACGCACCGCTCCGTGCCTGCGGCTCTTATACAGATAGAAGCAGCCGACAACCAAGACCGCCTTAAAGAAGGTAACAACGGCCATCCAATGGAAATGCTTAAAAAGAAATTGAAAAAGAACATTGCCTTCCACACTGGTGCCAAAGGAATAGATTCCCGTCAGAGTGAATGCCCAGTCCGCGACCTGGAGGGAGATGAGCAGCACGAAATAGAACCGATCTTTACTGAACTCGCGCATCAATCCGGGTATCCAAAAGCTACAATTTTATCGGGAGCACCGCTGTTACCGCTGCTGTGGCCGTTCGCAATTCTACCATGATAACAGTTAGATGGCCGCCACGACAACAGGTTGAGGATATGACCCGTTCCCCGTTCTATTGGGATGTGGAGTTGAGACCTGTGTCCATCGTCGCTCGTAACGGGGTCTGTATCTTTTTGTCGGCGGTCCTGGGTTTTTTGAATAGTGTCACCAAGACATCCTGGGTTGAAAGCAGGCTTCGATAATTGCGAGAATTCCAAGCAGGAAACCAGAGGGTGTTGAGCAACCGTTTGGGAAACTCTCGTTTAATGAGGCCACGGACACGCTGCTGCAGATACTCGTCCTGCTTCAAAGTTGGGTCCAGTTCCTCGAGAATGCCGGCAATCGTGATTTGTGCCTTGATAAAAAGATTCAGATTGAACTTGGTCGCGTGGCCTTCCTTGATGAGTCCCTTAAGCAACTCTTCCACGACCTCGAAGCTGCTTCGCTGCGGCCTGGTGCTGAGTGCCTGATGAATGACGCCATCGATGCCTCGCAGCTGTTCAGGTGACTTAGGTAATCCATCTTGCAGCAGGGCGGCGATGTTGTTCCGCAGACGCTTGGCATCACCCAACTGAACGCCCAGCATGAGTTGCACCAGATTGAGGCGCTCTGCACGGTCTAGCGTACTGCAAAGCCCCCAATCCAACAGGGCAATGCGATACGGATCCTGAGCGTCATTCAGAACGTGAAAGACATTGCCAGCGTGGGGATCGCCATGGAAAAGCGCTTCCGCCTTCGGCGAGAAGATCACCTCAAAGGTCAATGCGTCACTAAAGCGCCTGGCCATTGTGGCGCGCTTTTCAGCATGACCTGGAAACGCGGCTGAGATTTTCTCTCCGCTGACATATTCCATGAAAGTCGCATGTGGCGTGCTAAGTGGAAACAACTCAGGCACCAGAATCTTCCTTTCGTTGCGATAGTATTCTCGGGCCCGCAGGAGATTATGCTGCTCTTCAGGGATTTTGATTTCGTCGGCGAGCGCGTTCCTGATATCCCGGAACATTGGAACCAGCGGGGTGGAGCCCATTTCGTAGAAATCATGCTGCTCCGTGAAGTAAACCGCCAATTCATCGATGATCGCGAGATCTTGCGGAAGATAGGTTAGGACATAGGGTTTGATGACTTTACAGACCACTTCTTGGGGCGCGGACGTTCCCGGCAGAACCAGAGTGGCACGAATCACCGCTCCAACGCTCGCCTCAGCCAGGACCCTCTCCGCGAACGTGACTCGGTGTTTTTCAATCAGATCTTTTCCCACATCTTGAATGATGAATTGAACCAGCTCATTC
>QHZQ01000673.1:0-1725 GCA_003224725.1 Acidobacteriota bacterium | reverse complement strand
GGGGGGCACCCCGGGATTTCTGGCAAGCATCTGTCCCAGCTTCTGAAGGCTGGGCGTTTTGTCGACGAACTGAACAAGATATTCGCCTCGTGGCGACCCGGGTGGGAGACAGGCCAGGTTCACCAACTTTTCCAGGAGACGGTCCTCAGGGAGATGGTCCAGGAAGTTAAGCAAGGCGTCGTGGACGATGGGGACCCAGAGGTCATCCCATTCCTTTGGGATCACGCCCAAAACCTGGGACTGATGGACAAGGAGCTCCAGAAGCTGCGAACGGCCGCGATCCCAATTGACTTTCTTGAGGGAGACCAGCATCTGCTGTTTTTGAGTAAGAGCCCCTCCCAGGTCTTCAGTCGCGTCGAGCGGCTTTGCCGGTTTTTCCTGGGTGGGCGGGCTAAGCTGAGAAGTCGCTCCGCTCATAGGGGCCCCAGCCGCTTGGGCCAGATTCATCAGCGCCTGCTGAGTCGCTGGATCCATTTGGCGTGCGGAACTGAGAAGCAGCGCAAGGCCCGAAGGGTCAAGCTTGAAGCTTTTGTAGTGCTCACGAGGTGTTGGCAGGGGAATGACTGCCTGGGAAAGAGGGCACAGCCACAGAAGCTGGATGAGAGAAATATTCAACCATCTGAACATGGATCACTCCCTTTTGATTAATGCCTTAGAAGGTGTGAAAAAATTGAGCGAGCGCCTAGAACGCGTCCCCGCTTCTCCAAGGGTCCCCCCTTGGAAAAGGGGGGACTACAGGGGGGTCACATCGGGCAATCATTCCAGGCCCTCATTCAACAGCGTTTACCCCCCTCAAGTCCCCCCCATGAAAAAAGGGGGGACGCTGTAAGACGGACGACCTTACCTCGCTGACCCACGAATTTTTTCACAGCTCCAGAAGCAGGGATGAGTGGGCCGCCCAGATCTACGTTTACAGCTAATTTCTTTACAGCTTCTAACGCACTAGCCCTTTTGAAAAGCGCCGTGGCCTTATCGCTTCCCGGTCAGAAAACTGGTCTACGCACCTGCGACCTGACCTGAAGCACATGGCTGAAGTCCAAATTGAAAATGCTGCGGACTCAATCGACAGCCTTTCGATGAAACTGCCGGAGCCCGGCTGCGAGCAGCAGGACATCAAAGAGTACCAATCCGGCCAACACCGCCAGCAAAGAGAGATGAGGGAACCGGGGAACGAGAGTGCCACGCAGGCCCTCACTCGCATAAACCAGGGGATTCAACAGCACGGCGTTTTGCAGGATGGGGAAGTTCTTTAGCGCGCTCCAAGGATAATAGGTGCAGCCGAAGAAAATCATCGGTGCCACCACCAGACTGAACATCAGCCCGACATGGGCTTGGCCTACGCTGCACCCAAGTACCAGACCACCGGAGGCGGAGAAAAGCGCCACCAGCAGCGCCACGCCCACAAAAGTCAGCGGAGTTTGCAGGCTCAATTCGACGCCCGGCCGGAGCAAGAGCCAGCCAGCCGGGATCACCGTCAGCCCGGCAGCCAGTGCCTGCAGCATGCCGGCAACTACCTTCTCGATCGCCACCCAGGAAATCTCCATGGGAGCCAGCAGGCGGTCTTCGATCTCGTGGGTGAACTGAAACTCGCCGATCAGGGGCATTGCGACGGACCAAATGCCCGCTCCAACCATGCTGAGGGCCATGATGCCCGGCAGCAGCAGGCTCTTGTATTCCGGGGGCATGTAGCCGCTGCCCACCATCACCCGGCCGAAGATAAACACG
>QHZQ01000050.1:8067-17200 GCA_003224725.1 Acidobacteriota bacterium | reverse complement strand
TGGGCCGCAATCGCTATATTACTTCCTTGAGCTGCCTTGACTACCTCTGCCAGAACCGTGAAGGGGGCGGCGATAACAATGTCACAATGATTCGAATTCCTAACCAGCGGGGTAAACTGCTCCATGAATTGAACGGCTTCCCTCGCCGTCTTATACATCTTCCAGTTGCCTGCAATGATCGGTCGGCGCAAGGGAAACCTCTCAACGCTAAAACCCGAAAAAAGTCACTTTTCAAACTAGACAAGGGCTTCGCCCTTGATATCCCTGGCTCCGCAAGCCACTGCACCGCTGGTTGCGACAAGGAGTCAGGAGTCAGAATGGCTGAGTGTTTTGTCCAAGCCCCGCTAGGGGCGAAATATTAGTAGCCCAGGGTGGAGCGCCAGCGGAACCCTGGGTTGCGGCCCCATTCCCAGTCTTCTCCCTCTCCCCGCACAGGCGGGGAGAGCATGGGAGCCTTGAGAAGGCTCCCTGGTGAGGGGCATGAGTTGAGAAAACGAGAACAAAATTCCCGTTTCGCCGCGCATAACGGGCTAGTGCTTCTTGGTGACCAACAAGTTCACAAAACAGTCAAGTTGTCTTTCTCGCGCTTAGTTCTCGGCGGCGGCACTGGGGTTGCGTCCTTGTCGGGGACGATGAAGAAAAGCTTGCATCTTGCCCTTTTCCTTCTTCTACCTATTGCTGAGTGCCTCGACACCCGGAAGGGGTCGGCCACTGAGAAACTCCAGAGTGGCTCCACCCCCGGTCGAGATATGATCAATTTTATCGGCCACACCCGCCTTAGTGACGGCCGCTATGGAATCCCCCCCTCCAATGATGCTGGTGGCAGGGCTTTCCGCCACGGCTCGGGCCATGGCCATTGTGCCTTCAGCAAATTTATCGATCTCAAAAACACCCAGGGGGCCATTCCAAAGAATGGTTTTGGCCGAGGCAACATGATTTTTGAAACGAGCGATGGTTTCAGGGCCAATATCCAGCCCCATCCACTCAATGGGAGTTTCCTGAATGGAAGTGGTCTTAGTTTCAGCCGAGGCGTCAACCTTATCGGCCACCACATGGTCGACCGGCAGCAAGAGCTTAACTTCACGTTCTTTAGCCTTTCTCAGGAGCGACTCCGCCAACGGAATCTTTTCCACTTCAACCAAGGATTTCCCAACTTCGAATTCCTCAGCTTGCAGGAAGGTATAGGCCATGCCCCCACCGATTAAGAGTGCATCGACAAGTTTAAGAAGATTTTCAATGATCTCAATCTTGTCGGAAACCTTGGCCCCGCCCAGAATAGCCACATAAGGGCGATCCGGATTAGAAATGGCCTTTCCCAAATAGGCTAGTTCCTTTTCCATGAGCAGACCGGCGGCGGCTTTGTTCATATAGGAAATCATCCCAACCGTGGAGGCATGAGCCCTGTGCGCCGTGCCAAAGGCGTCGTTTACATAAAGGTCAGCTAAAGCGGCCAATTGCTTGGCAAACTCAGGATCGTTGGCTTCTTCCTGAGCGTGGAAGCGCAGATTTTCCAGCAGCAAAACATCGCCGTCTTTCAGCGATCGGGTCTGGGCTAAAACGGTCTCGCCGATACAATCAGACGCCATGATTACCTTGCGATTGAGTACTCGGGCCAAGGCTTCCGCTACCGGCTTCAAACTCAATTTTGGATTCACTCTTCCTTTGGGCCGGCCCAGATGTGAAGCCAAAATGACCCGGCCCTGATTTTGAATGGCATACTTCAATGTGGGGAGGCTGGCTAGAATCCGAGTCTCGTCGGTAATACGCCCTTCCTCATCGAGAGGAACATTGAAATCCACCCGAATAAAAGTCCGCTTACCTTTTAAATCCAGGTCGCGAATGGACAATTTGCTCATGGCAGTTTTCTCTCAATTGAACTCGCAGATACTTTAGATCCATCCTCAAATCCATAGATACCGACTTTATGACTTCTCTCCCATTGCCCGGGAAAATCCGGCAACAAGAGCCAGTCAATATATCTGGTTCAACGAAATATTGTCAATGTTTTTGGCTTTGAGGATGAGAAAGCTAAGGTTATAATCGATAGGCTAAAACACCGAATAGTCGCGGGTTTCGGGTTGTTGAATCATCGAATGTTTCTCTTTCATGCACCTCCTCTACAGCTTTTGCTTCACCTTGGGGTTTCTTCTGGCGTTGCCCTATTTCTTGCTGCAGGTCTTATGGCACAAGAAGTATCTTTCCAACTTTAAACAGCGGCTGGGATTATTGCCAGCGGCGCTCTGGGTCTCCGCCCAAGGAGGAATCTGGATTCATGCGGTCTCTGTGGGTGAGGTTTTAGCCATCTTGCCATTGGCGAGAACCCTGCGACAGAAATGGCCCGAGCGGCCTCTTTTCATTTCGACGACCACCATCACCGGCCACAACCTGGCGAATCAGAAGCTTGGAGGGGCGGCCCAAGTTTTCTATTTTCCCTTCGATTGGAGGTTCTCGGTGAGAAGGAGTCTGGCTCGAGTCCGGCCACAAATTGTTCTGATCGCAGAAACCGAGATCTGGCCTAACTTTCTCCGCGAATGTCAACTTCGCCGTATCCCGGTGTTGTTGATCAATGGACGCATTTCTGATCGATCCCTTTTGTGGTATCGGAAAATCCGCTGGTTTATGAAAAAGACTCTGGCTTATTTTAGTTACTGTTGCATGCAAAGCCAGATAGATCTGGAGCGGATTCGAAGTTTAGGCGCCCCTTGGGAAAAGACCGGGGTTTGTGGAAATCTCAAATATGAAATGTATTCTCCTGACGACCTTGAAGAAAAAATAGAAGCTTATCGCCGACTATTGGGTCTGAGGAGCTCCTCGTTTCTGGTGGTGGCAGGCAGTACCATGAAAGGCGAGGAGAGCTTGGTTTTATCTGCGTTTCAAGAGCTCAGAAGGAATGGCCCACAAGCCCTTCTGCTACTGGCGCCCCGTCATCCAGAAAGATTCAAGGAAATAGAACAGCTTCTAAGGGAACACCCTTTTCATTTCATCAGGCGCTCGGCCATCAGCGCTAAGGATCAACCGGATCCCACTCGAGCCCCGGAAGTTATTCTGTTGGATACCATGGGTGAACTCGCCACCCTCTATGCTCTGGCCGACGTGGTATTCATCGGCGGCAGTTTAGTTCCCACCGGAGGACACAATCTCTTGGAGCCTGCTCTTTTTAGCAAGGCGGTACTTTTTGGGCCCTCTATGAGCAACTTCCGAGAGATGGCTGAGCATTTTCTCCGAAAGCAGGCCGCCTTCCAGGTTGCAAACGAGAGCGCTTTAGCTGGGAAGTTCATCGAGCTTTACCAAGATCCAGCACTTCGCCAGCAAATGGGCCGCAATGGTTATCAAATTCTGACAGCCCATCGTGGCGCCACCCAATGCCTTGTGAATCGAATCGAAGCACTGCTATCTGAGCCGCGTGCCTCAATTCCATGAGACTTCTTTTCCCTGTAGCCAAACTTTATGAAACCGGAGTACGTCTGCGAAATGCTCTCTATTCCTCAGGCCTGCTACGGATCGAGCAATTGAGACAGCCAGTCATCAGCGTAGGTAACCTGACCATGGGAGGGACCGGTAAGACGCCAACGGTAATTGCTTTGGGACAACTACTCCAGGCTTCGGGATATTCTGTTTCCGTATTGTTGAAAGGATACAAAGGACAGAATCCGGGTAACCCGCTGCTGGTTTCGGATGGGAAGACTCTGTTGACCAGTTCAAGAATTGCCGGAGACGAAGCTTTGGTAATTGCCAGGAATTTGCCTGGAGTGCTTGTGGTCGTCGGGAAAGATCGAGCGCAGGCTGGAGCCTGGGTGGAAAGTCGCTTCTCAGTAGATGCCCATCTGCTGGATGATGGGTTTCAGCACTTGAAGCTTTATCGCGACTTGAATCTGCTTCTTGTTGATGTGACCAATCCCTTTGGAGGTGGCAGCCTCCCTCCGTTGGGAAGACTCCGTGAACCCTTGGAAGGCATTGGCCGTGCCGACGCGGTTATTCTTACGCGAACCGAGCCGGACCGCAATTATCAGGATTTGATCAGGCTCGTGCAACATTACAAACCCGGCGTTCCATGTCTGTTGGCCCGACAGCGGTTTGTTTCCTCGGTGACCATCAATCAGAAAGAATCCTTCAGCATCGCTAGTCTCAAGGGCACAAGTGCTTTGGCATTTGCTGGTATCGCCAACCCTTTTCAGTTTTTCGACTGCCTGCAAAACTGGGGTGTGCGGCTCAGCTACAAAATGAGTTTCCCTGACCATCATCGATACACCACCAGGGATTTGAACCGCATTAAAGAGAAGTGCTTGGAGCGCGGGATGGAGACCGTGGTTACCACGGAGAAAGATGCTGAAAACTTTGAGGCCAATCGACTGGACCCCTTGCAGGTCGTGGTTGTGAAAATGGCCTTCGAATTTGA
Source organism: Acidobacteriota bacterium (assembly GCA_003224725.1). GTDB lineage: Bacteria > Acidobacteriota > Terriglobia > Versatilivoradales > Versatilivoraceae > QHZQ01. The sequence continues at coordinate 12,804 of QHZQ01000050.1, read as the reverse complement.
CGATCCGGAAAAGCTGCGTCGATTGCTGCTCGATAAAATGAGAGTTTTGGTCCAATGAATCAGGCTCTGCAGCCGGACAAAATCAAGCGACTCCTGGTTCGAGGGACCAATTGGGTAGGAGATTCGGTCATGGTTCTTCCTGCCCTGAAGCAGGTTCGACAGGAATTTTCTCAGGCTCACATCACTCTGTTAGTACTTCCATGGGTGAGTGGGATCTGTGAAGAGGCTGACTGCATTGACCAGATATTGATTTACGATCGAGAACGACACCATCGTGGCATTCGAGGACGTGCCAGACTGATTCAAACATTGCGCCGGTCTCATTTCGAAGCCGCGCTTCTCTTTCAGAATGCCTTTGAAGCCGCCCTTCTGGCCAAACTTGCCCGGATCCCGATTCGCGCAGGTTATCGTCGGGATGGTCGTGGCTGGTTGCTGACGCATCCGGTATCGATTGACCTGCGAATTAGCCCATTGCATCAGACTTACTATTATCTGGATTTAGTCGACCAGCTGCTGGATAGGCCCCGCGTGGCCCTGGGGGCGTCCCGCACTCCAATCCAGGACGCAGCAAAGGTTCCTCCTCTGCCAGACATATCCCTTCAAGTGAGTTTTCCGCGGAAGCAAGCGGCCAGGAACCGACTTCGAGCAGAAGGGATCGACCCTCACCGGAAACTCATTGGCGTCAATCCAGGCGCTGCTTTCGGTTCGGCCAAGCGTTGGCTCAGCGACCGCTATGCCGAGCTCTTGGATCGCCTTATTGAACAACAAGGGGCTAACGTCGTGGTCTTTGGGGCTCCCCGTGAACTTGGCATTGCCGAATCCATTCGGTCGTTAATGCGTCATCCGGCCACCCTTCTTACGGGGAAGACGGAGCTCTGCGAACTCATTGCTCTGATTGCCTGTTGTGATCTGTTTATTACCAACGATTCCGGGCCGATGCATTTGGCGGCTGCATTACAAGTTCCCACAGTGGCCATTTTCGGTCCCACCAATGAGATCGCCACGGGTCCACTCAGTCCAATAGCTGTGGTGCTGAACAAAAAGGTTGAATGCAGTCCTTGCCTTTTGCGAGAATGCCCAATTGATCATCGCTGCATGACGCGAATTACAGTGGACGAAGTTTATCAACACGCTTCCCGGTTATTAAGCGCCTAGGGTGTTGGCTAAGTGCCATCCATACTTTGATGCGAAATGTTGGTGTTTTCATGGATCGCGACGGGACGATTAGCGAGGAGGTGGGCTACGTTAACCATCTTTCACGTTTTCAGATTTATCCCTGGTCGGCCCCAGCCATCCGAACGTTGAACCAAGAAGGACTAAGAACGATCGTTGTCACCAATCAAGCGGGTGTCGCCAGAGGTTACTTTTCCGAAGATTTGGTGATTCAGGTCCACGACAAGCTCCGGCAGCACATGGCGCTTGCAGGAGCCAATCTGGATGCCATTTATTACTGTCCGCATCACCCTTCAGTGGGACCAGACCCTTATCGTCGGGAGTGCAGTTGTCGCAAACCTAAGCCGGGCATGCTTTATCGGGCCGTTGAGGAACTGGATTTGGATTTGAGCCGCTCCTTTGTCATTGGGGATCGCTATGGGGACATCGAGTTGGCCCACAATGCCGGAACCCGCTCCATCTTTGTGCTTTCTGGTTATGGATTGGGAGAGTACGAATATCAGCGCCATAACTGGAAAGTGCAGCCGGAGTGGGTGGCCGAAAACCTGTTGGAAGCGACTCAAATAATTCTTAAAGCAATTGCCTAAACGCTCCACGCCCTCTATCAGAAGGTTGACGGTGAGTTCTTCCTCAAAGTCACGATTACTGGAGCTGATTAAGACTTTTTCAGGCTGCCCGATCGCCGTTTATGGCGACTTGGTGGCCGATGAATTCGTATTCGGAGAGATCTCACGCGTTTCGCGCGAAGCGCCGGTCCTGATCCTGAAACATCGGGAGTCCCGCATCGTTCCAGGAGGCGCTGGCAATGCAATCAACAATCTCCATGCTTTGGGCGCCGCGCCCATTCCTGTGGGCGTTCTGGGCGCAGACGCGTCAGGCCAAGAACTTTGTCGCCAGTTCCAGCACAAGAATGTTCCACTTTCCCTGGTTCACCGAGTTAATGACTATCACACTCCCACCAAAACCAGATTCCTGGCAGGCTCCATCCATTCCTCCCGACAGCAAGTTTTGCGTTTGGACAAAGAATCGAGGTTCCAACACACGGCGGAAACCCAGGCTAAATTATGGCAAGAGGTGGAACCCCTCTTTGAAAAGTGTCGAGGCATGATCATTTCGGATTACGGTTTCGGCTTCGTGAACCAGGACTTGACACGCCGGATTGCAGAAAGAAGAAATTCATTGCCCGTGACGCTGGACTCGCGTCATGGACTGTTGTGTTACTCGGGTCTAACAGCTTCCACACCCAACGAACCTGAGGTCGAAGAGGCCCTGGGAATTACGATTGGTGACGACCAGGCAAAACTAGAAGCGGCCGGCAAGAGGATTCTCAGGAGACAAAAATTAGAAGCCGTGTTGATTACACGAGGCCGGCACGGAATGGCTTTGTTTGTGCCACACCGCCGAACAGTGCATATTCCCATCTTCGGAACCGACGAAATTGCAGACGTCACGGGAGCCGGCGACACCGTGATCGCCGTATTCACATTGGCCCTGGCGGTAGGGGCCAGCTTTATGGAAGCCGCCCGGCTGTCAAACTATGCCGGCGGCCTTGTCGTCATGAAAAGAGGAACCGCCACAGTGACGGCCGCCGAGCTTCAGGAGGCAGTCCTTAACGATGAATTTGAAATTACCTAGGAAAGCTCAAATGTCGTGCCTCACTCGCGAGGGCCTTCCCCGAAGGGAATCGATAACTCACCCATGGGTGTATTCATCCCTTTCAGGAATGGCTAAAGTTTGGACACTTTGAGGAGCGGCGTGGCACAAAACGTCTGTTTGAGCCACACCCGCGCTCATTGTTCTCCCTCTCCTTGTGGGAGAGGGTGGCGCGAAGCGACGGGTGAGGGGCCCGCCTTGGCAAATTTTCTTGTTGCCGTCTCAAACCTAAAATGATTGAAGGCAAGATTTTGAGTTTAGAGGGACTTCTACCTCGGGTCGAAAAACTGAAGCGGAGCCGAAAGACGATTGTGTTTGCCAATGGCTGTTTTGATTGGCTCCATGTGGGTCATATCCGCTATCTCGAGGGTGCCCATCGGTTGGGCGATATCCTTATTGTTGGACTGAATAGCGACGACTCGGTCAGGAAATTAAAAGGGCCATTGCGTCCTCTCATGCCGGAGAATGAAAGGGCTGAAATCTTGGCAGCAATTTCTTTTGTCGATTACATTGTCATCTTCAGCGAGCCCAGCGTAGAGCGATTACTGCTGCACCTCCAGCCGGATATCCACTGTAAAGGTACGGACTACACTGCGGAAACTGTTCCCGAGCGTGATGTCGTCTTGTCCTATGGTGGTAAAATAGCCATCGTTGGGGATCCCAAAGATCACTCCACACGGGATTTGATTCAAGAGGTTTTAAGAAGAAACCAGCGCTAACAAACTAGCCAAGGGCTCCGCCCTTGATATCCCTGGTAGCCACGATCACCGTCTGCGGTGGTCGTGGGCAGTTCGCGACGAAAAGCCCACGGCCAGAAAAAGCCGCTGACCGTGGCTACCAAGGCAACGAGAACAAAATTCTCGTTTCGATCCACATAATGGGCTAAGCGCTGTTTTATAAGATCAAATTCAGGATCTGAATTTTAATGGCTTCGCTAAATCGCATTTTAATTATTAAATTGGGCTCCATAGGTGACGTGGTACATACCCTTCCGGCTCTGGCTGCCTTGAAGAAGTCTTATCCTGAAGCAGCGATTGACTGGTTAGTCGAGAAGAAGTCGAGCATCATTTTGCAAAAAAATCCTTTGATCCGCCAAATCATCGAGGTCGACACCCAGCGATGGAGAAAGTCGTTACTGAGCTTCGAAGTACTCCGCCAAATAAAGACTAGCCTTTCGAGAATGAGAGACAATCGTTACGACGTGGCCCTCGATTTTCAGGGACTCTGGAAGTCTGCCGCGTTTGGGTATTTCTCGGGGGCCAAGCAGGTGGTAGGGTTTGACAAGGAGGCACTGCGAGAACCCGGATGTCGAATCTTCTACGATAACAAGATCTTGCCTTCTGCCGACGCCGTCCATGTGATCGAAATCTATAATGAACTGGCTCGGAGCCTGGGAGCTGAAACTAACGGCTATCGGTTTGATCTGAACGTTTCTGAAGAGGATGACGCCTACATTGCTTCACAATTGGCCTCGCGCCATATGGCTGATTTCATAATTTTGAATCCCGGCGGAGGTTGGGCGACCAAAAACTGGGACCCGACAAACTATTCCCGGCTACACCTCAGAATACGGAAGAAAACCGGATGGCCGAGCATTATCACCTGGGGGCCGGGAGAAGAAGCGTTAGTGGAGCAAGTGTTTCGCGATTGCGGAACTGATCCACCGGTAGCATTTCCCACCACCATTCCGCAGTTTGTGTCATTGGTGCGTCGAGCTAAATTATTCATCGGCGGAGACACTGGTCCCTTGCACTTGGCCGCCGCCTGCCAGACCCCGGTTGTCGGGATTTTTGGGCCGACTCATCCTTCGAGAAACGGCCCGTTCAGCCCGGCCGATTTGGTAGTCTCCCATCCGGTGCCCTGTGGTCCGTGTTACAAGAGGACCTGCGAGATTTACGACCGGCAGTGCCT
>QHZQ01000050.1:0-8013 GCA_003224725.1 Acidobacteriota bacterium | reverse complement strand
TCTGCGGCGCCTGATCCCCTAGTGCGCCCTTTCGGCCTGTAGAAAAAACCTCAACAGAGGAAAGCGCTTGTCATTCAGCTTGCCAGACCTTTTCTCCAGGATCAGGGTTCCCGTTGGCTTTTTGCTTGCAGGATTTTATTTCTATTTTTCCCGTCCTACCTGGAGGGGCCTTTTCGTCGGGGGTTCCATCGCCTTCCTGGGACTTCTTCTTCGCGGCTGGGCCACGGGTCACTTGCGAAAGGATGATCAGTTGGCGGTCACTGGACCTTATGCCTTTACCAGAAATCCCCTGTACTTTGGGAGCTTCCTGATCGGAATTGGATTTTCACTGGCCGGGCGGAACCCCATCATTCTAGTGGTATTTCTGGCCAGTTTCGCAACGCTCTATGGACCCGTTATGCAAAAGGAAATGAATCATGTGCGGCGCCTCTTCAGCGAAGAATATGCGGACTATCAGAAAAAGGTCCCGCTGTTCTTTCCGCGTCTGTGGCCGCACCAGAGGGCGACGGGCGCGTTTAGCTTCCAGCGATACCTCAAGAATCGTGAATATCAGGCGTTGTTAGGGTTCCTGGCGGCCATCGGCCTGTTAGTACTTAAGATCCAGCGCTGAGGACTGAATGAAATTCGCTGCCGTACTCGGGGTTCTGGGACTTTCGCTGCTCCTATGGGTGTCTGCTCGATTTAACTTTCAGTCCGCGGTTGGAGTTGAGCCGGGGGTGATTGCGGTTTCAGCCCTCCAAAGAACGGCTCCTGCTCCGCGGCATGTTCCATTCGAAGTTGGAGAAACACTTACCTATAATGTTTCCTGGAAGATCTTTGACGCGGGTATCGCCACCATGACGCTGGCCGAGAAATTCCGGTTCCAGAATGAAGAAGTCTATAAAGTCACGGCCACGGCTCGTTCCACTGGAATCCTTTCCACTTTATTTAAGGTGATGGATATATTCGAATCCCACTTCCAGGCCAGGGAGATCTGCTCCCGCCGATTAAGCAAAAGCATTCGCGAAGGGAGCCGGCAGCGGGACTCCCTCTTGGTATTCGACCCCAAGACCCGCCAGGCAAAATTGGAAGAAAAAGACCTGAACCGTCCTGATTTACCGCCCAAGCATTCTGAATCGCCCATCCCGCTTTGTGTTCAGGATGTTCTCTCGGCGCTCTACGTCATCCGTACTAAGAATCTGAAGGTCGGTGAGCAATTCATCTTTCCGATTAATGACGGCGGAAAAACTTATGATGTCGGTGTCGAGGTCCAGGCAGCGGAAGAAATTAAAACGCCTGCCGGCATGTTTCAAACGCTCCGGTTGGAGCCAAGAGTCTTCGATGGGCTTTTCAAAAACAAGGGGCGCATGTTCCTCTGGATTACCAATGATGACGAAAAGATGCCCATTCAACTAAAGGCTAAAATCAATATCGGCACCATCACGGCCGCTTTGAGCAAGGTGTCCAAGGCGCCGGCGCTTCGGGTCCCAAAGCCCGGTGCCCAGGCGGAACTTCAAAGCGTTCAGTAGCGGAGTAAGCAAAGGAAGGGAGTTTCCATTTGCGTCAACGGCTCCCTCCGTGCGTTTGCCGAACCCTCTCAGGCCACCATCCATCTTTTATCCAGGTGTGCGACAGATTTGTGGGTTATTGGCTGACGTCCAGGGGCCTGTGCCGCTTAACGGGAATGGAGCCTCGTAGAGAGGGCATCCTCACAGACAGCGGCCCACTCTTCTGAAGCTCCGAGCCCCAGCGTTTAGGAAGTTATGACGCTCCTACGGAGCTCCTTCCATTTTCTGGGTCCGTGATCTATAAATATTTCGGCCTCTAGGCTCATGGGTCTTGGTCATTACGCACAAAGTTGTCGCACACCCTTTTTTATCCTTGCCTCTTGCTCGATCACTGGTATAATGCAGGCATTCACTTAGATTTGTCGCCTGGATATTTGTCGCCCGGATATCATGAGACGGCTTTAATGGGTGGAGCCATTGTCGAAGCGGTAAAGGGTGTCTTAGTGCGTACTCGATCCATTCTTGGTGTCGTTTGTGTCTTTACGGTTAATTAATTAAGGAGATGTTATGGAACGGAAATATAGACAGCGCGGTTACATGGACAGAGACAAAGAAGAAAAACAAAAACGGCCGCCGAAACCTCAAGGCCCCAGAGAATTCCGTTCCAAACCCATGCCTGGATTTCGTGAAGCCTTTCGCTGCGCCATGTGCGGATCGACGGTGGCTTTAGAGGTCCAACTGGAAAGCCAATGTCCCAAGTGTAAAGCGGATTTACACAGTTGCAAGCAGTGTGCTTTTTTTGACACTGCGGCCCGCTTTGAATGCACCCAGCCCATCCCCGAACGTATCCCCAGGAAAAGTACCCGCAACCAATGCCGTTTCTTTGAAGCAAAAAAAAGTGTGGAGCGCGAGACCTCGTCTGCCACCAGCCGGCCGAAAGATGCCAGACAGGCGTTTAACGACCTGTTTAAGAAGTAGTCACGAAACCGCCATCCCGAAGTTGAAAGCACGGATTTTGCGAGAGCTAGCCTCAACGCCTCACTCCATTGCCACAAATAATCGAAAATGTCCAATCTCCAGTTCTAAAGTTTGGACATTTTGAGGAGCAGTTCTCGGGGGTTGACCCTCACCCGGTCCGCCGTCCCTTGGCAGTAAGAGGTCGCTCGCTACCACCAGCGGGACGCGACCCCCACGCCAGCCCTAATCCGCACAGAGAAAAACCGTGTCTAGCTGGGGGAACGAACGGTTCGGTCCTCTAACCAGTCTTCCGGGACCGACAAGCTCAGTGCGGATCTTCGCAAACCAAGTCTCGGGTTCGAGATGCCCGAGGTTGCGTGTCCCGCCGTATCCACCAGATAGAGCACCGCGTCTCCGCTGAACGGCGGAGTGAATGATTGAGAGGATGATCCAGAGGGGATAGGATTTCCGATGATGGAAGCCCCCGTGGATGGGTTGAACCACTCTAAAGCCAATCTTCGTGAACCGGACATCGCCGACAGGTCTATCGTGAACGAGTCGCCGGATGGGGCGTAAACCAGGTACTCCGCACCGACCGATGGGGTCTGGGCGAGGCAATACCCCGTCGAACAGAGAGAGTTGCGTGGAGTGACGTTGCCAAGATTCAGCTTGCGGGAGTATCTCAAAATATACCCAAGGTTGTCCCGGAAGTTGTCCCATCGCGTGTCCGGCCCACTGCAGATCGCGTTGGTGGGAGAGACACACAAGTTCCGGTGCTCGCGAGGGTAGTACACCACGTAAGGGTCCATGAACAGCGCTTGATTACCCGTCATGAAGTTTTGCCACGCAAAGTTGCGGTTCTGTTGCGCTGTCTCCTTCCACATCCCAAAGTAGGAATGGTCGCTGTCATTGATGTTGACTTTGCAGGCCGGATTCCCGCTGCCGCAGGAAGTGGCCGGCGAAATCCTGATCTGCGGCGCAACCCAGTCCGCATCAGAGTTGTAGATTGTCGTATCCGGAGATCCTATTAGCGCGGCGTATCCAATGGGGTGCTGATGTGGCTTTTTAGATTCATAGGCTCGGATGTGCGAAATCTGGTGGTTGTTCCACCAGGTGGAATTCGCGGGAGCTTCCTCGGAAATGAGCCAGAGCACGTTCGGCAAATCGTTTAACGTGTCGAGCACCTTTTCCACATAAGTGTCCTGGAACCTGGTAATGGCATTGGGCGCGGTCATGGTGAGAGAACCGATCCCCTTTGATCCGCCGGTGTAACCGTCGTCAATGCCATTGATATTATTGGCTCCGGTGAAAGGGTACCCGTCGCTTGAGCAACGGAAAATGTTGAGCCACTCGCCCGTGAACAGATACACACCCACGTAGATGCCAGCGGTGCGCAGAGCCTGCACCCGCATCCGTAAGCGATCAAAATAGCCTGGGTCAAACTTCGTGAGATCAAATTTGAGTCGGCCGTCGGTTGCGGTGCCAGGCCCTGTCCTCCGCCACGGATGCGGACTAACCGTCAGACCTGGCGGAGAACTCGCTGTGGCTGGAAAACCACAGAATTTCGGCAATTCTGTAAGCCACAGCAAGGTAAAATTGTGTCCGTGTGCGATGAGGAATTTGATGAAGGCGTTGAAATCCAAGGTCTGCAGTGACCCATTGCTACCCCAATCCTGGAAAGTGTTCCACGTCTGCGATCCGTTTAAGATGAGAACGGTACCGTTGGCATCCTTAAAATAGTTGGGATTACCTGAGGCCACCAGCGGCCCTGCGATCTGGGCAGTCGCGGACTGTGCTGCTGCCGGCAAGGCGAGCGCCACGCTGATAAGTGCAACAATGACGACCAGCATGTAGCGAAGCCTATATGGGCGCCGGCGGATCTGTCAAGAGCCTGGTTGCGCGTTCCTTCCACCGGGCGCAACCTATGGTTCGGCGACCAGGATAGGCCGAGCCTTGTCGGATCGTGAGGTTCAGCCGTTCAACCAACGAAGTGTTCAGTTTCACCGAGCCCTCCCAGTCAGGTAACCCTGGTTCCCATCGCTCTGCCTCCGGCACATCCTGGGCAGGAATGACCAATAATGCTGACACCAGGGTGGTGCCCATCCCACTGATGTGGCAGCAGTCTACTCGATGCTCATCGCGTTACCTATATCGGTTCTGATTGTCAGGCAATCGAGATTGATATAGGTCGGCGGGTCACGCCCTCTCAGATTTCCTCCGCACCCGACCTCCCGGCGAACGGCATCTCTCCTTAGATCAAAGAGATCGGGCCGTCGCCCTCCAACGCGGCGTCTGCGCTCGCTCGCGGCATGCAAATTGCTTTATGAGACAGTGGTCCCGCGAACTCCAAAGTCGCTGGGCCGACCGGTCCAAGGGCTCGATCAAAAAAATCTGACTAAAGGAGATTGATGATGAGGACAAAGACACATGTTAAGGCGGTTGCGGTAGCGTTTGCGGCGACGGAGAGAAGACAGCAACGGTTAGCGCAACGACCCGAGAAAACCTGGAGCCGTATAACCGTAGCGGCTCTTGTAGCCGCACTTCTTATGGCTGTGTTGGCACCGACGGCCTTTGCGCAGGAGCCGGTCGGCTCTCTGCTTTTTGTCAACCGGGCGACTGACGCGCAGGCGTTCGCCTATATCGATCGCTATGGACTCTTTCACCAGACGTACAGTCTTCTCTCCAATCATACCTATGCAGCACCGGGAGTATCGCATGTGGTCAATACCGCTAATGGGTTCCTGATCTATCATGACCAAACAGGCTTCGCATATGTGGAGCGGATTCAGCACAACGGCTATCCGGATCTGGGATACAGTTACAATTTCACAGTCGGCTGGAGAGATATCTTGAGCATTGGAGATTACCTCTTTTTCTACAAGGGTGATCGGTCCGGCGCAATCGGCTATATCACTCCGAGCGATGGCCGGTTTGTGCAGACGGCGACCTATCTCCCAGGCTCGTTCGGGTACTGGTCGCACATTGTCGCCACCGACAACTTCTTGTTCTTCTATAACAGATTTGACGGTTCGGCAGCCGTCGGGTATATCGCGGTAGGTGGGTCTTTTGTTACGACGGAGTACTACCCTCCCGGAACATTGGCGACCTTTGACTACATCGTCAGCGACGGGGCGCCTCTATGCTCGGCGTTATTGAAAAGCCGGGGCGGTTTACACTAAGAGGGAGCCTGACCCTGCCGGCTGGGTATAACAAGCTCGTGCGGCATGACCGCTACCTCTTCCTCTACAACTCGAACGCCGGTGGAGGAACGATCGGTTACGTTGATCCCTACAACTTTGAACGGTTCACCATCACGCAACAGTCCGCCTTCTCCCCGTCTTGGACTCGTATTGTCAGCACCAAAGATGAACTGGTCTTCTACAATTCGGTCAGCGGTCAGACGGCAGTGGGGCATATTGATCACAGCGGGCACTTCCTGCAGACGCAGGTACTCTCCCTGCCGACTGGCTGGGGACACGTCGTTGCGACGGCTCGATAAGTGTTGAACTGAGGAGTGAGCGGCCATCACGTGTCGCCTTAGTCCTCGTTCTGTTAGGATGGGATCAGATTCGTGAGTTATTGAGAGGGGGCGATTCGCTCCCTTTTTTCATTGCGCTCAGTGTTACCTGATTACTGTTTACTACAGGTAAGGGAATGAAAGGAAAACCCCTCCAAACCCTGAAGGCGAAATAGGGGAATATAGGGGAAAAGGAAAAAAGGGGTCAGGCCTGAACGTTCAATGGAAGCGCTTTGGCTTGATCGAGGCGCCTGGCCAGTTGCGAGTCTTGCCGTTGCTTCCGCTGAAGGTGGAACGCGCGCTCCGCCGCGCGTTTTGAGCTGTCGATTCAAGAAAGTTGTCGTTCTACGCGAGCTTCAGCGTGCGCAGGAGCGCCCGCTCCACCAGGAGGTTTTTCATGTCCATAGTAAAGCTCTATCCCAGGCGTCTTCATCATGAACTCCCGTCATGGGTAAACCCCTCAGGCGCGATCTTCCATATTCGAATTCGAACTGCGAAAGAGAATCCGCGTCTGCTGACTGACCAGAGTCTCGCGCCAAAGCTTCTGGACTCCGTGCTGGAATATCTCCGAAGACAGATTTGGTGGCCGAGTCTATTTCTCATCATGCCGGACCACGTCCATGCCTTACTGTCATTCAGCGCAACGCGCCGAATGACTCGAGTTGTGGGAGATTGGAAGAAATGGAATCACCAAAACCATGGGGTTTTCTGGCAGGAGAATTTCTTTGATCATCGACTCCCGCGCGAGGAGTCACTTGAAGAGAAGGCGGCCTACATTCGAAAAAACCCCGTTGCCAAGGGATTGTGCTCAAGAGCGGAAGAGTGGCCCTGGGTATTAGACAGCGAATCTATACGCAAGGCACTGGGCCTATAGGTGAAACGTGCGCTCCGCCGCGCGTTTTTGACTGCCGACACCAAGCGTGCGCAGGAGCGCCCGCTCCACCATGCGTTTCTGAAGCGAAGGGACCATTCGGGTGGAACGCGCGCTCCGCCGCGCGTTTGAGGCGTTGATTTATGAAGGTTCTCGTTCTGCCCCAGCTTCAGCGTGCGTAGGATGGGGTCACAACTTTCCTCTTTCTAGATTTCGCTTCGAAATGCACATAGCCCGTGAACTCCAGTCCCCATTTCCCACACTCCACCAGCACGGCCTTGAAACGTCCCTAAAACAGATGTCCTGCCCGGCGGTGCCGTCGATTGAACCAGACGCTCTAGCTCACATTGCCACTCCATGACCCGGCTCAGTTTGGGCTCGATGGTTTCCAGCCCCAGATGAAAATGGTTGTCCATCAACACGTAGCAAAAAACTTCAACCGGTCCACCTCGTCCCGGTAGATGTCCCGGTGCTCATTGCCACGAGCGGTCACCTGGTAACAACCTCCAGCACGGTCAATCTGCAGCAGTCGACTCATCCAGGCTTGGCCACAACCACGGTCGCTTCTCGGTCAGCTCATTTTTCGAAAAACGAAAGATGTGACCCCATATTTCAATTGACCCTATATTTCAACCCCATATTTCATGCCATATTTCATGACTGACCCCATATTTATGACAGATATGTAGCTCTTACCCGCTCTGACTTATTGAGGTACGAATACCAGATGATAACGTAAATGATTCCCCTAAACGCGCCTTTGACAGTCTGTGCAATCATGGTCTCATCTGGTGCAGAGGGCAGCGCCGCCATGAATGGCAGGACAATCGCAACGGCCTGATACGCCAGAAACCATAAAAAGTAGCGTTTCGCCGTCTGGACCGCGCCCGGCCGAAGCCGCCACAGGCTGGCGCCTGCGTATATACTGAATACCGTAAGGCCAAGGCTCAAAACCGTGTCGAGCCCCGTGACAACCAATAAGCCAGGAAATTGGCTAAAGTAAGGGGCAGACTCCCTGTATGACCCTGCGAGCGAGAAGAGGCTCATGAGCGGATTAAAAACGGTGAGTCCGAGACAAAAAAACAGCAACCAGCCGCCCACACCCTTGTATCGCGGCTCGACAGGTGTCACAGGAGGGAGAACGGGTTGTCCGCTGGTGGCGTTGGTTGTTTCATCCATCG
>QHZQ01000049.1:13685-15608 GCA_003224725.1 Acidobacteriota bacterium | reverse complement strand
TCGAATAGTTTCTTCCGCAGTTCGTTCCACCATCCAGCCAGGATCAATCAGCAGATCCCGATCTGGACCCAGCGCCTCGCGGGCTGCTCGCACCAGCTCGAGGTCGAGCTTCGGGTCCTGTCCGAATATTCCCCAGCCGAATTTCACGGCAGTAAAACCCTGTTCCACATAACCTCTGCACGCCTCGGCCATCGCTTCTGGAGTGGGACGAAAAAGCGTGCTGGCGTAAGCGCGGATCCTATCGCGTCGATGAGCTCCCAGAAGCTTGTAAAGCGGTTGCTTCACGGCTTGGCCGATAATGCTCCATAGGCAGTTGTCAATCCCAGAAAGAGCCTGGATGGCCACGCCTCGCCGGCCAAAGTAGACACTGCTTTTGTACATCTTGTACCACAGCTTTTCGACCTCAAACGGATCCTCTCCCAAAATGGCGTGGCGCAGACCATCAATCAGGCCTGCGCCGCCCGCTGGGGCGTCGATGGCCGCTTTGGCGACATGGGGTTGTGTCTCCACGTCCGAATAACCGGTCAAGCCATTATCGGTCGTCACCTTGATCACTAGCATGTAGCCGATTCCGTGGGCCTCTTCTGCCCCTTTGGGCGCAGCATATGCTTGTGATGACTTCAAGACCATCGCTTCTACATCTTTGATCTTCATAGCGGTTGCCCTTCTTATGTGAGATAGTTCAATCCTGTCCCCAATAGAACATCAGATATCTTGTCAGAGTTCCTGGAATAAAACGCCCACGAATTACAGGAATCCACTCGAATAAGAAAAGCTCTCTTGTGTATTCGTGTGATTCGTGGGCTGTCCTTTTTGTGGTCTTGGCCAGTCCTTCAAATGAAATTTCAGCAACCGAGACAGGCTGTCAAGGACATGCCGGAGTGCCGAAAGGGTTCGACGAACCAGGGTCCTCACTTTCCCAGCACCCATTTCTTAAACCAGCGCAGATTACGATCCATCAGGTCACGCTGATGCATCGGCTCATCGATCCCATGGCCTTCCCGGGGGTAGGTGACGAATTCACAGGGAATACCCAGATCAGTCAAGGCCCGGAACACTTCGGGAGTGCTGTCAATGTCCCTTTCTCCGTGCAAAAGAAGCGAGGGAGTCTTGGCATTTATTAAGGAATAACGCGGCGAGTGGTGATTGTAAGTCTCCCAGCTATCCCAGGGCTTGCCGCCGAAATAGGTCCACAGGACTTCACGAGGTCCGTCGCTGGCGCCATACCAGGAAATCCAATCGGAGCCTGTCGCGCCAATGGAAGCCGCCTTAAATCGGTTGCTATGCCCGATGATCCAAGTGGTCAGGAACCCGCCGTAGCTCCATCCCATGACTCCGAGACGGTCCGGGTCAGCGAGGCCCTGTTGGACCAGCGCGTCAATCCCGGTCATGACGTCATCGAAATCTCCAACCCCCTGAGACTTGATGTTGGCCAGTCTGAATGGGCCTCCATAATTAGAGCTTCCCCGAAAATTGGGACTTAGGACCGCAAATCCCTGTTGGGCAAACAACTGGGTTGGGTAAGTTCGTGGGATAGAAAATCCCTCCAGCGCCACACCGGTTGGCCCGCCATGCAGTTCGAGCAATAAGGGGACGCGATCCCCTGGCTTGTATCCGATAGGCAGCCTCAGGACACCTTCAACATCGAGTCCGTCTCTGGATTTCCAATGTATCGTGCTGGTAGTGATCAAGGGAAATTCCTTTAGCTGCGGATTAAGGTCGGAGAGTTGTGTTTCCTGAACCCCCTTGCCTCCCCTCTTTCCGAGGTACACTTCAGGAGGCCAGTTACTGGAACTCTTGATGAAGGCCAAGCGGCTTCCGTCTCGGCTGAGGCTGAAGCTGGATGGCCCGTGCAGCGGCGCTAGGATTCGGTTGGGAGTGCCGTCTTTCAGATTTATCGAGAAAAGGGCATCTATGGTTCCC
>QHZQ01000049.1:4410-13675 GCA_003224725.1 Acidobacteriota bacterium | reverse complement strand
ACGTCTCCCAGCATCTTCTCAGTGAGGTAGCGAATTGAGCCGCCACCTGAGGGCACAATTCCCACCTGACGTTCTTCAAAATAGTTGAGTGTTCCCGCCTGAGAATGAAAGGCGACCAGGCGTCCGTCTTTTGAGTAGCAAGGATCCGCATCGCGACCGGCCTGCGCCACCAGCGCTGTTTCACGACCTGTCTTCAGATCAATTTCGTAAAGATCAACATTGAAGGTGTCCCGATTCCTGGGGGTGACCTGGCCGGCGTAAACAATCTTCGATCCATCCGGCGCCCAATCGAAGGAGATGACGTGACGGTCTGAACGAGTGACTAAATGGACCTTCCCTCCTTGGGCAGCAATCCTATAAATCCGGCTGTACTTGTATTGTTGGTTGGCGACGATCGCATCGTCGCCCGCCTCTCTTCGCTTCAGCTCTTCCGAACTTGGAGGGTCGAACGCCAGATAGCCGATGAATTGCTGATCCTGCGACCACTTGAAATAGCGGACTGGAGTCGGTGAATCCGTCAGTTTTCGAGGAACTCGATCTAATCGATCGGCCCCATACACCTGGCTTGTACCCTCCCGGCGCGAGAGAAAGGCCAATGTCTTCCCATCGCTGGACCAGCGGGGCGCTGAGCCAGTGAAGTGAGGCGACCGCAGTGGGTCAAGAGCTCCTCCCGCGGCTGTCACAACCCAGATCTGAGAATCGTAGCCGTTACGCTTGGAATTAACGCTAGTGACGACGAATGCCACCTTGGAGCCGTCCGCAGTGATTTGCGGATCTCCCACCATTTTGAGATTCATGATGGCGTCAACAGTCCAGGCCTTTTCCCCGGCGAGTGCCGGCCGGGAAGGGGTGTAAATCAACAGGTGAATGACAAGAAGCATCCCGATCTTAAAGTTCCTCATACGTTTCTTAGTGCCTCGCCATTATGCTGACCTATTTACCTGATTCCCACTTCCTGGGTGCGTCCGGAGGGCATGCTCGTTTCATTATCCCCGTGCTGAAGCACGGGGATCTGGAGTTTGGACGTTTTTCTCGCGAATTCAAACGAATCAACGGGCTTTGCCCATAGAAACAAACGTTTCGTTCCACAAAGGATGGAAATGTCAACGAAGCGTCTGTTTCATTACAAGCAGGAAATGAGAGCCTTCGACTGGTAGCCACGATTGCCGCGTATTTGGCGGCAATCGTGGGTTTGTGCGGGAGATCCCCGAACTGCCCACGATTAAATATGCCCAATTGAATTGTCAAGGCCTTTCTGCTAGCCTAGCCTCACTTCGTTCAGAGGGCCGAACGTTCCGCCTCACTGCTTTAGCCGGAGAACACCAAACCCATGTTAGTCGACGTTCACAGTCACTTTTTTAAATACCCAGAGCATTTCACTGAGGATTTTCGCAGGCAATCTTTTCGGGGTAGAAACATGGAGATTGATCTCACGGTTCGGTGGGAAGAATATCATGCCAAGGCGTCGCGCTGCGATAAAACGATCGTGTTTGGCGGCAAGGCCCGATTGTCCGGCCTTTGGGTTCCCGATGAGGACGTCGTGAACTATGTGAGACAGCATTCTGACAAGCTGGTGGGATTCTTATCCGTCGACCCAACCCAGCCGCGGTGGCAGGATGAGCTTCACCAGGGGCATCAAGATTTCAGGCTCAAAGGAATCAAGCTGTTGTCCATGTATGCCGGCTTTAAGCCCAACCAGCCTGACCTGGACTATCTTTGGGAGTACGCTACTCGTCATCGCTTGCCGGTACTCCTTCATACCGGGACCACATTCATTGACAAAGCGCCGCTGGCGTGCACCCTCCCGCGCCTGCTTGACGATGTGGCCATTCGCTTTCCGAAAGTGAAGATCATTATGGCTCACCTTTCCCATCCTTACGAGGGCGAGTGTGTGGTCACCATCCGAAAGCATCCCAATGTCTACGCCGATTGTTCGGCCCTCCACTACCGGCCTTTTCAACTCTACCATTCCCTCATGCTGGTTCAGGAGTACGGGGTGTGGGACAAGGTTTTGTTTGGCAGTGATTACCCGTTTACCACAGTGGACGCCAGCCTGGAAGGCATGAGGAAACTGAATGACATGCTGGAAGGCACGGCTCTGCCCCGTCTGGATATGGGTCAGATGGAAGCTCTGTTTTTCCGGAATGCTTTGGACATCCTCGAGATCGAGGCATGACAGAGACCTTTTGAAGGGGATCAGTGCACGCTGTTTGATCCTTTGTTGGTTGCCTTCAAACGCAAGGGAAAATCACCACCAAGACACCCGGAAGCCGAGGATAGAAGATCGAGGATTGATGCTTCCGCCGTTGGCGATCCTCTATCCTCGATTCTCCATCCTCTGCATTTTTCCGTGTCTTTGTGGTTAATTTCGTTTTCTGGGTCAGACCCTCACGTCCCGCTCACCACTGGGATGGATGCTGAACCATAGATGTGCCCGGCTTTGACGGTGGCAACCGGGACCAGTTTCCGGTGTCCCATCCGTTTTTGTCCTAGAGCATCCACAAATTCGTAGTCTCCTTCTAGCAGCGAAAACACAGCCACATCGGCTTCGGCATTCTCGCGCAAGCTTCCCAGGCCTTTCGGAAAACCGAAGGTGTTGGCCGGATTAGTGGCGGCTCGTTCGATCACCTGTTCCAAGGTCAACCCTAGATGTAGGAACTTGGAGAGCGTTGTTGCCAGGTCAAACACCGGACCATTCACGTTAA
Source organism: Acidobacteriota bacterium (assembly GCA_003224725.1). Classification (GTDB taxonomy): domain Bacteria; phylum Acidobacteriota; class Terriglobia; order Versatilivoradales; family Versatilivoraceae; genus QHZQ01. The sequence goes on along the minus strand of QHZQ01000049.1, from coordinate 10,970 downwards.
AATGGTGCACGTCGCTGGAGATGGTGCCCGGTACCACGTCTTGCTTTAAGGCCCTTTCGGCCGTTTCAAAAGAAAAGCTCCCTGCCCCGTGGCCCACGTCCAGGTGGACGCCCCGATTAACGGCTGTCCTGACTTCCGGCAGCACCAAGCCTTTTGTGTCCAAAATGCCACCCTCTCCACCGCGAAAGCTGTGCGTCACCACATCCCCTTTTGTGAGCATGGCGAGGATGTCCTTCAGTGGAGAATAGGTGTCGCCAATGTGCACCATCAGAGGCAGCCGAACCGCTTCTGCGGCCTCTTTGGCCAAGTGGAGAGCTTGCATGTCGTGCTCGCCGGCCAGGGGACGAGAGAGGCGCACTTTCACCCCCAAAATGACATCGCGGTTCTGCTCGATCGTCCGGATCGCCAGCTTGGGGTTGGCATAGCGCAGATCCAGCAATTCGCCGTAGGGGTTATCACTCGACCAGGAGGATTGACCGATGACGGAGATGTTCAGCAGCGCATAGACGCGCGTGTCCACCACGTTAATCACGTGTTTGCGAAAACCGGGAAACGTATGAGCGCCTGCGGATCCGGCATCCACCACGGTGGTGACTCCCTTGGCGATGCAGTTGGGATCAGCCGGTATTCCCAGGGGGGCCACCCCGTCGTACACGTGCACATGAATATCAATCAAGCCGGGCGTCACGATCTTACCCCGGGCATTGAGAACTTGCCGAGCTTCTGTCGCGGCAATATTTTCTGCAACTCGAGCAACCTTGCCACTCACAAGGGCTACATCACTTTGGACTGAAAGTCCCTGGGCAGGGTCAACGATCCGGCCGCCTTTGATCAACAAGTCATAACGAGCCGAGGCTTGAGTCTCGCTCCCCAGCAAGTCTTCCCAACCCCGCAGCAAGCCGCAGAGCAACGAGGACCCAACAACAGTTTGGCGTAAGAATTCCCTCCGAGTGTGGCAGTGCATCATTTGGCTCCTCCTCTCACCGGTCTGCTAGGGTTCCTTGGTAGCGAAGAAGTTCAAACTTCGGTCAAATTTGTTAAGCTGCTGTCCCCTCACCCAGGGAGCTTTCTCAAAGCTCCCATGCCTCTCCCAATGGGAGAGGGTGGCCGAAGGCCGGGTGAGGGGTCCGTGGCCGATAGAGCTGTGCTCCTCGGCGGTCTGAGGTTGCTCGCTATCCAGTACCGATCCCTATCAGGTTTCATCTGAGTTGATTTGCGTCCGCCGAGGCTTCAATCTCTACTATCAGCCAGATCGCTTGCCATTGTACTACAGCTTTGCGCGACATAATGCGGGTTGCTGGGCGGGCATCTTTTCTGTCAAAGAGGGCGTTCTGGCAAACTAACTGGGGCAGCCTGTCGCGCTTCCAGCGCGTTTACGCTGACGCGTCTGCCAGCCTAATTCCCAATTAGGCGCGAAAGTGTCATCCCGGTCTGGCTCGACTCATTGACGGAAAAGGATTGCACTGGCCTACCTACTTTCCGGAGACTGTGCTACAATTCGAGTGCCTTACTGATTATGGTATCGGTAAGGCAATTCTGAATGCGGTCGAGGCAAAGAATGTCAACCATCAAAATCACAGCCAAACGCCAGGCAACGTTCCCGCTCGAGTTGTGTCGGGACTTGGGAATTCAACCAGGCGATTTACTTCGGGTTGAGAAGAGATTGATACGAGGAGAACGGGTCTGGACACTTCAGCCAAATGCGCCATCGGACACCTGGTTTGGATCTTTAAGAAAATATGCTAAAGGAAAGAGTCATGATTTGGAGAAAATCCGGCGTCGGATCGGAAAGCGGATGGGAAAGGAAAGAAGTCGATGAAGTTCATCGGGCTGGACACCTCGGTGATTTTGCGACTGCTGACAGGAACTCCAGAGGCGCAGGCCAAAGCAGCCATGAGATATCTGCAAGAATTACACAAAAAGCAAGAGAGAGCTGTGGTCAGTGATCTAGTCGTGGCGGAATCTTATTATGCCCTGAGCTACCACTACCGGGTGCCTCGATCCGAGGCTACAGAGCAATTGGCCAATCTGCTGCATTCCGGCTATGTTTTTGCCGAGCCTGAGGGAGTCGCAATGGATGCTCTGAAGCAGGCAGGGAAGGGTAACGCCGGTTTCGTGGATCGCATCATCCGAGAACAATACCTGAAGTTCGTTGCAGAGATTGCAACCTTTGACATTCAATTCAGCCGGCTTCCGAAAATGCGGTTGCTGCGGTGAGTCCCATCGACAACCAACGCGGAGTTGCCGCAAGCCAGAGCCGCAGCGACGAAGAACTAGGCATTATTCACAGGCAGAATGATGTGGGAAGGATAATCCCTGCTCAAAGAGACCCGGTTTTCGGCTTTTACCTTGCGCGTGGTTTTGGCAGCGGATTCTCCCGTGCCGGGATTGATGTCGTACCTGGGGAAGCAACTGCTGTTTACCACCACGCGGATTCGGTGTCCAGCGCGGAAGAGATTGCTGGTGGCCCAGAGATCAATGCTGATGGGATACACGCTGCCCGGTTCGAAAAGTGACGGCTCATAATCGGCTTCCCGGTACCGTGCCCGCTGGATGCCATCACAAATCAGCATGGAGCGGCCATCGGGATAAACATCGCAAAGGCGAACCACGAAGTCGGTATCCAGGGCGCTCGACGAGACATAAAGCCTGGCTTGGACGGGCCCCGTCACTTCCAGATCTTCACTCAGAGGCTCGGTGGTAAAGGTCAAGCAGCGACTCTCGATCGGACGCTGATCTCGCGAACCGGCTTGAGCATTGAGATCGTCCCAACTCGGTTCTTCGCCCGAATGTTTCACTGCCAGTGAAAAAAGGGTATTGCCGCCCAGGCTCGGAACCGGATCATCCGGATCATGCATGTAAACGGCAGGTTCCACGGCTTCTCCGGGAGGATTCCAGTAAAGACTGCCATCGTTCAGAGATCGCGCGCTGCCGCTCGTCTGGCGACTGAAGTACAGGTTGCGAAACTGAATGCCGGGCGGCGGCCAATCCTCAGCGGTTTTCCAGTGGTTTAAGCCCATGACGAAGTAGCGTACCGCGGGTTCTTCCGTCGTGCCATTTGCAAGACCTTTGAGCCAGCAATCAAACCAGCGCAGCATCGCACCCTTAAGATTCCATAAAGCTTCCTCACCGAAATCCATTTCCCCCGCCGTACGGCCAGTCGGAGCTGTCTCTACCCAGGGGCCGTGCAACCAGGGACCGATGATCAACCGATGCTTTTGCCGGACCGCGTCCGAAGCAGCTTGAGCACGCATTCCACAAAAGTTTCTTAGGCTACCTCCCAGAAAAATGTCATACCAGGAAGCCATGTGATACGTGGGACGATCGCAGGCGGCATGATGAATCGAGACATCCCACTGCTTCCAGTACTCTTCATCCTGCTGAAGATTGAGATAATCGTGGAGCCACTGAAAAGGATCAGAAAAGAGAGGCTGGCTGGTCAAAGGCCAGGAACTCGCGAACCCTAAAGCATTCTGAAGCGACTGGCGATCTAACTGAATCAGCCGATTGCGAAGTGCTTCTCTGGACTGGCGTGCACCCCACATGAACATGAATCCCAACTCGAAAGCACCTCCGCGGTAGACCCACTCTCGCCGTAAGCTGCAGGCTGCTTGCCTGGGGAACAGTGCTGCCAGATGCGGTGGCATATCTCCAACTAATAAGTATTGATTGAACCCCGCGAAGGATCCTCCAAATGATCCCACCTTACCGCTGGACCAGGGTTGGCGAGCCAGCCATTCCACAGAATCGTAGCCGTCGCGCTTCTCACCCCAAGCCTCTTCCCGGAAGGGATACCAGGTCCCTTCGGAGGCATAACGGCCACGAGTATCCTGGATGGCTACAATGTATCCATGCCGGGCGAGAAACTGTGGAGCCCCGATACCGACCATGATGGACTGATGTTTTCCGTAGGGAGTTCTTTCCAGCAGAACCGGATAGACTCCAGGCTGCACAGGAAAATATAAGTCTGTGGCTAATTGCGTACCATCCCGCATCGGTATGGCGACATCCACTTCCAATCGATAGCCGTCCTTGGCGGGGTCAGGCAGACCTAATGATTCAGGCCTTTTGAAGTTGGGTACAAACATGGAGTGGTTTCCTTCCTTTGAAGATTTAGGAATCTGGCAGGCTCAGCTCTCGGCCTGTTTCCCATTAGCCCTGAGCTTCAGCCTGGGTTTTGAGAGACTCTCCAATTAAAGCTCCCCCACGCCGCGCGACCGGCGCGGCGAGACGACGATTGACAGTGAACCCCGCACTGAAGCGCGGGGTTCACCAAGCAAGAGCAGGAGCAAGAGTACGAGCACGAATGGAAATGAAATAGGGGAGCCTATTCACATTCACCATTCGGGTTTGTCACCCAAGTTCATTTCATCAAAACTCTGATCCTTTCTCTGTCTCCCCAAACTGATTCGGAGTGGTCCAGAATCTCTTGCGGAGTCAGCCAGAAACGTTTGATTTCTCCACGACTGTGCAATCTGGCCTGGTCATTGTAATGCACAGACTTCGGATCTTCGGACTGTCCATAAGGCAACAGGCTCCAGACTGCCTTGGGTTGCCCCTCCATCACAATGAGCAGATGGCCCCATCCGTCGTTGCAATGGATTTGACCGTTATCTTGCAGCACGCCGTAATCCGGATGGAGCACGCCATACATTCCGTTTCCATCCAGGGCAAACTGCTCCCCTCGCACAACCACGTTGACTTTGCCCCAGGGAACTTCCATTTTCCCAAAGTACTTTTCAATCCGATGGATAGCTTCTCTCAAGGCTGCCAGCGCCATCTTTTGTTCTTCGGGGGAATGGGTGTCGATCTTTTTCCGCTCCTGGGAAATGAACCTGGAGAATTGGCTGGCTGAGAACAGATCCTGATAAGCCAGCCCCCAAAAATGAATCAGGGTGTAGGCAGCAGATTCCTGGCTGGACCGATGATCCCAGGCTTTAATGAGCTCAATCGCACGGTCAAGCTGAGGGTCAGCCACCTGCTCAGCTTGATGGGCGTGGGCGTTTGTCAAAAGGGGAACGATGACCTCAGCCGGAATGAGGTAGGTATCCAGCGCCAAAGCTCTCATCTCGTCCAAGGTAAATTTCCTGTTTTGGCCGAGAACTTGAAACACCCTTTCCCCTCTCGTATTCAGTGCTTCTTCTGCCGCGTTGGCATTGGGCAGAGATTGCAGGTAGTAAGTTGCCGGTTCGAGAGGTTTCAATCCGGAGTTTCGCGTCACTGCCCAAGGAGGATTATTGCAATTTTGCAGAAACCCGGCTGCAGGATTGAGAACCTGAGGATAAACTTCCAGGGGAAGAAAAGGCCCCCACTCTGTCTCTTTCGTCCATCCGGGAACGGGCTTACGCCAGTCAAAACCATCCGCTCGTTGGGCCACCGTCCCATTGTGAACCCAGTATATATTTTCCGAGTCAGAATAGAGCAGATTCCACTTGGGCATCAGATGCTGTCCCAGCAGCGCCTTGAATTCCTTCAGATTTCGGGCCTTCATCAGAAGGTACAAGTGGGTGGAATAGTTGACCCCATCGAAATTGGGGAGCTTGACGGAATAAGCGCGATGACGATTTCTTTCGAACTTCACGATGGGCCCATGGTGAGTGTAATAGAGAGGCAGCGTTAACGAATCGCTGCCCTCACGGCTTTTAATCCTGAAGGTGGCCTCTTCCGCCTTGATATCTTTCCACTGACCTTCGTAGAGATACTGAAGATAGTTTTGGGGGTTGAGTTTCTCTTCGTAAACGTCCGAGATGTTAGGAGAATTGTAAGTAGCCGACCAGGTAATCTGGTCGTTAAAGCCATCCAGAAAAAATGGACTACCAAACCAACTGATACCCCCGACATTTAATTTCCCCGGGGTGATCAGGTGGGCTTCGTAATTCTGAAATCGATTGGCCCAGGGCATGTGGGTGTGCTCGACATGAATGATCCGTCCATTGGCTGATTTCTCCCGAGAAATCGCGAATTGGTTGGACCCGAGGTGTGGGAACGAGTAGGGCTGATCCTTGAGCTTGGACAAGGCGTCGTGGATGCTGTAAAAACGGAAGTATTGGCTGCGTTCCAGGGCTTCGATATCTTCCGCACTGATAAAATCGATCCAGTTGGGAATCCCGTCACGGTGTTCAGAGATATACGCATTGACCCCTCGAGCAAAGGCATCCAGAATCTTATAAACGCCGGGGGTGATTTTCGCTTTGTTCTCGTCTACTGCCTGCCTGGTTCGAAGCAACCGTTGCAGGTAATCGCCATCCCACCGGTACTCGTAAGGAACAAACCGCAGATACCCCTCTCCGAGCGCCTCGAATCCGAGGACTTCGGCCCGGCGCCCTTGCGCATCCCGATACTGCAGCATCATGGGCTCGAGATGATCCTGAGCCTGGGCATAGCCGTAACCGAAAAAAGTGGCTTCCTCCGTCTCTCCCACAATATGCGGGACTCCGTAAGTATCGCGATAGATTGTTACCTGATGGACTAAGGGATCTTGGCTGTTGTCGAGCCCGTAGGAGAGGAGGCTAATGATCGTAAGGAAAAGAAATCCGCTGGGCCGTCGCCATCGCGTAGCC
>QHZQ01000049.1:0-4361 GCA_003224725.1 Acidobacteriota bacterium | reverse complement strand
GCTTGTAATGAAAACCCTCCTGATCAAAATAGTAGGAACTGAAATTCACATACACGTAATCGGAAGGCGGGTACTCTTTAGATTTTCGAGAACGCAGGCTACCGGGATAATGCTCCACCCATAAAGTTCCGTCAGGATCGAGATCGTATTTTTGTACTGCCTGGCTTGCAATCATCTCGATCGCTTTGGTGATGGGCATGCCAGGATTGGAAGGCATTTCAGTGAAAATGACCAGAGCCTGAATAGCTTCCGAGCCAAGGGCAAACAGGCGCATCCGGCAACGAGCTTCGCATCGTTTGTCATCCCGAAAGGTTAAGATAGTGTCGAATTTTAATGAGGGCTTCATTTTTGTGAGAGGCTCCTTCGAACCAGACCCGACGGGGCTGGCGAATCAATAGAAAACGGGATTCCCTTATTTTTGTCCAAATATAAACACGATGACACCTCTCCTTTTTCCATTATATGGCGACCTGGAACGTCACCTTGCAAGATCGACACGAAGGTCATGCTTTACGGTAGTACTCCACGCCGACCTTAAGTCTCATAAATAAAGATACTGCGACAGGACTGCAGCCACATCCAACGCTTTCTGAGGGATTCCCTTCTTCTCTAGGTTTCGGCGTCTCTGGAGTTCATCATCTTTTCCTCCAGCAGATGTAAATCCTATTCTGCAGTGGGCTCCAAGCCCTCCAAGATTGAATTGTTCCCGGCTACACGGTAAGCAGGTTATATAGCCATTGTCTCGCCTGGGGGTCTCCAGCGAGGAGCGCGGGACCTAATGGAGACCCCAGGAAGGTCAGCATGCCTTTACCTATCTTTCGCCTCAAGGCGACCGGCAAGTCCTGGGCCCACCCAATCCAGCTCGCCCTATGACGCGATAGCGGGACCACCGGGCTGAAGTCCCGGACTGATACTTCGACGGGCCAGGAATATTTGACGTAGGGAACATAATGGTGGTCCTGGCGTGTCAACAAATGAACTGGCCATTCGATACCCAGGTCGAAATGACTCCTGAGTGAGCTCTGTTGCGCTTCGAAAATGGAGCTATCTACAAATCCTAACCCACACTCCAGCAGAAGTGAGCTTCCATTTCCCAGGAAGCTTAAAAGCTCGTGAGCCAGAGCGTCGCCTATTTGAGCAGCTCCCGGAACAATTACATTCCGGGATTTCAACGTCGCTCCTGGCGAAGCTTTAAGGAACCCAATACCTGCTGTGGCTAAGGCAGATTCATAGCCGTGGACGGACTCCTGCAAATTGCAATGGTCCTGCAGGTCAAGAATCAAGCAATCTAAATCCTGCTTTGGCCGGGAAAAAAATGAGGGCCAACCGTTGTTCACCGGCCACAAGGCGGCCGAACACACTGCAGTGCGGCTCAGAAACTTTCTGCGAGAAACTATCATCTTACAGCCTTCCTGAAATCAAGCGATCCATCGCTGCCGAGGTATCGTAAAACTGCTGGTCGAGAGCGTAGCGATAGCGTGCTTCCATTTCAGCAATCAGCCAGCCATCGTAACCCACCTTGGATAGGGCGGCCCTGATCGCCGGCCAGTTATTATCGCCCAGGAAAAAGTTGGTGTAGACACTTTCACTGCCACAGCGACCGCGCTTTTTATGCACATCTTTAACGTGAATGCGGGTGATGCGCGGCCCGTGGATCTCAATCCACTGCTCAGCGAATCCCGTGTCATGAATATTGCCGACATCGAGGTGGATGCCCACGTAGGGACTGTTGACGTCGTTTAGGAACTGCCAGAATTCCCGGGGTGTAATCAGAAAGCGATGTTCCGAGTTGCAGTTCTCACAACCAATTTTCACTTTGGCCTTGGCGGACTTCTCAGCCAGTGTCTTCAGGGTCTCCACGCAGCGCAAGTAAACTTCGTTGTAGGGGACTTCCTCGGTTACCAGGCCAGCCACGACCAGGATGGCATCGGTGTTGAGTAGTGTTGCCGCCTCGATCTGGCGCTCAATGTGACGGATGGCCTGCTCGCGCACCTTGGGATCGCGCGCTGAAATCGGATAGTCCCAATCCAGAGTGTTCGACACATTCGAGACAACTAATCCAGCATTCTCTACCTTCCGGCGCAATTCACGTATTTCCGCCTCCGTAGTGCTCATTTGAAACCACGGTTTATCACCCAGCCAGAGTTCGACACCGTCGAAGCCTGCTTTCTTGATCAGCTCAAGGCCCTTCTCCAGAGTCCAGCCTTTGGGAATCATGTTCTCGCCAATGGATTTTTTCATGGTTCTCCTTAAGATCCCTCTCTATCGAGGGGATCGGGACCATCCCCTCACCCTCGCCCCGCTAGGGGAGAGGGTGCCCGAAGGGTGGGTGAGGGGTCGTTCGAATTTTTTCACAGCTCCAGGAAAAAAATTCAAATTCAGGCCAGGCATTTCAGGCTTGCGTCAATTAACTTTTGAGTCCCTTCATAGGGGCCGCCCTGTCCTTCCCACTCCATTGAAAAATAGCCGCGGTAGCCACTGGCCTTGGCGATCGCAAACGTCTTGCAAAGGTCCACCCTAAAGATCTTGCCCTTATCAATCTCGGAGTCCTTCACGTGACAAATGTTGTAAGCATGCTTGAACATGGCGGTAACGGCATCATAATTAAATTGCTCGTTTCCACTCAACATAGAATTGCCAAAGTCCGGCAAGGCGTGGAGGTAGGGGTTGTTGACTTTTTCGATGACCTTGACAAGGAAGAAGGCGTCTTCGCTTAGCAGGTCGTCGTTCTCCAGATTGACAAGGATACCCTTCTCAGCCCCGTAGGTCGCGATTTCGCTCAGGCTCTCGGCGGTCCGGTCAATGTCGGGAGAAACGGATTTGACTGCCTGAATGTGAATGCGGATGCTCGGTGATCCGAGGGTCACGGCAATATCCACCCATTTCTTGCTATTCTGTATCCCCCTCTTCCGCTTGGCTGCATCGGGATCATAGAGGCTGGCTCCAACGCTCACCGGGATGTTGACTACCTGGGCTTTGGCCTTCTTCAACGCCTGCACATAGGCTGGATCAGTGGAGCGGAAATGTTCGCCCAAGGGTTCGATGTTGTGCACATGAAACTTTTTGACCACCATAGCGGCAAAGTCTTTTAAGTCCATACCCCGTTTCTTCCGGTCCCGGTTCCAATTGCGGGGACTCTCAATGAAGGCGCGAAAAGGATAAGAAGCGACTGAAAGCCGATCGCGCGGTTGCGTGGGGAATTTTAGGTCCGGTCCTGCAGAGAAAAGGACCCGGCTCCAACCTAGCGCCGCGGCGCCGGCTGCCAGGGATGTGGATTTCTTCAAGAAATTGCGCCGTGAGAGTGCTCGCATAAAGACCTCTCCTTTGTGACAGGGACACTGTCCAATGACGACTCCAAACCTCAAACTGTGAAAAAATTCAAAACCGGACGGGATCGGGAGGGCGAGGCTCCCGCCGAGTCTCATGGGGCAAGGATTTGCTGGGGCGATGACTCGCCAGGGCTCGCCCTTCCCAATCTTTTCACAGCTCCCTGCTCCCAGGAGTGTGAATGGAAAAGAAATACGTCACCGTACCTTAGTTGAACAGGACTCCACTTGAGATTCTGCACGTTTCTGCGCTAGAAATCCAGCCTACCTAGATCGCTCGATACCCTACTCGTAAATCCGCTGACATGTCTGCCAGCACAATTCCGGATTATCCGGGAAAATGCCATGTTGTGAGGGGACGGCAGGTTAACCAACTTGACCAAAGTTTGAGCCTCTTGGCCACCAAGTAACCCTAGAAGGATTGCATCGTTGAGGAAACCATTTATAATGGAAGGGATGAAAGATAAACAATAATGACTGGAGAAAACCCGGGAGGTGCACCATGGGAATCATCACTGGAGATATAAGACCCACAGGGAAGACGTCGATTGGCGCAACGGAATTCGTAAGAACCAAGTCCTTCCAAGAGAACTCAAACACCATCACGTCAGCCAAGGAATCGCTAACGCTCACTGACAAATGTGTGATCTACAGGAACGTTATCTCAGGGCACAAAGTAGTCAATATCATCCCGTTGCGGAGTATTGATTCGTTTAGTATTCAGACTTACAGGTTGAAGTCGATTTTAGCCCTGGCCGTTACTTTGCTCTTGGCGGCGGCTGCCATTGGTTTCTGGTTATTTATATGGCCTCAAGCCAAAGAAGTACTCTTTCACTCTGCCGGCCCAGTAACTTCGGATTTTGGTTTGGTTTGGATTCCTGCGCTGCTATTAATTTGCGGCATCATCGCTCTTGCCACTTACGCAACTTATAATCACGTCGAGCTGGTGATTCATACTCTATCCGGAAATAACCAGATCAAGATTTCACTCTCAAGCAAAATCAGAAACGCGGTCGAAATATTCGTTGCAGACAT
>QHZQ01000048.1:14758-22285 GCA_003224725.1 Acidobacteriota bacterium | reverse complement strand
TGGCTCCGGACGGGAAGAAGCTTTATGTCACAACTGGCCATGGGGGAAAGGTCTTCGTGATTGATACCGCAACCAACCAACTGGAGACTTCCTTTGAAGTAGGCAAACGTCCCTGGGGGATCGCCATCACGCCGGACGGAAAAAAGATTTACACGGCCAACGGGCCGTCCGATGATGTGTCTGTGGTTGACGTGGCGACGCAAAAGGTAGTCACTCGGATTAAGGTCGGGACGCGGCCGTGGGGTGTAGCGATTGTGCGGTAAAGGCTCGATCGCCTGGATACGCTCTCGATACCTTGAGTTTTTGTGCCGATTGTTTCATCTTGTTAGTGCGCTTACTCGATTAGTCAGGAGAAAGACGAGCAAGAGTACCAGCACGAATGAAATTGAAATACCTTACCCTAAACGCCACCTTCAGATCCTCCGTTTGAGGTGATCGGCGAGGCGTAGGGCCAGGGCGACGATCGTGAGGGTCGGATTGGCGAAGCCGGAGGTGGAAAAGACCGACGCACCCGTGACGTATAAGTTGTCCGTCCCGTGAACACGGCTGTCGGCGTCAACCACACCGCAACGAGGATCCCCATGCATCCGGGTGGTGCCGGCGTGGTGGTGAGCGTTGGGATCGGGCCTGAGACCGGTGCGGACTTCGACTTGGCCGAGGCCGGTCGCCTCGAGGCTGGAGGCCAGAACCGACCGAAAGCGCTCGAGTCCCGCCTGTTCCTCCTCGCGCCAACGCCAATGCACCTCGACCTTTGGAATATCCAGGGAATCCCGCTCTTGTGCGAGCAAGACTCTGTTTTCCGGATTAGGTTGCTGCTCGAGGTTCACGAGCAACTGAAAGGCGTCGAACGGGCGTGACACGTCCCGAATGCGCGACCACCCGTAGCCGGTTCTCGGCTGACGCCCTGCAAACTGGTGCAGGCGAGCCAGAAAACGATCGACCATTCCATCGGGCGAAGTCCGCATCTTCAGCCGAGGCAGGAGGGTGATCGACGCATTCGGCAATCGCGCGGTCCGAATGGCCCGCTCGTGGAGGGCAAGCCGTCCCCCCACAATGGTGCCGTCCCGTGCTGGGTGGGCATCATAAAACACAGCTTTGCTGAATAGTTCGGGCGAGCGGGGAATGAGCGTGAGCGCATAATCCCGCGGGTGCTCCATGAAACACCGCCCCACCCAACCATGCCGGTTCCCCAAAGCGTCCAGACCTTCCCCGCCCGACAAAAGCAAGAGGCGCGCGTTCTCGATGGCACCTGTCGCGAGCACAAAAATCGCTGCAGCCACACGGAACCGGCGACCTGACGGGCCCACAAGCTTTGCCCCAACGACCCTCCTGACTCCATCTTGCGTTTCCAACGCACAGACCGTGGCGTGATGGCAAAGGTAGACATTGTCACTCCTACGAAGCTCGCGTGGATATGACTGAGTGAAAAGATGGCCGACACCGAACTGGTACACCCTGGTGGTCAGGTGCTCACCTTCCAGCGCGAGACAGGGGCGCTCTCCATCGGACCAGTCTGACCCCGCGTATGCGAACGGACCCAGGCCACAGAGCGCCTGGGCGCGGCGATAGAACGGCTCCAGGTGGGAGTAATCAAACGGCCACCTGCTATCCGCAAACTCCCCCCACCCCTCAAAATCCCACGGATCGAGCGGCACGTACTTGGCGCCGAGCTCGTTGCCTACGGGGGTATTCCAGAGGGACACCGTTCCGCCCACCCGCCGATAACGGGTTTGACGCAGGCCGGCATAGGGATCACCCATCACGGTGCCTTCGTTAAGTTGCTGAATGTGTTCTTCCGGCTCCAGTCCCCCGCTCTCGAGTATCAAGACATCAGCCTTGTGCCCGATAAACTCGCGAGCCAGAGTGATTCCCGCCGGTCCGGCTCCAACGATGCAGATATCAGCCTCGAGCGCTGTTCCCTCCAGAATCCTACGGGCGTCTAATTCCATGGGTTCGTCTTTCAGCTCTTGAAGTAACGGGTGGATGTCGATATTCTGTAGTACATCGTGTGTTGATCGCCGCCCTCCGGAAGGAGGTCAGGGTTTGACAGTCGAGAGCCCAGCAAACAGAGAGCCACGACGAAAGAGGCAGATCATGTCGGATTGTACCATGTGCGTCGGCTTGGATGTCCGCAATGGCTGAGGCGCGCACCGTTTCGGTAATAGTGCCGACGCGGGCGCTTCGCCAGCGAGGTGCACTCCTCCGCCGCGCCCTCGATAGCGTCTCGGCCCAGGAGGCTGTCTGCGCTGTCCCACTCGTCGTCATCAACGGACCCGACCGGGACCCGGAGCTCACTCGTGAGCTCCACGCCGACCGTCGCCTTCGGGTCGCGACGCTCGAGCAGGCCGACCTTCCAACCGCCCTACGGGCCGGACGGGAAATGGTCCAGACGAACTGGTTCACCGAACTCGACGACGACGACGTGCTGCTTCCAGGTGCGTTGGCTGTCCGGGTACAGGCGCTCGAAGAGCGGCCCGAGTTCGACGCGGTAGTCACGAACGGCTTCAGGCGAGACGCGGCGGGGGACGCGCTAAGCATCGATGACGTTCGGATCGTTGAACAGGATCCGGTGCGGGCCTTGCTTCGGCACAACTGGTTGCTTCCAGGCGCATGGCTATGCCGGACTGACACCGTCGGACCAGGACTCTTCGAAGGCATGCCAAGATTCCGCGAGTGCACCTATCTCGCCCTCCGCCTTGCGACCAGCTATCGAATCAAGTTTCTCGACTGCCCAACCGTCGTGTGGCATGCGGACACGCCGTTGTCGGAGTCCAAGTCCCGAGGCTACGTGATCTGCGGAGTGGCGGCGCTTCGCCGGATCCTCGAGCTCGATCTACCATCGGACGTGCGAGCTCAGTTCCGGACTAGCATCTCAAATGCCTGCAACGCCATCGCCGACCTCCATCTGAAGGAAGGTAACTTGAAGAAGGCCTGGGACTGGCATCTCCAGTCACTTCGTGAACCAGGAGGCTGGCGGTATCTCCCTTATACTCGACTCTTGGTTTATGCTCTACGAAAATCTTGATGTCAATGCCGATTCCTCCAACAAAAGTCCTGGTCCTTGGGATTGATGCGGCGAACCCCACGTTGCTCCAACACTGGGCAGAGGATGGTACCCTCCCCAACCTCCGCTCGTTGATCGCCCGTGGCGTCGTCGGGAAGACGCGGAGTATCGAAGGATTTTTCATCGGCTCGACTTGGCCCTCATTCTACACCGGCGTCACGCCAGCCCGACACGGGTTCCACTACCTCGTTCAGCTCAAGCCAGGCACGTACGACTTCTATCGTCCGGCGGCGGTCGGGATCGTCCGGTGCGATCCGTTCTGGAGCCGCCTTAGCCAGGCGGGACGTCGAGTCGCCGTTCTGGACGTGCCGCTCATCTGCGTGGATCGTTCAATCAACGGAATCCAGGTAGTGGAGTGGGGTGGCCACGATGCCGTCTACCGATTCGAGGCATGGCCGTCTCACGTGGCTGAGACGATCCGGTCTCGGTTCGGCGAGCATCCGCTGGGCCCGTCCTGCGACGGTGTCCGGCGCACCCCCGACGACTACCAAGTCTTCACCGATGCCCTGGTCCGAGGAGTGCGTACCAGAGCGGACCTAACGAGGCACTTCCTCCGACAGGGCGGTTGGGACTTTTTCATGCAGGTTTTTACCGAGTCGCATTGTGTGGGCCATCAGTGCTGGCACCTGCACGATGTGACTCACCCGGCGCACGACCCCACGTTCGTCGCAGCCACGGGTGACCCTTTGCGTCGGGTGTACACCGCCATTGACACGGCTATCGGTGAGGTGCTTGCCGAGGCCGGTGACGCTTTGGTCGTCGTGCTCGTGCCGCACGGCATGTCCTACTGGTACGGCGCTCAGTTCCTGCTTCGGGAGATTTTGTTCCGGCTCGGCGTGGCACATCCGCCCGCCGCCGCACCTGCTCGGGGCGACCTGCTTTCGACAGCCAGCGCGGGAGCGAAATGGATCTGGAGGCGCCTCCCCTCTTCGATCCGGGAGGGGCTGGCGCCTCTCCGCGAGCGCCTCGGCTCGCCAGCAGGCCGCGGTGAGGGCTTGCCAACGATCGGAGTCGATCTGGACTTAAGCCGGTGCTTTCCGCTCAACAACGGCCTCGCGGTTGGAGGGATCCGCCTCAACTTGCTCGGCCGCGAGCCAAAAGGGGTTCTTGAACCGGGCGCTGCCGCGGATGCATTCTCGAACAACTTGACCGCGGATCTCTTGAGCGTCGTGGATGAGCGCACGGGCAGACCACTTGTGCGGCGCGTACTTCGGACGGCGAACCTCTATGCTGGCGAGTACCTGGAACATCTCCCGGATCTCTTGGTAGAGTGGAGCGACGAACTGCCAACCGGAAGCGCGCTCGTCGGGAAAAGTGCCGCTGCCAGTGTCCGCGTTAGCTCGCCGAAGATCGGAGTCATCGAGGGCGTCAATCAGTATGGCCGTACAGGCGAGCACCGGCCGGATGGGTTGTTCATAGCGGCAAGTCCCGTGGTGCGGCCGAATCTATTGCAGAGGGAGACTTCGATCCTCGACTTCGCACCAACGTTTGCCAGGTTCCTTGACGTAGACTTGCCGGGTTGCGATGGCCGTCCTTTGGATGAACTGCTCGAGAGCCCCTCGGCTTGGGGCTAGCGTGGGTGGAGGGCATCCTCGTGGATATTGTCTATCCTCCGCATCCACGCTCGCGAAGTGGCGCCGGCCTCTGTCGAAAAGCAGTTGAACCAGGGCCCCCACCGTGGCCGAGTTGAGGTGAACGAGACCTACTGGCCCAACCGCAAGGCCGAATCGGAAAGACCTGACGAAAGCGCTCAAGCGTACAGGGAAGCTCTGGAATGAGAGCCACTCCTTAAGTCGAATTTTCAAGCGAGTTGGCAACAACCAAGGAAAGGAGATGCTGCTGAGTTCTGTTGCCTGTTGACCGATCTTGTCCAGCTGAGTCACAATTCCAACGCGCCAGGATCGCTTCGGTCGGGCCCTCGACATCTTCCCGGAGTTGCTGGACAACAAGGGCGCGCCAGCAGCATGCCACCTATTTGAAGTCGCCGGTCCAGTTCACCGTCTGTGGGCGCGACGGAGGACAGCAGAGTCTGTCGAAAGAGAGAGAATGAGAGAGGCCACTGGAATTGGAAAAAACTGATATGGGGGCGCCAGGGATGGGAAGGTTTTTCGAAAGGCTATGACGGTGTGAGTTTTGGATCAAAATGGCATCTCATGACGGATGAGCAGTTGCTCGATCTTCGTCTATGCGATTTGCCTTTACGCACGGCTGCACCAGGAGCTCGAGGAGCGCGGCATTCGCCTCAAGCCACATGTTTGGCTGTCCGAGGAATGGTTCTCCCCTGACGGGGTCCCAGGCTTTGCCATTCCCTTTTACCTGGCGCATCCCCGGTTAATGAAGCTGGAGCGCAAACAGATGCTCGAGGTTGAAGGTGGGACTGACCTCGAATGCATGCGCATATTGCGGCACGAGGCCGGTCACGCCTTGGACACCGCGTTCCGTCTTCACTTCCGGCGACGTTGGCTCGAGTTGTTTGGATCGTTTACCCAACCTTATCCCGACTCCTACAAGCCTAAGCCCAACAGCCGCAGTTATGTTTTACACCTTGGTG
Source organism: Acidobacteriota bacterium (assembly GCA_003224725.1). GTDB lineage: Bacteria > Acidobacteriota > Terriglobia > Versatilivoradales > Versatilivoraceae > QHZQ01. Next base: position 16,670 of record QHZQ01000048.1, on the reverse strand, counting down.
CCTGGTACGCCCAGGCCCATCCCGCAGAGGATTTTGCCGAGACATTTGCCGTCTGGCTAACGCCGGGCTCGCGGTGGCGTGAGAGGTACGAGGGGTGGCCTGCGCTGCACAAGCTCGAATATATCGACCACTTGATGAAGGAGCTGGTTGGAGTGGCGCCCAAAAACTATCTTCGCAGCAAGGTTGAACCACTATCCCAGGTCAAAAGGACGTTGCGGGAACACTATCGGCGGAAACGTCAGCATTATGCGTTTGAATGGCCGGCTTTTTACGACCGGGATCTGCGTCGCATCTTTCCCCAAAAGCCGCGTCACGTTTGGAGCCCGACCGCGGCCGGTTTCCTCCGACGGGTTCGTCACGAATTGTGTCAAGTAGTGGCTGAGGGGACTGGAGTCCACCCGTACACAATCAACCATGTGCTGCAGGACATGATCGAGCGTTGCAAGCAATTAAAATTGAAAATGACGGTTCCGGAGAATCACGCCAAACGCCAGGTTATGATCATGCTGACCGTTCAGACTATGAACGTGGTGCACTCAGGTTATTATCGAATTGCGGTATGAGCTCCCAAAATAAAAGAAAACTTCGCGTACTGGTTCTGGTTCACGAGGATTTGGTCCCCCCCGAAACGACCGAAGGACTTAGCGACAAGCAGATCCAACCTTGGAGGACCGAGTATGACGTCATCTCGACGCTTCGGAGCATGGGGCATGAGGTCTATCCTATTGGCCTCTACAATGATCTGGGCGTGATTCCAAAGGCTCTGGAACAGCATCGGCCCCACATCGCGTTTAATCTGCTGGAGGAATTCCACGGCTATGCCCTCTATGATCAGCACGTGGTCAGCTACCTGGAGTTGATGAAACAGCAATACACGGGCTGCAATCCGCGCGGGTTGACCCTGGCGCATGATAAAGCGCTGTCAAAGAAGATTCTTGCCTATCACCGTATTCAGGTGCCGGGCTTTGCCGTCTTTCCGATCAAACGAAAGGCGCGCCGGCCCAATGGCTTGAAATTTCCGCTGCTGGTTAAATCGCTCAGCGAAGAAGGGTCGGCTGGTATCTCTCAATCCTCTATCGTGTATGATGATGAGAAACTGGCGGAGCGTGTCGACTTCATTCATCGACAGACGAGCACGCACGCTATCGCCGAGCAATATATCGAGGGTCGCGAAATATATGTGGGAGTTATCGGCAACCAGCGATTGCAGACCTGTACACCTTGGGAACTGGTCATCACAAAGCTGCCCGATGGTGCCCCCAACATCGCCACTGGCAAGGTCAAGTGGGACTATGCCTATCAATCCAAAGTTGGCGTCGTTACCCAAGCGGCAACCCTCACGACCGAGCTACAAAAGATGATCGAGCATGTTTCCAAGCGTATCTATCGCATTCTTAGCTTGAGTGGCTACGCACGGCTCGACTACCGCCTTACTGACGATGGCCGACTTTACCTGCTGGAGGCGAACCCCAACCCTGACATCTCAATCGGCGAAGACTTTGCTGAAGCTGCCGCTCACTCCGGCGTAACCTATGGACCATTGCTACAGAAAATCGTCACGCTCGGGTTGAGCTATCACCCGCCTGGTTATTAATAGTTGTTGGTGATTATCCCCTTGGAGGAGAGCCCGTGACTGTTTGTATTGCTGCTTCATCCTAGAAACAGCAGTAAAAACCCACCGCAGAGGCGCGGAGAGCTTCTTGGTAAAACAGCCAACAGTCGGGATTGCCGGGCGGTTGGTTTTTAGCTTTTGAACCCAGTGTAGCCATACTTCTTTCGCCGCTTTGGTGAGAGAAAAAATGGGAGGACGTTACGTTTTATCCCTGTTTCTCTCTGCGTCTCCGCGTCTCCGCGGGTGTTTGAACTGCCGGTTTTAGGTTCATGCAAAGATTGCCCCAGCACCAACTTGAAA
>QHZQ01000048.1:13353-14737 GCA_003224725.1 Acidobacteriota bacterium | reverse complement strand
ATCCGATCGCTAATATGCGTTTGGCATAGGCTTTCACCGAAATGAGCGCTATAGGGAAATTTTGTAAGGTTAATTTCATGTCAATGACGTCCCCTCGCGAATAATAAAGCATTAATGCGGCAATGATTCTTGCAAGGGATCTGACGTTCCGGACTTCTGCGATTGGAGGGCCTCTTCCGGGCGTTGTTGAACCTGAAACCGCTTTCCACTCAGTTCCTCAAAAATTTGCACCACTTCCTGTTGCCCCCACGATGAGATCCATAATGTTACCTCCTGTAATGTGCTGCCGGTTCTATCCCATTTTCCTGCAGCAAACACGTCGACTGCCACAACAGCAATTTGCAATCGGTGCGACCACTCTTCCAGACTACTGCTCCTGTAGCTGGCGTATCACTGCCAGGAAATGGAACGAAATGCCCAGCATCCTTCACTCTAACCGGAGAGTAGCTTATGAAAAAGTTTTTGGTTTTTTCATTATGGGTTTCCCTTATATTTGCTCGCGCTGTATCCTTGAACAAAACCCAAAAAGATGTTAGCACCATGACTGAAATTCTATGGAGTTTTGATAATCTTGAGGCCGTCGGTGGAAACAGCATCACCGTCTTGGGAGCTCCCAGGGTGATCGACACGCCTAACGGAAAGGCCACTGAGTTCGACGGGAAGCAGGATGGCTTGTTGGTGAATGGCCTTCCTTTGACCGGATTTGATCAATTCACCGTGGAGGTTATTTTCCGCCCCGACGCCGACGGTTTGAAGGAGCAGCGTTTTTTTCACATGCAGGAGAGTGCCAGTCAGAACCGCGTCTTGTTGGAAACTCGATTGACCGGGAACAGCCGCTGGTTCCTCGACACCTACATCAGGTCCGGCCAAACGGACAAGACCCTATTTGCAGAAAACTTTACCCATCCGGTCGGTCAATGGTATCAGGCGGCACTGGTGTTCGACGGCAGGGAAATGAGACACTACGTAAATGGCACTGAGGAATTAGCGAGTGAGATCAGCTTCACTCCTCTTCACCAGGGTCAAACTTCTATCGGGGTTCGGATCAACCGTGTCTATTGGTTCAAAGGTGCGATCCGAAAAGCGCGGTTTGCGCCGCGGGCCCTAATGCCAGAAGAGTTTCTTCAACCCTAGCTATGAGTGACTCAACCTGACCATCTGGTGCCATTGCCGGCTTAAATGCTGTTGACCGCGTTATCTTGTAGGTTCATTGTTAATATGTTGCGAGACAGAGACGACTCCTTCTGTCTCTTCCTTTAAAGGAGGTTTGTGGCTTCCCAACCTGTTTATGATGTGATCGTGATCGGTTCAGGCGCTGCTGGAGGCATCGCCTCCTATGTCCTTGTCAGCCGAGGGCTGAATGTGCTTTGCCTGGAAGCGGGAC
>QHZQ01000048.1:9414-13197 GCA_003224725.1 Acidobacteriota bacterium | reverse complement strand
TGCGCGCCGTCGGCGGGCGGACACTCCTGTGGGGAAGGAATACGGATCGCTTCGGCCCGCTCGACTTCAAGCCCAAGAGCTTGCAAGACGGTTGGGGTGAAGATTGGCCCATCAGCTATGAGGACGTGGCGCCTTATTACGATCGCGTAGAAGCATTAATCGGAGTCGCGGGCAGTTCGGAGGAGGTCTTCAACACTCCGAGTGGCAAGAATCTGTTGCCCCCCTTTCGACCGCGCTGTGGCGAATGGCTCATTAAGAAGGGAGCGGCGAAGCTCGGCATCAAGGTACTCCCTTACCCGCTGGCGGTGCTGAGTCAAACTTACGATGGTCGGCCGCCCTGTCACTATTGCGGCGCCTGTAATTACGGCTGCGACTCGCGCTCGCGCTTCAGCTCTTTGGAAGTTTTGATCCCGAAACTTCTGAGCCGGCCAAATTTCAAATTATGCGCCCATGCTGCCGTGCACACGGTCCTGATGGATTCTTCAACCGGCAAGGCCCGGGGCGTGACTTACATTGACACTCAGAACAAGCAAGAATACCAGGCTTACGGCAAGGTGGTGGTGCTGGGCGCCTCCCTGGTCGAATCTATACGAATCCTCTTGAATTCGAAGAATCGCGAATTCCCTCAGGGTCTCGCCAATTCGAGCGGTGTCCTGGGACATTACTTGACCGAACATGTGGCCTTCAACAGTATCGAAGGCTTCTTTCCGCAACTGGTTGGACGTCCCGCCAGTAACGACGATGGCCCGGGCGAATCCTGTCTTTATATTCCTCGTTACAATTATGGGCACCGGGATAAGAAGAAATTCCTGCGAGGCTACCGATTTAACTTTTATACCGGCTGCGGGATGGGTCCTGGCCCAGGGGCTATCCCGCCGCGGTGAACATGAGTGGATATGGTGAAGGTCTTGCTTTCAGTTCGAACTACCTTGAGATTGATCCTGGCGGGCTACGCGACCGTTTTGGCATCCCCCAGGTGCGGTTTCACACGTCGGCTGAATATGACCATGCCTTCGCCATCGAGGATGAAATGTATGGCCGGATGGAAGAAATTCTACGGGCTTCCGGTGCCGAGATTTTCCCTTATCAGAAAGTTGCTCCCTATCCGCTCGGGAGCGTGACGCATGAGGCCGGTGGATGCCGCATGGGCGACGACCCCAAAACTTCCGTGCTCGACAAGTGGTGCCGGTGTCACGACGTCAAAAACCTCTTCGTCGTGGACGCAGGCTGTTTTGTGTCTCACCCGGAAAAAGCCATCACGCATACCATCATGGCACTCGCCTACCGAGCCTCCGACTACCTGGCCGAGCAATTTCGATTAGGCAATGTTTAGCCGAATTGTGAAGTTGAATCGAGTTGCATTGTCCTATCGTGGTGACAGGCTCTCCATACGGGTCTTGGGGCCTCATGACCCTTAGCGGCGGCACACTTTCCTCCCCTATCTTCCTTCTAACCCCTGTGAAATCCTTATTATGGTTTTGCCCTGAAATGTCGATGAATTAGGCGGAACCTGCCATAGACCGCTATGTGCCACGTTACGAGAATTCGTTCTCGTTTATGGAATCGTCGACGTCCTCGTCGTCGGGTTCGGCCTTTGATTTCGAGGACGAGTTTGAGGACGGCGACGAGCGGAATATGCCGGGATATCAAGGGTCAGAGCCCTTGATTAGTTAGAGGACATCAAGTATGTCGCATCTTTATCAGCTTCTTCACGAGGGTAAGGCCCATTTCCAGGCAAGAGACTACGAAGCCTGCATGGCCGTCATGCACGAGCTTCTGCGCGAGGCTCCCGGCAACGCCGAGGCAGCTTGGTTGATGAAGGAAGCGCAAAGACAATGGGAAGAACAACGTTCATTGGAAGAGTTCGAGATCTACGTCGAAAACCTCAAAAAGGAAGCGATGGATCTATTTGACAAGGAATGCTACGAGCAGTGCCTGGGAATGTTTGGATTCCTGGTGAAAGTCGAGCCGGAAAACCACATGCTGCGTGATTATCTGGAACTTAGCCAGCAGATGGTTTTGGAAATGATCGAAACGGGAAGTTCAGCGGCGAAGCCAGGCGAAACAGCCGTTCAAACGGAGGCCAAGACAAAAGAATTCCGTCTCACCCAAAGAGGAATCGATGAGGAGAGTGAGGAACCTTCGTTGACGCAAGCTCCCGTGACTTTTGCGCCCCATGCGGGAGAGTCGCCTTCACCCCCTGTTCTCAGCTCGACTGAAAGAGCTGGCTTCACACCTTCTGTTCAAGAGGTCAAAGAGGCTCAATCCCCTCCTATGGTTAAATCTCCCCAGGAGACCATAACGGAAGCTGAGAAACAGAAGATCATCAAAAAATATTTGGCCTTGACAGCCAGCATAAAACGCAGACGCCGCAGAATGGTTTGGCTAACTGCCGTCGCTCTCCTGGTCCTGGTGGCTGTGATACTGGTAGCGGGTCCATTTCTCAATACGCTATTGAACCAAACCAGCAGTTTAGAAATTCATTCGAATCCAGAAGGGGCCAACATTTTCATCAATAATCAGCTCAAGGGACAGACTCAATGTTTCCAGAGGAGGATTCCTGCAGGAAGCTATGACCTGCGCATTGAAAAAGAGGGATATATTCCCTACCAGCGGCAGTTTATTCTGGGAAAACATCAGACCGCCTCGCTTTTCGTGCAGTTGGAAAAGTTAAAGATTGAACCCGAGCCGGCTGTGCCAGCCGCCGTTGTCTCCCTGTTGCCGGAATCTGCACTGAAAACCTCAGAACCTGAATTGAAAAAGGAAGTAGAGACATCGCCGGCGACGATAGCCTGTTCCGTAGTTCATGTCCATTTACTGGGAAGCTGCACCGGGAGACTTAAGATAGAAGGAGATGTGATTTCTTTCCGGCCTGCTGGGGAATCAAAGGATGGGTTCAGCCAGAAGCTGGCCCAGATTGGCAGCACCGAACTGGGCGACAAGTTGGTTATTCAGTTTAAGAATAGGACCTACCGGTTTGAAACCTTTGCCAGTAACGGCGAGGAGAATCGTCGAAAGCTCAATGCCTTTTACCAGCAAATGAAGCGGTCCACCCCTAGAGTAAAATAGTAACCCAATGTAGCAAAGCCCTGGTTCGACAAGGGCCCTCTCATCCTCAAACAGCTTCTTTGCCTTTCCAGCGCCGATCGTTGTAATCCAAGTTGCCATCCTTGCCTTTAGGAGAGCCGTGTGCTTATTTTCCTAAATGCTTTGGCATTTCCTTTTCTTTATTAAAAGACGTTGAAATAGCCATGAGAAATCTGCTTAGCGTACTATTTCTCCTGCTAATCGTCAGGTCGATTTGTGCTCAGCAGGGTGCAAACATTTTTGAAGGGATTGATGATCCCCACGTTCTGCCGCTCTTGAAGAGCCTTTATGGAAAACCTGGTCGATAGAATGTAGCGCCTCAGGGCGGAACAATTTAGTCCGGGCGAAAGGTTACAAACGGGGCCTGGAAATTGGCACTTCAAACGGTTACTCCGGCCTTTGGCTGGGCTGGCCTTCAGAAGAAACGGGGGAAAACTTGTTACCCTCAATGAGGCCGCGAGATGGAATATTTGGATTCTCGATTGGCGCCCAGTCACGTTCCGGGTAGTCCTACGGCCAAACCAGAGAGTCTTAGTCTTTCCCGACTTTCTCTGCAAGATTACCAGAGAGCTCTTGACGACGCGTATTACAAAAGGTGGCTAGACCTGCTGTTGAGACCTCAACAAAATTGAAAAATTCTTGACGGGTTAGAGAGAATGGTGCTATCAACCTGTGTCTCAAATGAAAAGGGGGAGA
>QHZQ01000048.1:0-9295 GCA_003224725.1 Acidobacteriota bacterium | reverse complement strand
GAGCCACTGTCCACCTTGCAGACGAACATCACCGAGGTTATCGCACCTACGGTGCGGACGCTGGAAAATCTATGGATTGAACCTGCCCGATCCTGTCTTGAGAAAAATCTATAGCGAAAATGCTCGACGCATCCTTCCCGGCTTGGAGGGTATTTAGGAACCAAAGATGCAGGCTGTCATCCGAGCTGAACACTTTGATGGCCTCCGGGTATCTTCCGCTTGCATTCTCAATTGATCGAACATGCCGACTGCCGTAACGATTCTCGTGTCCCATTTACCTTCCTTCACTCCGACAACCGACTGCTGTACCGACTTTTGTGCCGTGCACTGGATCAGCTATCGTGCGGTTCAGTCACGAGTTCTGATTGATGGGTCGTGCTATCAGGTTTACTTTCAGCATTCATGATCGTTAGCGCACAACTCGGATACAAGTTTGGCCCGTCCTGACCGTCGTTATGCGACTCTGGGTTTCCAAGAAAAGTGAAGTGCCAGTGCGGGAACAGTTGACCACCCAGATCATGCTTGGCATCACCAGTGACGAACTAAAGGCAAACCAGAAATTGCCCAGCACCCGTGAGCTGGCTCGCAGATTCGGCATCCACTCCAATACCGTCAACGCAGCCTATCGCGCCCTGGAAAGACGCGGATGGGTAGAATTTCGCAAGGGCAGCGGCGTTTATGTGAGGACGCGTAACGAAGACGTGCCGCTGGACAGCCAGCTCGAACTGGACCATCTGATCTCGGCGTTTGTCAAGATGGCCCGCAAGCAGGGCTTTACACTGGCTGAGATTCGCGCCCGGGTGAAGGTGTGGCTGGAATTACAGTCTCCCGATCACTTTCTACTGATCGAACCTGATGCAGAGCTGCGAAATATCCTTATAACCGAAATCGGTGAAGCCACGGGCTTCCCGGTTTCTGGAGTGGGACTGGAGGAATGCAGGAACCCAGCCGTGCTCACGGGTGCCGTTGTAGTTGCCATGTACGGTAGAGCCGATGAGGTGCGAGCCGCGCTTCCCCTCGATACCTCTTGCATGATCTTGCGTGCCCGCTCCGCGCAGGAAGAGGTGAAAAGATTGAAATCGCTTCCAGCCGACGACATGGTCGCCATCGTTTCACGCTGGCCTGAATTCCTGCGCTGGGCACGGGCCACTCTGGTGGCTGCTGGGGTTCATCCTGCCGTCCTGAGCTTCCGCGATGCACGCGAGAAAGGATGGCAATCAGGCTTGCGTTTGAGCACGTTGGTCGTCTCCGATGCCGTGGTAAGCCAACAACTGCCAGCAGACTGCCGAGCTTTAATGTTCCGCATCCTGTCTCAGTCTTCGCTCGCCGAGTTGAAAAGCTATGTGGAGCAGTTCCTGGCCAGCCCTACTACTGCCCAGCGGTGACAGTTTGCAGAGTGTCACAGACGGTATTGCCGCAGACCACTGACTTCTCCAGGTCACGCCAATTGGCCGGCATCGGATCTGAGCAAGATTTGACTGATGAGAGCCAATTGGAACGTAGAAGCAAAGCAAAATCCTATGATTAAATCTTCCATCTCTCATGTTAAATGACCAAACTGACCAAGTTTGTGATGTAAGTCGCCACAATAGTGTGACAGTTGAAGAAGTGTTACAACGCCTCTGGTAATCAGCCGAATTGGAATTTAATGTAACCCAGAAATTCAGCCAGGAGGTCATTCAAATGGGTTTTTGGGAGGTTGTCTTCACAACCGTGGTTGTCTGCGGGTTAATCCATTTTTTCATCATCTCGCCGCGATTACATGAACTGCGGGAGCAATTTCTAAGATTGAAAAGACATTTCGCGGAAGCGAGGCAGGTCGATGGCGTCGCAGAGGGTCTGCAGTCACTCAGCAGGAAATATGAGGCCCTTCGTCAGGAGGTTTCTGAACTCAACACCCGAATTGAGCAACTTTCTTCAAGCGCTTCGTCGGAAAAGGCACAAGTACAGACTCAACGGCTCATGCCACCTACTCAGCCGGATTCACTTTCCACCACGCCTTCACCTACACCGTTGCCACCACCTACAGATCTGCAGCCACCGACGGTTCTGCCTCCATCGACACCTCTACCATCTCCAGTGGCCTCCATTCCTTCACCTTTCCCTTCGAAGCCTTCAGTCTCTCCCGTGGATCCTTCGTTGGCCGTTCCGGCTCTGGAACCACAGCTTGAGCATACAACGTTGTCCTCGTCTGCCCATCCTGGGGCTTCGATTCCAATGTCGGTTAAGTCCAGACCTCCCAGGCTAAAGTCTCGTCCTTCTTCCCCGCAACCTGGGGTGGCAGTTCCCGCGACTACGTCCACAAAGCAACCTATGACTATGAAAAAGGTTGCTGGGTCGACTTCTGCCAAGAAGGCGGGTGCGTTATTCGACCTTGAAGAAACCCTAGGCACGAACTGGCTGCTCAAAATCGGGATGGCCCTGGTCGTCGTGGGTATCGCACTGTTCCTGGGTTATAGCATTCAGAGGCTGGGGCCGTGGGGTAAAGTTACGGTCGGGATCGGAGTCAGCTTGGCTACTATCGTGGGAGGTTGGAGGATCGAGCGGCGCAAAGACTACGAAACCTTTGGCCGAGTGCTCCTGAGTGGAGGCTGGGGCTTAGCTTATTTTACCGCTTACGCCATGCGGTACGTTGAAGCCACTCGCGTCCTCTCAAGCGATGAGGCCGGATTCTTTGCTATGCTCCTGGTGGCGGCAGGTATGGTGGCGCAATCTCTCAAGTATCATTCGCAATTTGTCACAGGTTTTGCTTATGGGCTAGCCTATCTCACCCTCGTCATAAGTCCCGTAAAATGGCACACCTTGATGGCGTCAGCGGTTCTAGCACTTTCTATTGTCATCATTTTGCGCCAGCTTGGCTGGTATGCCTTGGAGAGTATTGCCGTCATCAGCACTTATGCGATTCATTTCGTGTGGCTTCATCCCATCATTGCACCGATGGGGAACCACAAGCAATTCTTCCTCGAATACCGTGGTAGTGTGGCGCTACTCACCCTGTATTGGCTCATCTTCACGGTCTCTCACTTTTTACGCCGGGGCGAGAACAAATCGCAGGATAAACTGCTTCAGTTTGCTTTGATCCTCAACGCGCTCGGGTACATCGGTGTCTCAGGTTATCAATCTATCAATCCCAAATTAGCCTTTGGATTTTTTCTGGTGTTGGGTCTGGTATATTTGGTCCTTGCCTATTTCAGCCGCCGGTTGAACCGCCGTGGCAGCTATCTGCTCACCTCCACGATTGGTGCCATTCTGGTTGTAGCAGCCATCCCCTACAAATTCTCCAGCGGTCACTTAGCATTTCTCTGGTTGCTCGAGTGCGAGATGTTCTTGATTAGCGGTTATCGCCTCCGTGAAATCCACTTTCGCCGCCTGGCCTGGCTAACCTCCGCAGTTCTGGCTGGGTACCTGGGATATCACGACATCCTTCCAAGATTCATAGAATGCGTGCATCCTCAGGGAACGAGCGGATCGATCCTGCTTACTTGCGGCCTGGCCTTCATCCTCAACACGCTGTTCCTGGGTAGAAAATACAAGTCCGAAGTGAAGACTGCCCTTGAGGGGTTAAGCCTTGACGCCTATCTCCACACGGGCTGGCTGCTGCTGATTTTAGCCATGTGGTGTCTTACTCAATGGGAATGGCTGGTGCTGGTCTGGCTCGCTTTTGGTATTTTGCTTTACGAGGCCCACCGCTGGCTTGGCCGGGCTCACCTGAACCACCTGGCCCATTTGACGGTCGGGCTCGCGATTGTCCGCGCTGGAGCGGTTAACCTCCCCTACTTTTTCAACCATCGTGGCTGGGGCCTTGTGGCAGGCTTGATGGCTGGAGTAGTCATCTTGCTCTATCTTTTTTCCGAGAATTTCAGACGGGAACCGGCCAAGAAAGGAATCGCCAGACGGCCTGCTGCGAGGGCATTTGAGGCTTATAGTTACATCGCCTGGGGCATCCTGTTGGCAACAAGCTGGTTGGTGCTACCTTGGGGTTGGTTGTGTGTGGGCTTTGCTGTGGGGAGCTGCCTCTGGCATGTTGGAAGCATCGGGCTGGGAGAAAGGCGCCTGAGAATCCAGGCCCAGTTCACCGCCATGCTGGCGGTCCTGAGGTTCGAGTTTGCCACCGCCTGGGTTGCGGCCGGGTGGGCCATCGTTTCCGTTGCCCTGGTGATTTTGGGCCGCAGTATAAGCGTCGAGGCCTTTCGTGTCCAATCGACTTTTGTCACGCTGTTGGTGCTGGGGCGTTGCGTTTTCGAAAATCTCAGTCTACCGAACGAGGCCGCCTGGATAAACTTGCGTCTCGCCAGCACTGCCTCAGTCATCACGACCTTCATGCTCGGATTTGTGTTGGCAAAGCTGTTGCCCAAATCCGACCGTAACCTTGCTTCAATCCATCGCGGACACAAAATGGCGTCGTCTTATGGGACGGAAGATTTGGTACTCACTGAAAAGGGAGTAACGGCTGTGGCCAGGGCAGGAAGCATCCGTCGGGCTCTGCGGGCCTGTGATCAGTCGGCTCACCATTTCTTTCTTTTCGGCGGTAGGCTTAGTGACTGCCTTGATAGGACGTGAAATGGGCGGGAGCGATTATCTCACCGTAGGATGGGCCGTTGAAGCCCTTGTCGTTTTTGTGCTGGCGCTTTTCCTCAGGGAGCGACCCTATCGCCTCCTTGCCATGGTCTTGTTGCTGGCTTGTACCGTCAAGATTTTTCTGTTCGACATCTGGCAGCTTAAGACAACGAACCTGCGAGTAGCCTGCATTGGAACCGTCGCGGTTACCTTGCTGGCGGGTTTTACCCTCTCCAGGCTCTTCGCTTTGTCGAGTGAGAAAAGCACAGGCACTGTGGCCAGCGTTAAGGTTCTCCAAAGTCCCCTGAATTTTGATCGCGCCACCCACCATTTTTTCTTTTTCTTTGCCGTGGGACTAATCACGCTTTTGATTTGGCGGGAGACGACTGCAGGTGGATATCTCACTGCCGCATGGGCGCTCGAAGCCTTGGTGGTCTTTATCCTGGCAGTGCTTCTCAACGAGCGTGTTTACCGTCTTCTGGGCATGGCCCTGCTACTGGTTTGCACTGCCAAGATCGTCTCGCTCGATGTCTGGCAGCTCCACACGCCAGAGCGCATTATTGCGTTCATTGTGTTGGGCGCGGTGCTGGTGTTGGTTTCCTTTTTCTATACCCGTTACCGGGAGTCCTGGAGAAGAATTTTATTGGGTCACTGAATGCGTCGCATTGCTTTCATACTTATCTTTGCCTTGCTCCTGGGGTCTATTTACCTGGTGGAGCGTCGCGGCTCGAGCGGACCTGTCCGCCTGGGTCCTATCATGCGTCTGGTGGCGGACCTCCATCGTCAGGCAGAACGGATACCCCTCACCGCTACCCGGGTCAGCCATGCGGAGGAACGGGATATTGGTTCCCGCATGGCCCACAACTACAGATTGGCGGAGCATTCGGAACCGATCAGCCCTGAGGCCGAAGCCATCGAGAAATACCTGAATCAAGTGGGCGAGCATCTCTCTCGTCATATTCAGCGGCAAGACATTCCCTACCATTTCTATCTGCGGGATGAAGATAGGTTTGTGAATGCCTTTGCTCTGCCCGGGGGCCACATTGTTATGGGGCGTGGCTTGCTCAATCTGATGGAGTCGGAAGACGAGCTCGCCGCCGTCCTCGGCCACGAGATAGCTCACGTCGATCGCCGACATTGTATCGAACGGCTGCAGTACGAGCTGGCTGCCCGTAAACTCGGCCTGTCTCTGCCCTTTGCATTAGCTTCGCTTCCCATCGACCTCTTCCAGGCTGGTTACAACAAGGACCTGGAGTTAGAGGCCGACCGGGTGGGTGTCAGTTGCGCCGTAGCAGCAGGCTATTCGCCCCAGGGCGCGATCGAACTGTTTCAACGCTTTGAAAAAAAGTATCCGTCGGTACAAAGCCGCTCCTCCACGCCGGTTGGCGAAATCACTCGAGTAGCCCTTAGCGCACCAGAGGAGTATTTCCGCTCTCACCCGCCGCCGACTGAACGCATAGCTGAGGTTGAAAGAGAAATTAGGGCGCACCGATGGAAGCTTGGGCCTGTTCAGCCACTTCGGGTGCAGGCGCATCTCTGATAGGAGACGGAGCCTACGCGACAGGAATATTTTCAGGCTTCAGCAATTGGTGCTCCTTCTCAAAAGCACCTTGGTGAACCAGGAACGTGGAGCAGAGAGAGCCGTCAAATCGTAGTTTAGTTTACTAGCCTTACCAGGCTGACACTTCGATGGTGTTTTGCATGGAAGCCATTTAGGTCGTTTTCTCAATGACTCCTTGTAGCATGCGTCCTTGTGATACAAACTGGCCACATACAAAAAAGGGAGAATCAACATGGCTCACGGTAACTCTCGCAAAGGGTTCTGGCACCTGATTGCTACCCAGTTCCAGGGGGCTTTCAGCGACAATGCCTACAAGTATATCGTAACCCTGGTAGCTCTCAAGACGGCCGCCACTCCCGAACAAGGAAAGCAGCAAGTCTCCATTGCCGGGGCCCTTTTCGTTATCCCCTTCCTGCTTTTCTCGATGTATGGTGGGTTTCTGGCAGATCGATTTAGCAAGCGATCAGTCACGCTCTGGACCAAGCTGGCCGAGGTGGCCATCATGTGCCTGGCGACCATGGCACTCTGGGCCGGTAATCTCTACTTGTCGATGGGTCTGCTCTTCCTCACAGGAGCTCAGGCTGCCTTCTTCGGTCCTTCCAAGTACAGTATTCTCCCCGAGCTATTACCTGAAGCGGATCTGTCCTGGGGCAACGGCGTCCTGGAGATGACAACTTTTATTGCCATCATCCTGGGAACGGTGGCCGGCCCTTTTCTGGTCGAGAGTCTCAAAGGGCAGCTTTACCTGGCAGGATTCATCCTGGTGGCCCTGGCTCTCACCGGGAGCTCCACCAGCCTGGGAATTGGAAGGCTGCCGGCAGCCAACCCAACTGCCCGCTTCCGGCTGAATTTTGTCGGCGAAATTGTCCACTACTTGGGAAAAGCTCGACAGGACCGGGTTCTCTGGCTAGCCGTCGCCGGCAATATCTACTTCTGGTTTCTGGGATTCTTGTTACTCACCAATATTGTGATTTACGGCCATGACGTTTTGCACTTACAAGAGACCCATATTGGTTACTTGAATGCGGTTCTGTCACTGGGTATTGGGTTTGGCAGTTATATCGCCGGTCATCTTTCAGGACATAAAGTGGAGTATGGCCTGGTCCCTCTGGGCGCGATAGGTATTTCGGTGTTTTCACTCCTCCTGGCGATTCCGGGGTGGGGGTTTTGGGCTTCGGCCGTCCTTCTAGCCGCGCTGGGATTTGCATCGGGCTTTTTCATCGTACCTATCAACGCCTTGCTGCAACAACGTCCTGACCCCAAGATCAAAGGAGCGATCATTGCCATGGCGAACCTGATGACCTTCGTCGGAATGCTGGTCGCCATTGGTCTCTTCTGGTCAGCCACTATAGTCTTGAAGATGTCGTCACTCCAGGTGTTTCTCATCGGCTCGATTTTGACCTTGGTTGCCACAGTCTACGTGACACTCTTGCTTCCAGATTCACTGCTGCGCTTTGTCCTGTGGCTCGTAACCCACAGCCTCTACCGCATTCGAATCGTCGGGCGCGATCACATCCCCGAAAAGGGTGGAGCGCTGTTTGTTTCAAACCATATGTCATTTGTAGATGCGCTTCTATTGATGGCCTCGACAGACCGGTTCATTCGCTTCCTCATGGAAAAAGATGTTTATGACCTGCCTTTCATTAAGCCTTTTGCCAGAATCATGCGTGCGATCCCGATCTCCGGACAGCGTGGACCTCGAGCCTTGATTTATGCTTTGCGCGAGGCCGGCCGGAGCCTTCAGGAAGGCGAGGTCGTCTGCATCTTTGCTGAAGGACAAATTACTCGCACCGGTCAATTGCTCCCCTTCCGCAAAGGCTTTGAGCGCATCATGAAGAATGTGGATGCATCCATTGTGCCCGTTAATCTCGATCGTGTCTGGGGCAGTATTTTCAGTTACCAGAAGGGGCGCTTTTTTTGGAAGATACCCTCTCGCATCCCGTATCCAGTCACTGTCACTTATGGACCTCCCATGCCTGGCCATTCGACAGCCGAAACGGTTCGCCAAGCGGTGCAAGAGTTGGCGACTGAAGCGTTCGTATTTCGCAAGAGCGATCAAACACAGCTTCAGCGGGCTTTTGTTCGCAGGGCGCGAAGACATCCCTGGCGCTTTGCGGTCGCCGACGGGATGACTCCGCGAGTCAGCTACCTGGGATTGTTGCTGCGCAGCGTATTCCTCGCACGTCTGTTGAAGCGGGAGTGGCCGGGCGAGAAAATGGTGGGCCTGCTGCTCCCGCCCTCCGTGGCCGGGGCTGCTGCCAACATCGCCGTCATGCTGTCGGGCAAGGTCCCTGTTAACCTGAACTATACGGTATCGCAATCCGTGCTCGATTCCTGTGTGGCGCAGTGTGAGATCAAAACTATCATCACCTCGCGAGCCTTTTTAGAAAAGGTCAAGCTGACAGTCCCACAGATTGCGGCGGTCTATTTGGAGGACCTGTCACAGCTCAAGACGTTCGATCGCATGATGGTGGCGCTGCTGCTGTCCCTGTTCCTGCCTGCCCACCTCTTGCAATCGATGCTCGGGGGCGGCAGCAATAGGAGCGTTGACGATCTGGCCACGATCATTTTTTCCAGCGGCAGCACTGGCGACCCTAAGGGGGTTATGCTTTCGCACCACAATATCTATTCGAATCTCGAAGGCATGGGCCAGGTTTTTGCTATTTCGCACCGTGATCGTGTCTTGGGCATCCTGCCTTTTTTCCATTCTTTTGGATTCACGGGGACCTTGTGGTTCCCCCTCCTGACGGGCATGGGTGCCATCTATCATCCCAACCCTCTGGATGCCCGCACCATCGGTGTTCTGGCCGGACGCTATCAGGTCACGATTCTGCTGGCGACGCCCACCTTCTTGCAGGGCTATATTCGCCGCTGCAATCCTGAGGATTTCGGCAGCCTTCTATTTGTCGTGGTGGGAGCCGAAAAGCTAAGCGAGCGCGTGGCTACGGCTTTCGAGGAGAAGTTTGGCATCCGTCCCCTGGAGGGTTACGGATGCACCGAGTGCGCTCCCATTGTTTCTGTCAATGTGCGGGACTTTCGAGCCGCAGGATTCTACCAGGTAGGTCAAAAACGAGGACGCATCGGCCATCCCCTACCGGGGATCAGTGTCCGCATTGTTGACCCGGAAAGCTACCAACCCTTACCTCCCGGCCAAGTGGGGCTTTTGCTGGTAAAAGG
>QHZQ01000672.1 GCA_003224725.1 Acidobacteriota bacterium | reverse complement strand
GCTGGAGAAAATCGAAGAAAAGAGAAGGACCATCATCACCGTGCCGGGAAAGAAATACTCCAAGTAGCCCATATCGGCTTCGGTGGAAGGCTGGCGAAAAGAACTGCCAAATCCTGAACCAATCAACAGCCAAAAAACCAGCGGCGTCCCCAACGCACCGACCACGCGGCTACGCTGGCGATAAAATCTAACAAGTTCCCGCCACCATAAACTCGCGACAGGAAGGATGAAGCCTGGATTCAGTGAAATGGGTTCCATGATCCTGGAAACGGCAGTAACAGGTCGAGAATAGAGGATTGAAGATCGCAAATATGGGATCACATCGCGATCCTCGATCCTCCATTCTCGATCTTCGGTCTTCTCTACGGTTTGATTTTCGGTTGCAGCCTCTGGCCGTGCTGCGTCACCGCGTCGCTATCCTTCGTCCTTTTTTATGGAGGTGTTGGGAAGTGAGGAGAGCAACTGGGATCAACCGGCTTGTCTCTTAGCCTCCGAGCTAGGCTCTTTCCTTTCGCGACCTTCTAGCCATTGCTTGAATTCTTGGCTGCGAATATTCCAAAGGCAGTTGATAAAAAAAACCAGGGCCAGGACGAGGCATACCAGAGTCAAAAACAGTCCATCAAAGGTTTGAAATTGGCCTCCAACAATCAACCAGCCCGCCCACATGAGGGATCCGATTCCCAGCACTAAGCTCAAGACCAGCAAGATAAGTGTTTCCAACATCATCAACCCTCTCCTTTGAAAATCCCCCTTAACAAAGGGGGAGAGAGGCCGAAGGCTTCAGGGGGTTGTCCCGTGAGCCAGCGCGGCCAGATGTCAACAAGACAACCCCCAAAGGCCTAAGGGCCTTTGCCCCCTTTAATAAGGGGGATTCACTCATTTTCATGCTCTGTTGGCGCCACCTCCGGTGGCATGGATGGCCTCTCTGAAAATCTCCCCTCAGGAGGGGCGGGAGGCCTTAGCCTTCGGGATGGATCCGGTTCGGAACAACCCACCCCTGCACCCCTCCAGTGGAGGGGACTAATTTTTATTGCTTGTGACGATCCGGAGGGGCATGATTGGCTCTCTAGAAATTATGTCCCTGTTGCCGGAAAACCGTCCGACCAGAATGCATGCCCGGTCTGGTGAATAAATACATCTTCCAAAGTGGGCTTAGACAACGTAACCGCTTCGATTCTCCCTGGAAAGGCTTCGACCAGCGCGGCGATAAACTCATGCCCGTTTGGACGCTCAATTCTAACTGTATTTTCGAAAACGCTAACAGGTCCTTGAAACTTTTTCTCAATGTCGACTGATAATGCTTGCGGATCTCGGACGCGCAGAACGATAACGTCTCCTCCAACTCTGCCTTTAAGACTCTCAGGAGAGTCTAATGCGACCAAACGGCCTTTCTCCAGGATTCCTAATCGATGACATTTCTCTGCTTCGTCCATGAAATGGGTGGTCAGCAGAATAGAAACACCTTCCTTCCTGTTGAGCTCGTCCAAATAACGCCAAAAGTCCAACCGTGCTGCTGGGTCCAGGCCGGTGCTGGGTTCATCCAGCAGAAGCAGCCTGGGTTGATGAAGAAAGCCCTTGGCCAGCTCGACTCGCCGTTTCATTCCTCCTGAGAGTGTTTCTACCAGGTGATGAGCGCGATCGCTCAGGCTGAACTGTTCCAGCAGTTGTTGGCACCTTTCGCGTAATGTTTTTCCTCGGAGACCATACAAATGTCCCTGGTGCCTGAGATTTTCGGCAACAGTCAGCTTCTTATCCAGGCTCTGGGATTGGAAAACCACTCCGACAGATCTTCTGACCCGTTGAGCTGACCGTGTTACATCATAACCGAAAATACGGGCAGATCCGGCTGAAGGAGCCAGGAGAGTTGTCAAAATGCGAAACAGGGTAGTCTTCCCTCCCCCATTGGGACCCAGTAATCCGAAGATTTCTCCAGAGGTGACCGTAAAGCTTACGCCCTGCAGAGCAGCTAAACCTTGGTGGTAAGTGTGGCTCAAATCCTGGACATCAATGACCGGCTCCATGTTCACTTTTTGTAGACTAAGACTCAAATCAGCCAAGGGCTGTGCCCTTGATATCCCAGCGAAACGCATGATCACTAATCCGAGCCGCTGGTAGGTCCCCCCCTTGGCAAGGAGGACGTATTACCCAGCATGAACGTCTCACCTCTGATTATACGGGATGCCTGAAGCAGGTCTAAGAAGAGGAAGGAATTCAGGTGTGGGTAGGAGGGTTTCGGTACCTGAAAGCCCATATTAGAATGGCGCTCATAATTCCTACCGGTGGAATCAACAAGAGGAGTATGCCGTGATTCAGCGCCTTGGTGGCTCCCTCAGACTGAGCAGACGCCACGGCATTGCACATGGAGCATTGAGCGAAGACAGGAATAGAACCAACCAACATGAATGCCAGCATGGCAAGGCCCGTGAAGATCCATTGAGTTATTGGGTATTTACGCATACATGTATTCCCGAAATGGGAAAAAATGCCGACTCCTAAGATTATTTGTTAAGACGGCCGCATGTGTAGTAAACGCAAGCTGTCCGGAAAAAATATGGCTAAAAGTGAAATCACAATCACCATGGCGGGCACCAGCGTGAGAATAAGGCTCATTCTCTCAAACTTCAAGTGCATAAAATAAGCCATGATGAGTCCGGCTTTCACGATTGACAAGCTCATCAGCAGGACAAGCATGACATGCAGTGCCAGTCTCTCATAGGCCAAAAATACTTCCACGCCCGTCAGGGCCAGTAACCAGGCCCAAACCGACAAAACCAGTCGATTGGGCA
>QHZQ01000047.1 GCA_003224725.1 Acidobacteriota bacterium | reverse complement strand
TGCGTGGCGCCAACTTCGAGACCAATGCGCTGTACTATCAAATGCTAGCGTCGCTTGGCACGATCGCGACTGACCTGGGGAAATCGATGGAGGCGTCCAAATGGAAATCGCAAGCGGAGACGATCAGAAACGCGTTACGGCGGCTGCACTGGAATCCCTCAAGACAGGCTTACGTGGACAGCGTGATTGAGGGAAAACAATCTGGAATCGTAACAGAAACTGCCAATGGCATGGCGTTGCTTTTTGACATCGCAACACCAGATCAGGTGCCAAGGATTATCCAGGTCCTCGCGGACCCGCATTCTGACATCGTCCGGGCAACACCCTTGTACTTTTATTACACCCTGGAAGGCCTGCTGAAGCAGGGCGTCGCGGAGGTAGCACTGCGGCAGATGCGAGAACGGTATACTACTATGATTGAGGCTTCTGACGTTCCCACGATCTGGGAGAAGTGGAAGCTTTATGAGCCTCACGAGGGTTTATTCTGGAGTCGAGTTCACTCGGGGGGTGTAGGGCCAGCTTGGACTCTGTCGAAACATGTGCTTGGAGTATACCCAACTGAGCCGGGGTTTCAGAGATGTCGGATCGAACCCAAAGCGGAAGGGTTGCAGTGGGCCCGTGGGGTCTTCCCTTCAGTGCGGGGAGACATAAAAGTCGGATGGAGAAGAGAGGGTGAGCGGTTCTCATTGGATACCGTGCTGCCCGCTGGTCTTGAGACGGACTTAACGCTACCGCGAAATGCCTCCAAGAACTTCGTCTTGACCCATAATGAGAAGAGTTATGCAATCAGAGCGGGCGTGACGACCTCGCCTGGCCTAGTTCTTTCGGGAAGCAGTGTGGTGGTCAAAGTCGTTGGAGGTAAGCACCACCTGGAAGTACAGGCTGAGTAGCGGCAAGCGAACCTGAACCCTCGGACAACGGAACGGGGGGACCACAGTTGAACAGGTTGTTCTGGTTGGTCCGAGGGTTCCTGGATGGGACCGGCTCCTGTCCGGCCTTTCACCCAGAACCGTTTTCACAACTGGCACCGGCAGTGGACCTATGGCAATGGAGATATTGGCAATCAGGGAGTTCATCAGATCGACCTCGCGCGCTGGGGGCTGGGAGTGGCTTTGTCGAAGAAAGTTCAATCGATGGGCGGGCACTACATGTTCGATGATGATCAAGAAACCCCGAATACCCAGGTTTGTGCCTTTGATTATTCGGAGGAAAAAAACTACTCATCTTTGAAGTACGGCACTGGATCACCAACTCGGAAGGCGACATTGGCAAGGATCCTGGAGATCCCAACGCTGTGGGTGTCCTCTTCCTTGGTTCCGAGGGTTATATGGAAATTCCAAACTATGGGATGTATCGCACTTTTTTGGGCAAGAAAAAAGAACCTGGACCAACAGCTAGGCAGGAAGGGGATCACTTTGCCAATTTCATCCAAGCCGTGCGCAACCGCAGGTCGGACACCCTTAATGCAGAGATTGAAGAGGGGCGGTTGTCTTCAGGCCTGGTCCACCTAGCCAACATTTCGTATCGACTGGGGCGCTCTCTGGTGTTTGACCCCCGAACTGAACAGTTCCCCGGAGACGATGAGGCCAACCTGTTACGAAGCCGAGAGTATCGGAGCCCTTACTCGATCATGGAAAACAACTAATGTCAAGAGTGGCCACTTCAAAGCGCAAAGCAACAAGGCGCAGCTTTCTAAGAAAATTTTCTGGGGTCCTTGTCGCCCCGACAATGTTGATTCGATCCGGGAACAATCTAGGAGCCAGACCTCCGGTTTCTTTGTCCGAGTCAACCCAGAAGGATAACCGCTTCACAATTTGTGGAGAAGGTGTCTCTGCACTGATTGTGGCTCATGAACATCAATCATACGGTCGCTATGTTGCTTCGGTTTTGCAGGAATTGACAGGAAAATCGTTTGAGCTAGACAGCTTGCCGGAAGCATCCAACCGCCCCATCATCTTAATTGGAGACCCCACCCAGGATGAAAGAATCCGCAGGCTGGCTGGTGATTCGCGTGTGAGGCGCCTCGGTCCTGAGGGGATTCTGTTGCTAACAACCCATGATGGATCTCGCCCAGTGCTGGTGGTGGCTGGCGGTAGCCCTGCCGCGGTGAATTACGCCTGTGGTGAACTGCTGAATTTTCAGCTGAACGTGTCGAATGGAGAAGCTAACACTGAGTCGCTTGATTTGCTAGACAATCCCCAACTCCCTTATCGCATGTTCTGGAACTGGGATCACAGTACCATTTGGGCGCGCGGCGTGCCGGGCGAGCAGGAAATCGGCTGTGCGAACCCTTACATGAAACAAGCCAACGATTATCTCAACGACTACCGGCGAATCGCTGATTTCATGGGCGAGCACAAACTCAATGGCCTGATCGTCTGGGGCTTTCTGCGCGATGGTCATGGTGGGGTAAAAACCAGCCGGGAAATCGTTAGCCACGCAAACGAGCGTGGGGTAAGAATACTGCCCGGTTATGGGACCAGTTACTACGGCGGACCCTACTACGAAGGGAATCATCCCTTTAATGTTTATACCTGGCTGAGCAAGAATCCCGAACTGCGCATCGTCCATGAGAGGAAATACGGTTGCGAACCACAGGTGGTGCCGATTCCTGCTCTCTGTCCATCGAAATCCAGGAACCAGCAGTGGTTACGTGAGGGAGCGGAATGGTTCTTTACAGAGTTTCCAGGATTGGGCGGGGTCAACCTGGAGAATGGCGACTTCTTGATGTGTGAATGTGAGGATTGCAAGCGGGCGCGCGAACGCCCCGGGAACGATCCCAATTTCTACTACGACATGATGGCGAACCAGCTTCCCATCATCGAGGTTGGCAGCAAGGTCATCCCGCAGGCCTGGTTTACTTACGCGACGTACACCGGGTTCAACGAGGGGGCGATCTGGCCGAACACGTGGAACTTCAAACAGGAGCAAGTCCGCACGCGGGTTCCGCGCTTCGTCGAGCAATATCCTGACACGGCTATTTGCCAGTGGACCTACACCTATATGGTGGACGGTTGGGGCCGTGAGCCTGAGGCGCAGGTCCGCAAAAAATGGCCCTCTGGCTTGCGGCCTCCTACGAAGCACTCCATTGGTCTGTTGCATCAGGGCAGTCAGGGCTGGCCAGCGCCGGACATATGGTGGACCAAATCGGCCAGGGGTAGTGACAGCGGCCAAAGATTCGTGGATATCTCCGAGCTGATTCGATATACGTGTATGCGCTGTGCTGAAGAGGGCCTGGAGGGACTGGAAATTACTGGAGAAGTCTCGGATGATTCTCCTGCCAACGAGTTGAACTATCTGGCCCTCGAAGAATTTGGCTGGCATCCAGATCACACAATGGAGCAGTTTGAAGAATCGCGCCTTTCGAAGATCTATGGTTCGAAAGAAGAAGCAAAGCTCTTTCTTCAGATTTTGAGGAATCAAGACAGCGCACCTTCGGTCTTGCTGAAGCATATCGAAACAGCCCTTGAAGTCAGCCACAATTCGCAACTGAACCCACGCCAGAAGAAACGTTGGACTAATCTAGCCAGCGAGATCGCCCGACGTTTTTCGCTGGCAGTTTGATTTCAAGAACCTTGATCTCGGAAGGTTTGTTCATATCAGGGGGTAAGATGAAGCGCCGGGAACTCCTGCACCTTGGTGCCGCTTTAGCAATAAAAGGATTGGCGGAAAACAGCAACATAGGGGATGTGGGCCCGATAGGAAGTTCCGCGAGACAGCCAGCAACACCACCATTTGCCTTCCCAAGTATCCTAGCCAGCAGCGACGACCACCGCCGCCGACTGCAGAATATAGCTGAGTGTAATCGTAGAATTAAAAAGTGCCTGTTCCAGCAATTGATTTTAGATTATTTGCCAGGGCAAGTGGCATACAACCTGGGGGAGTATCCTCTTAAGCCCTGGAAAGACCCAGACCAGCAGGATGAGCAGCAGCTGGACGAACTCAGCAATGCTGGAGTCGAACTGATCCATTTACACGATGAATGGAATGACTCCAAGCGACTGTTTGGAGGTGATAAGTTCACTCCCGTCAACGAGCGAGGGTTTCGCAAGTTTATCCAGATAGCTCAGGCCCGCAAGATGAAAGTGACTGTTTACGCTTCCAGTGGATACTTCGAACGCGGAGATCCTGATTTCCGCCCGGAGTGGGCTCGCACAGCAAATGATTTGGTCGAAATCTACTGGCATCTGGCTCATTGTTCTCCAGCCAGTCCAAGCTGGCGGGCTTACTTACTTCCTCGGTTGCTGCGGCTCATGGATGAGTACGGCGTCGACGGCTTGTACAATGATTTAGGGTACGATCCATTGTACAAAAGTCATGCTCTTCCTGCCTGTGATGAGATCTCAGCCTTTAAAGAATCCGAGAATGAGGATGGGGCGTTAGGAGACTTGCTCAGCATCATATATCAGGAAGTGAAACGACGTGGAGGTATAGTAAAAGTCCACCGCGGCAACGTCCAGTATCCTCACACTCCTGCCAAAGTCTATGACTACCTGTGGGTAGGTGAGGCAACCAAGGATCTGGATGCAATGCGGGAGGCTGTTAAGATGAATCCACGCTATGTTGTTCCCTGCTCGGATTTAAGCCAAGGAGCAAAACTTGAACGTGAGGATGACTTATATCTCCATAGCATCCCTTACTTGCAGTTTCCTCTGCTCATGGCCGGTCGTCCATTCACGGGTGAGCGCTCGGTTGTCCCCGGGTTTAAGTACGCCCAAGATGGTCCGGATGGTTGGACGGCTATTGCCCAAAAAGTGTGGAGATACTTCCAATCCCATCCCGACGGACCTTACACCTATGGTTGGTGGGATAGCTGCCCCGGTCGCTCGGAGGCCAGAGCAACTTATTATCGTTGGTTAAGGCTCTACCGTCCACTCGTTCAGAGTGGCACACAGGCTTACATTGAATTAGTCGACAGCGATTTCTTTGTAAAACCTTCACACGCCAAGGTGGTGGCCAGCGTCTTTGCTCACCGAGATCTGTATCTAGTTTTGGCTAATTACTCTCGGGCGAGACCCGAGATCCTTTCTTTGCCTGTGATCAACTCTCGTCACCACCTAGTACACGGTGGCCCTTAAAAGCTCGAACTCTTGTTATTTTGAAACGCTAAATGGATCTGGTCGGAGACGATCCGATACCAAGGTGAATCGGGAAGCAAGCTACTAATACCGGGAGGATATTTATGAACCGTCGAGAGTTCTTGAACTCAGCCACGGCTATTGGAGCCGCAGCTTTAACGACATGTTGTCAGAGAGGGTTCCAGACAAAGTCTTTGCCGTTGGTCGAATCCGGAAGGGCGGCTCTGATTATGGCGGAATCGGAAGGCATGCCTGCGGCAACCCACTTCATAGCAGTGATGGAGCAGTTGACCAACCGCAAGCTGGAAATCCAGTCTGGAAACCTGCCGGGCGGCAACCGTACGGCCGTCGTTATTGGCGATATTCAGACGAACGGCATAGTGAGAGAGCTTGCTGGTGCGCGAGCTTCCAAGATGACGCCGCAAGGCATACTCCTCTCGACAATGTCCTACCAAGGCCAGTCTGTTCTGCTGCTGGCTGGCGGAAGCCCGGCTGCGACACCGGGCGCGGTAGGAGAACTTTTGAATTTCCACTTAGACGCAGCGCCGGACCGCGCTACGGTGCCGGAGCTCGATCTCGTCGATAATCCCGTTCTGCCGTACAGAATCTTCTGGAACTGGGATCACAGCACCATTTGGGTTCGCGGGGTGCCGGGCGAGCAGGATCACGGCTGTATGAACCCTTATATGAAACAGGCTAAAGATTACCTCAACGACTACCGGCGAATCGCTGACTTTATGGGCGAGCACAAACTCAATGGCCTGATCATCTGGGGCTTTCTAAGAGATAGCCACGGTGGAATTGCCACCAGCAAAGAACTAGTTGAATATGCTTCTGCGCGGGGTGTCCACGTTCTGCCGGGGGTTGGCTCATCCGACTACGGCGGCTTTTATTACGAAGGCAACAATCGATTCAATGTGCCGACCTGGGTTGCGCAAAATCGCATTGGATTGCGTTTTTTAGGCGATGACGGCAAACGGCTAAAAGACGCAATCTGCGCGTCGCAACCAGAGAACCAGAAATGGCTACGGGAGGGGGCGGAGTGGTTATTCACCGAGTTCCCGAGACTGGGCGGCGCGAATTTGGAGAATGGCGATTGGATGGCCTGTCAATGCGATGACTGCAAACGCAACCGGCGGCTACCAGGCAACGACCCGAACTACTACTACGACATGATGGCCACTCAACTGCCAATCATGGAGGTGGCGCAGCGATTCAACCCCAAAGGGTGGATGACCTACGCGACTTACACTGGTTTCAATTCTGAAGAACTCTGGAAGCTGGCGCCCTGGCGGGCAGCTGCGAACACATCATCGCATCCGTCGGTCCCTAAGTTCGTCTCGCGTTACCCGGATACGGCTATTTGCCAATGGACTTACACATACATGGTAGACGGTTGGGGGCGCGAGCCTGAGGCGCAGGTCCGGAAAAAGTGGCCCTCCGGCCTGAAGCCTCCCACTAAGCACTCCATTGGTCTCTTGCACCAGGGTAGCCAGTGGACAAGGTCGCCGGACATATGGTGGACCAAATCGGCCAGGGGCGATGACACCGGCCAGAGATACGTGGATATCTCCGAGCTGATTCGATACACATGTACGCGATGTGCTGAAGAGGGCCTGGAAGGATTGGAAATTCAGGGTGAAGTCTCTGATGATTCGCCCGCCAACGAGCTGAATTATCTGGCATTCGAGGAGTTCACTTGGCATCCCCGCCTCAGCATGGACGATTTTGTCAAGAACCGCCTGTCACCGATTTATGGCAGCCACGAAGATGCCCAGCGATTCATCAAAATGGTGCGGTCCACAGAGCGTTCACTGCCGTCGTTGTTGAAAGATCTGCATCAGGCCGACGAGATCAGCAATAATCGCCAGTTCAATAGCCGGCAAAGGCAGCGCTGGGCCAATCTGCGTTGCGAACTGGCTCGCAGGATTTCTTTGCTCTAGGGCCTCGACCCGTACTGCGAATTTGGAAGCTGAGCGCTTTGCCGGCCGGCGAGTTCCATCAGAGGACCTGCTCGACAAGACTGGAGAGATACTTTGTCAACAGGGGATCGCACACATCGAATAAAGCGCGACGAGCTTTTTCGAGGTGCACCACTGACTAAGCAATAATGTCATAAATAGGCTTGCCGAAATCGATCTGCAGCCGCTTCTGGCCGGGGACCTCGAGTTTGCTGGCGTCCAGGCCCAACTGCTGCAGCACCGTGGCGTGGATATCGGTGACGTAGTGGCGATGCTCCACAGCATGGAAGCCCAGCTCATCGGTCGCGCCGTGAGCCACGCCTCCCTTAATCCCACCGCCAGCCATCCAGACGGAGAATCCAAAGGGGTGATGATCGCGCCCTTCCTTGGTGCCTTCGACTCCTGGTGACCGGCCAAACTCAGTCCCCCACACAACCAGGGTCTGTTCCAGCAGGCCCCGCTGTTTCAGGTCTCTCAGCAATCCAGCAATCGGCTGGTCAACTTGAGTGGACATCTTGCTATGATTCTTTTGCAGCTCAGCATGAGCATCCCACAAGGTCGCACTGCCCCCTCCATGGTAGACTTGCACAAAGCGCACGCCCCGTTCGACGAGTCGACGAGCCGTCAGGCAGCGCTGGCCGAAAGACTTGGTCTCTTCTCGATCCAGCCCGTAAAGCCTGCGCGTCGCCTCGCTTTCTTCGGAAAAGCGGAAAACTTCCGGGATCGCAGTCTGCATACGGAATGCCAGTTCATAAGACTTGATGCGCGCCCGCATAGCTGGATCGTCCGGATATCTCACGGTGGCGAACTGATTTAATTGCTTGAGGAATTCAAACGTACGCTGCTGTTCTTCCTGGTAGACCCCCGGTCCGGGGAACGCATATGGCAAGGGGTTATCCGGGTCAACCTCAAGTTGAACGCCGCTATGTTCAGGGCCTAAATAGCTGGCCCCGGTTGCCCCTGGACCTCCGCAACAGGGGCCGTTCTGTTCGCCCAATACAACAAACTGAGGCAGGTTGTCATTGAGAGAGCCCAGGCCGTAATGCACCCAGGAGCCAATGGAAGGGAAGAAGCCATCAAAAATGTGACGACCGGTATGGAACTGCAGTTGAGCCGTGTGATCGTTGTCGCTGGTCCATACCGATCGAATCAGTGCGATGTCATCGATGCAATTACCCAGGTGCGGCCACCAGTCGGTAAGTTCGATGCCACTCTGGCCGAATTTCCTATATCCGACCTGCATGGGAAAAATCTTGCTCCTCAGCTTTAGGCTACCAACATCAGATTCGCGGACGTTTTTCTTAACAAGGGGAGAATCGAGTACGTCCTTATAAGGAGTCTCGCCGATAGCTTTTCCGGCGTATTTGTTAAGCGCCGGTTTAGGGTCAAAGGTATCCAAGTGACTGACACCGCCCTGCATGAAGAGCCAAATAACACTCTTGGCTTTCGGAGTAAAATGGGGTTTACCGTCAGGCAGGGTCCAGACCTCGGCCGAAGACGCCCGGAGAATCCCGTCACGCTGGAGCATGGCACCTAAGACCACGCCGGTGAAACCCATGCCACAGTCGGCCAGGAAGACCCTGCGATTGACTCTTCCACAACAACCTGAAGGGGTAAATTGCGTCGGCTTTATCATGTTAAGCTCCTCATCGAATCGTGACAAACTCATTGTGACCGAGTAAGGCCTGGACCAAGTTTTCTCTGGCTCGTAAATGAGGGTCAGCCGCAGGTGGAATCTCTCCGCCTGAACCTGATCGGAAGGGCGTTAATTTCTTGGCATCGCGGAACAGTTCGGCCTGTTCGCTCAGGAACTTCTCACTAGCAGCCCGCTCCTGGGTCGAAGGTAGCTGGCCGAGGACGATCTCGAAGGCAGCCACAACGAACTCCGCCTTCCCTGCGTTACTGCCAATCTGATCAGAAATATGGCGTGCCAGCAGGCGAGCTTGAGTGAGGGTCAGCTTACTGTTGGCAAGCGCTAGAGCCTGCTGCGGTACAATGCTTTCCTTGCGCGCGTAGCACTCAGTGGCCTCGGCTTCGTCGAATATTTTCAGGAACACCATCTGCGACTCCGGCGTATGCCGGTAATAAACACTGCGCCGGCGGGACTCTTCACCGATGCTTTCTTCCAGTTCCGGGCCCCCCATGGCGGTCTCCAACTGCCCGGCCAGATACAACACGGTGTCACGTACCACTTCCGCTTCCATGCGGCGCGGGTTCATGCGCCACAGGTAACGGTTTTCCGGGTCGACCGAGATGTTGAAGTGCTTCGGATCCCCAGCCGAGGACTGCATCCGGTAGGTACTGCTGGTGACCATCAGCCGATGCATCGCCTTCATGCTCCAGTTCTTTTCCATCAACTCGCTCGCTAGCCAATCCAGCAGCTCGGGATGCGTAGGAGGCCTGCCGTTTTTGCCGAAGTTGGCCACGGTGGGCACCAACGGCTTTCCGAAGTGCCGCAACCACATGTGGTTGATCGCCACTCGGGCTGTAAGGGGATTCTGTTTACTTGCAATCCAGCCCGCCAGGGCAGACCGGCGACCAGTGCTCGTATTCGGATAGGGCTTAGCAATCGGGGTATAGGTTTCCACAGATTGCGCCAGAGTGGCTACAGCGGCCTCCAACTGCTTGCGAGCTGCTTCGACGTTCTTTTGCTTAGCTCTCTCATCCTGGGGCTTAGACTTACTCTCAGCCTGGATCAGCCGCTGCTGGGCTCGCAACAGATTCGTTTCTGCCTTTAAGATGTTGGCCTGCCGTTCTGCCTTTTGAGCCAACTTGGCCAACCTTTGTTGTGCCTGGGGATCGGGCGAATCGGCGTACTGGGCCTTGTCGGCTGCAATCCGCGCTTCCAGAGCCGGCAAGTTGGCCTCTGCTAACGCTAATTGCTTTTCAGCCAGTGCTCGGGCCGCTTCCGCCCTATCGAGCGTGAGCCGCGGATCCTCCTCCGGTAATTGATCGATCCATTTCTCAATAAGAGCAATTTGCTCTTCCGGCAAAGGAGTTCCACCCAGGGGCATGCGAGGCTTTTTGTCTCCACGCAGATAAAGAATGAGCGGACTCTGTCTGCTTTTACGGGCGATGACGGCTGGGCCATTCAGAGCGCCTCCTTCAAGGATCGCATCGAGGCTGTCCAAAGCTAGCTCGCTTTTGGGGGTTTGAGAGTTATGGCACAAAAGGCAATGCTTCTCCAAAAGAGGCTGAATCCCTTCTTCAAAGGTCACTGTCCCCTCACCCCGATTCTCTCCTCTCGGGAGAGCCGGCGAGACAAGTTGTTTCTTTGCTGCCATTCCTAGGAGGAAAGGCCGAAGGCTTAATAAGCTTTCAGAAAGGCTGGCTGAGGAGTTAGTACGAGCTGACACGTCGCTGGGGTCTTCACCCGTCTGGCTAGTCCGAATCAGCTCTTTTTTCAGGAAGGGCAGCTCAGCCACCCGCTGCTGGGCCTTGGCCAAAGTCTGGTTGGCTTTGGCCAAAGCAGCCTTTGCTCTCTCAATTTCCGTCTTCGCCTGGGCAATTAGATCCTGATGCACAAACGGCCTTAAGTCGGGGTTATAAGCCTCCAATGGAAGGGGGAGTGGGTGAATCTTAATTTCATGGTTGCCTAAGACCTCCGGAACGCCGGGTGAGAGCGGTTTTGATCTATCGGGATCTTTTTCGTCGCCACGAATGAAGCGATACGTTTCGCGGTAAATTGCTGGCAAGAATGGAGGAGCTGTGGTCGCCTCCCTGGGCTCGGAATCAAAAACCCGGGACAAACCATCCTTGGTCCAGTCTGGCTGGCCGGGCACACGGTCGATGCGAACGTCGTAAGGCTCAAAGAACGCCCGAAAATTGTAGTATTCCTCCTGTGCTATCGGATCGTACTTGTGGTCGTGGCAGCGGGCACATTTTAGTGTAATACCAAGAAACCCCGCCGCCGTGTGCTCCACAGTATCTTGGAGCCAGACATTACGGCTAGATATGTGCCAATTTCGGCCAAGATAGCCGGTCGCTCGTAAGACCTGAGGATCATTGGGTGCTATCTCGTCTCCAGCCAACATTTCCATGATCATCCGATCATAGCCTTTGTCCTGGTTGAGGGATTCGATGATCCAGTCGCGCCAACGCCAGATGTGCCGTTGGCTGTTGAAGAGTTCATCGGTTTCCCTACTGCCATACCAATCGCTGTAGCGCCAGATATCCATCCAGTGACGGCCCCAGCGTTCTCCATAACGAGGGCTAGCCAGTAACTTATTCACTACCTTCTCATAGGCATTCAGAGAGTGATCGGACAGGAATGCTCGTATTTCCTCGGGAGTGGGCGGAAGGCCAATCAGATCCAGATAGACACGGCGCAGCAACACGCGTTTGTCTGCTGGCGGTAGGGGCTTCAGCCCCCGCTTTTCGTGCTCGGACGCGATGAATGTATCAATCGGGTTGAGCACCCAGGCGCGATTTTTCACCACCGGAAGGGCCGCACGTATCGGCGCCTTGAATGCCCAGTGATCACTTCCATTTTCCTGGGAAATAACTTGCTCAACAGACGTAGACATCTTTAACGGCTCATCGTAAGGTGCCCCCGCGTTGATCCATTCAACGATTTGAGCAATGACCTTTTCGGAAAGCTTTTTCCTTTTATAGGGCATTGCGGGCTCATGCTCGTGCTTAATCTTTTTCACCAGCAAGCTGTCCTGGGCATTCCCCGGAACAATCACCACTCCGTTATCACTCCCACGCAACAATAGCTCGCGCGTAGAGATATTTAGTCCAGCTTGCTTAAACTTTCCACCATGACAATCTAGACATTGCGTCTCCAGCACGGGACGGACCTGCTCCACAAATAACTTACTAACGGAATTGCCTGCAGCTTGACCCTCGGATTGATTCACTGCGCTGACGGCGCTCAATGAGAGTTGGTCAAATGGAGCGCCTGCGTTGATCCAGTCGGCAATGCGGGCAATGACTTGCTCGGGAAGTTTATCAGCCTTATATGGCATTGCCGGTTCCTGTTCGTGTGCTATCAGCTTGTACAGAAGACTGTCTTTGGCATTCCCAGGAACGACTGCTGCCCCACTATCCCCGCCGCGCAGTAAGGCTTGACGGGTGGAGAGATCCAGCCCCCCTTTTTTCGACTCACTGTTATGACAAATCAGGCAATGCGATTCCAACAAGGGATGAATATGCTCGACAAGCAGCGTCGCGCCAGGATCCTTAGCCGGTTTAGCTGTGGGCTTCGAAGTTGTACGCAAAGGAACAAGAGCACCCGCTGACAAGGAAGATGTTTGCATTGACAGTGGGGTCAGCCCTTGGGCCCAGCTCCACCCGGTAGCGAGGACTGATACGACCACACTCCGAAAAAGGTAGCGTTTCAAAGGCGCGGCATTGGGTCTGTTATCCAGCATTAGTGCCGTACTCCTTAAATATGAGACCGGATTTTTTTGCAAGCTCCAGACCCATTCTCAAGTGGTTGATGCATAGCTTCGCGTGCTCCGTCAGAATCTTGTTCGCAAATCTTCTCGCAGATGAGGCGGTGCTGCTCAAGGTCCCGTGTTATATCAGAAACAAACGGGAGAAGTTCCTTCCGCATTTCCCAAAAGTTCGCTGACAATCACAAGATGTTTCGCAGGTCCTGCTCAGAGAAATTGGTCACTCTCTTTCCTCTCCCCTGTTTTACAACCAGTTCCCGGTATTGAGGCTCCTGAAGAGAAGAAAGACCCGACCGTTTGGAAAGCTTCAGTTGTGGGACCTCTTCGCGGAATTATGAGAGTGAAGGGCAGCTTCCTCGATCATATTCGCCAATTGGACGCGAACCGGCTTTGAGCGGTCAATGAGCTCTTTTGTCAACGACAGGAAAAAATTATACGATGAATGAGCGATCAAGGGCTTATTAATACAATCAAATTAATAGTAAAAGGCTTAGTATCGGTATGTGGAAATTTTTTCTTGACAACTAGACTAGTTGATCGATAATAGGAAACATAATTCTCTGACCTTGATCGATCAATACCCTCGCTAGGTAAGCATTTACAGAAAGGACACCGATATGAAGGGAAGTAAGCTTTCAATCCAAGGCTTTTCTGTAGTTTTTATGCTTAAGAAGAGAATCCAGCGAGAAAGGAAACGAGGTTTATCAGCCGGTGAATTGAACAAACGTCGTCTCCGCCTAACACTCCCTCCCGCCCGCTCAGCTTTGCTCGTTCTCCTAGCCGCTTCGCTATGGATCGCAATCAGTCCACGCGCGCTCTCGCGCAAGCCGCCGCTTCGGGCACCATCCAGGGCGTGATTACCGACCCCACGGGAGCGGTGGTGCCGGCAGCGACGGTGCAAGTCAGCAACGTCGACACCAACGTGAGCACCACAGTGCAAACCGACGCGTCAGGCCGCTACTTCGTACCCAACCTGCGCGTGGGCACGTATTCGGTCACGGTGACGCGGGGCGGATTCAAAACCGTGATTCGAAGCGGCATTGTCCTGCAAGTAAACCAGATCGCAGAAATTGACATCGCGCTGCAGCTCGGCGAAAGCTCCCAGACAGTTACAGTGGCTGCTGCTGCTCCGGTGATTGAAACCTC
>QHZQ01000046.1:13062-13591 GCA_003224725.1 Acidobacteriota bacterium | reverse complement strand
ATTAGAACGGCCCTGCTTTCTTCCAGCCTAAGGAAAGGCTAATCGGAGACTTCTTTCTCCGAATCTAGCATTTCGATAAGGATTTGGCTGACCCGAAGTTTTTCGACCTTTTGGACAATGAATCTTAAGTTCATGTAGGTCCATTTTGTACCTTCGGGAGGAATGTCTCTCCAGCGATTGATAACATAACCTCCCAAGGTAGTCGCATCATAATCGTCAGCAAAGCGAATTCCAAATGTCTGCTCCACATCATGCAAGGGTGTTCCGCCGTCGACCAGAAATTCTTTTTCATTGAGTTTGCGAATCAGTGGCTGTTCTTGATCAAATTCATCCTGGATCTCACCGACGAGTTCCTCCAAAACATCCTCGAGGGTCACCATGCCTAATGTCCCCCCAAACTCGTCGACGATAATTGCCATGTGACATTTCTTTTCCAGAAATGTGCTCAGCAAGGTTTCCAAACTGACGAATTCGGGGACAAATAAAATATCGCGCAGCATATTCTCAATTTTGGTTGGTCCTCTTGAAT
>QHZQ01000046.1:12538-13051 GCA_003224725.1 Acidobacteriota bacterium | reverse complement strand
TTGATCAAGCGTTTCTCTGCAAACTGGAAAACGGGTATGGCGGCTCGTTTTGGCGATTCTCAGATTCTCCTCCGATGAAAGCCGTTCATAAAGGGGCACGATTTTGTTGCGAGGTAACATGATATTGCGCGCTTTCAGATTCTTCAGGGTGAACGCGTTTAATAGTATCTCCCGACTCAGAGAGCCCATCGGGCTGTCCTTGGACTCTGCTAAGAGCAGTCGCAGTTCCTCCTCGGAGTGAACTAACTCTTGCTTGCTGGCATGTTCGATTCCGATTGATCTTAGGATCAGGTTGGCCACTTTATTCAGTGACCAAATGGCCGGATAAAAAATCCTGTAAAAGATAGTCAGCGGAAGGGCCACACACAAGGCAGTAGTCTGAGCGCGTCGGATTGCTAAGGACTTCGGGGCTAATTCGCCTAACACGATGTGCAAATAGGTGATGATTCCAAAGGCTATCCCAAAGGCGAGAGAAGTAATCGCCGTTTGGGAGTAAATCCCCAAGCCCGAGAC
>QHZQ01000046.1:0-12522 GCA_003224725.1 Acidobacteriota bacterium | reverse complement strand
AAAGGGTTCTCCCAACCACCCTAATCCCAGGCTAGCTAGAGTGATCCCAAGCTGAGTCGCAGAAAGGTAGTCATCGAGATGGTGAATTACATTATCTACTAGACCTGCGTGCCGATGCTTCCTCTTAACTAACGTTTCAATCTGAGTGGATCGCACTTTGACAATTGCAAATTCGGCAGCAACAAAAAAGCCATTTAACAGGACCAAAAGCAATATCAGCAGAAGCCTTGTAGAAACTTGAAAGAGTGAATAAGGGTGGGGCTCCATATAAGCAATCTAACTAGCCGGAGGGAGCTACAAAATATTGTAACCAGTGGAGACAGCCTAACTTGTTTTTCAACTGATTGATATCAAATAAATTAATTGTTGGACGGTAAAAAGATTTTTGAGTTTTAGCCAAAATGTCTACGAATTCTTGTAAGGTTGTTTGGAAAATCCAGAATCCAAAGGGGAGTCATTAGAACAATAACGTGCAAAATATCATTAGCTTACAATTTAACCAGAGGAATTGAACCGTTGGTATGTGGCTTGCTGTGAAGAAATAAAGAATTGAAGAACTGAGGTAATGGCAGTAGTGGTTTTTTCGTGGCTCTTGGAGGAACTCTACCAATTCCGGATTGCGGCCTCAAAGCCCTTGGGTTTGTTCTTGTTTATCCCGACTAAAAGAAGGGCTTGCGCTACTGGAACTAAGGCGCATCAATGATAAATGCCTTTTGAAATTCTCTCCAAGCTTTGTTTAGGCTTTGAGTCTAAACCTCACCAGAAATAAAAAAGGGCGACACTCAAAAACAAGAGTCAAACAATCCCTGGTCCAAGAGCTACGAAAATTTTAGATTACTACCTCAGGGATCCTACTTTTATCTTGAAAGCACTTGACCGCGTCACTGTGCTTCCTTTCAGAACACCGGAACCCTCCTACTTCCGTCTAAGCGTGTCGGTTCAGGCTGATCTAACGGAGTAACCGGATCGAGGAACATCCAGCAAAAAGTCCCCATAAAATAGATGGCTGCGGAAACATAAAAAGTAATCGCCCAGTTATGGTCTGTCCATTGAAGGATATATCCCACAGCAATAGGTGCAATACCACCTGCGAAATTGCCCATCATGTTCATACTCCCAGACAGTGTGCCCGCGTACTTTCCGCCAACATCCATGCATGCCCCCCAACTACCAGGCATAACTAGATCATTGGAAAAACTGGCCAGCCCCATCGCGAGCATAGCCCAGAGGGGATCTTTGATATTGGTGGAAAGGATCAGTAGCAGGGATGCACCAGAAAATCCGATGTAGGCCATGCAGCGCCTGGTCTTGATTACGCTTCCTGTCCAACGGGCTACGTGAGATGAAATGAAACCGCAGAACAGAGAGCCAAGGCCACCGAAAAAGAGAGGCAAGCCGGCCAGTAACGCGCTTTTATGGAATGCTACACCGCGCGACTCTTGCAAATAAGTTGGTAACCAGGTTATGTAGAAATACCAACCATAAGCCAGACAGAAGTACTGGGCCCAAAGCATCCAGACAGTTCTGGATAGGAGAAATTTTTTCCAAGGGACATCGCCGTGTCCTGAGGCCAATTCTTGAGACTCATGCAGAAGGGCCAGTTCAGCCGTGTTGACACTTTTTTGATCGCGCGGATTATCACGGTACCACCGATAGAAAAAAATTGCCCAGATAACCCCGATAGCCCCAAACAACTCGAAGGCGCGTCGCCAGGACATGTAATCAAATACCGCCACAACCAAAAGCGGCGTGAAAGCGCCACCCCAACGGGCACTCATCCACATGATGCCCTGAGCCCGCACGCGCTCCTCGGAGGGAAGCCAGGTGGTGAAGGCCTTGGTGAGGTTGGGAAAGCAACCGGCCTCACCAGCACCGAAGAGGCCCCGTGTTACTATCAGCGAAGTCAAGTTCCAAACCCACCCTGTGGCAGCGGTGAAAAACGACCACCAGATAACAATCCGCATCAGAACCTTGCGTGCTCCCATCCAATCTCCCAACCATCCTCCAGGGATTTCGAAGAGAGCGTAGGCCCAAGCGAAAGCAGAAAAGGCATAGCCCATTTCAACCGGTGTCAGTCCAAGATCTTTGGTTATGGAGCGTGCTGC
This sequence comes from Acidobacteriota bacterium, assembly GCA_003224725.1. Lineage (GTDB taxonomy): Bacteria > Acidobacteriota > Terriglobia > Versatilivoradales > Versatilivoraceae > QHZQ01. The sequence goes on along the minus strand of QHZQ01000046.1, from coordinate 10,417 downwards.
TTGCGAAATGCAGACTCGGTCAATATAGGTAATAACTGCAAGGGTCACAGCAAACACGATAACCCAATAGCGGGTGCGAGTGGGACCTAGCTCTTTGCCTTCAGCCATAAGTTTGTACCGCCTCGTTCAGTTAGGGGTTGCCTGATAATACCGTTTCCAGCTTGCAGGATTCATTCATGATCGGCAAAGGTTCACATTTCTAAAGTCTTGAATGAAAAGTCTCGTAGATTCTAGATGCGTGGACATAGTCAGTCAACTGGATTTATGCGATAGGCGCTAACTCGGTCATTCCACTTTACAGAAAAATACTGGTGAAACACCCGGTTGAGAATTGTTACAATCCACACCGCTAGGTAGTTACACTGAGAAGAGTTTTTTGTGTTTCCTTACTTCAGCGATCCGCTGGCTGACATAAACCACCAATCTTATATTGTTATTCTGAACAACTCAGGGTACCGACATTGAGGATTGCAAGTTTCCTGAAAACATCCAAAGTCTATCTTGGAATCTTCCTCATCAGTTCCTCCATTCTGATGATGGAGCTGATTTTGACGCGTATCTTTTCTGTGAAACTGTACTACCACTACGCCTTCATGGTGATCTCTCTAGCCTTGTTTGGATCGGGAGCCAGCGGGGTTTACATTTACCTTTTCCCGAACTTCTTTAAGTGCGAAAGGCTGGCAAGACATCTTCGCCTTTTCTCTATCTGCTTTGCAATCTCAATCCCCCTAGTGCTCTATTTAATCCTGGAATGGGATTTTGAACTGCTCTTCTCGCCTTGGCTGGCTGGTCATATTCTCTTACTTTACACCATCCCCGCAATTCCCTTTTTTCTGGGGGGCCTGTGTGTTTCCCTGGCTATGACCCATCTAGCTCAGAATGTGAACCGACTCTATTTTTTCGACCTCGCAGGAGCGGCGTTCGGTTGCTTATTGGTCATTCCTTTACTGAATTGGCTGGGGGGACCCAACGCGATGTTAGCCATTTCATTAGTGGCGATCTTGGCGTGTTGGTTGTTTACTTCCGGTGTGGCAGGAAGACTTCGTTGGTTTCCCCTCCTACTTTTCTTACTGGCGAGCGTCACACTCGCTTATGCGATAGGTAGAAATGAAGCTCCGCCCCTTTATTCCAAGTGGAATTCCTTTTCCCGGATCACCGTGGTTCAGGTAAACGATGATCCCAACAATACCTGGATCATCATGGATGGAGATGCAGGAACGCCGTTGCCGAATTTCAACGGAGATTTAAGAGAGTGGAGCTATCTCAAGAACACGGTTTCTTCCCTGGCTTATCATCTCAAGAAGGACGCCCATACGTTAATTATTGGACCAGGAGGGGGAATCGATATGCTGACCTCACTTGTTTTTGAAAACCGAGACATCAAGGGCGTCGAAATAAATCCGATCATAGTCGACGATGTGATGCGTGGGGCTTTCAAAACTTTTACGGGAGGCTTGTATGAGCGCCCAGAAATTAATATTGTCGTGGATGAGGGCAGGAGCTTCATACGAAAAGAAAATAAACAATACGATATCATTCAAGCCACTTTGGTGGATACTTGGGCAGCCACAGCAGCAGGCGCCTTCTCCCTAACAGAAAATAACCTTTATACGGTTGAGGCTTTCAAGGATTATTTTTCCAAACTCAAGCCAGACGGTATCCTTTCCATAACGCGGTGGAACCTGGACCCGCCTCAGGAAGATCTGCGTTTAGTGTCCATCACTCGATCTGCTATGCACGAAATGGGTATGCTGTGTCCTGAACGATGTATGATGGTGGTCAGGAAGAATAAAGATGAGGAGGCTGTCGAATGTAATCTTCTTTTTAAGAAATCGGGCTTTTCTGATGAAGAGATTCAGAAAATTGAAGAGATCAGCAAACAAAATAGCTTTGATATTCTTTACACCCCACATACCATTTTGGAGAATCCCTTCGCGAAGTTGATTACCACGCCGGACCCGCAACAATTCTATGCGAGCTATCCATTTAATGTGTCTCCCACTCGCGACAACAGCCCTTTCTTCTTTCACACCGTGCGACTCAGGGATCTCCGGCGCTCTTTGTACCTTGCGTGGGAATCCAAAAAAACAAATGTGGGCGTCTTAGTTTTATTCATGGTTTTTCTTATCGCCCTGGTGCTAGTCCTTATCTTTATTTTTGTCCCCCTTTACCTTACCCAGCGCCAGGCATTCAAGAAGAATTCCCAGATCAGGCTTCGAGGGTTAACCTATTTTATCTGTCTTGGATTAGGGTTTATCCTGGTGGAAATGACCCTGGTACAGAAGTTCATCCTGTTTCTCGGCCCACCGGTTTATGCGCTGAGCGTTGTATTTTTCTCCATGCTTCTCTTCAGTGGTTTTGGAAGTTTCTTCTCATCACGTCTGGCAGGGGCGAATTTGAAACGGAATTTACGGTACGTGTGTATTCTTGTTTCCGCTCTGGTGTTGACCTATCTGGGAGTATTGCCCTTCTTCCTCTATAGCTATGTAGGCCTCGCTATCTATTGGAAAGCCTTGCTGGCGTTCGGCCTCCTCTTTCCTTTGAGTTTCATTATGGGCATGCCGATGCCCTTAGGAATTCATTGGCTTCGGCAACACTCGCCAGAAATGATACCGTGGGCTTGGGGCGTAAACGGATCTACATCGGTATTGGGAAGCATCATGACGATCTTAATTGCAGTAAACTTTGGATTTGATCAAGCCTTATGCCTTGCAGCGGCGCTATATGCAGTGGGCGTGGTCGCTGTATCCGCCGGGGAGGAAAAAATGACTGACCAAGATGCTGAAGTGGCGATAGCCGCTCACGCAAGGAGTTTTTAATGAGTCTCGCAGTGCCCTGCTGACAATGAGGTGATTCTCCTTGTTAACAGTTGGCCGAAAATCGGACACCGCCTGACTTCGCAATCGGCAAAACTGGCTAAAGGTTTCGAGAATCATTCCGCTCGAGTAGAACAACTTTTTGTAATGGGGTGAGGTTTGTCCGATAGGGCATGATTCTATTCGAGGTACGGAGTGGAGGCTGCCAAGCTTCCCCTGTTATTCCCCGGCTTGGGTCAACTTCACAACAAAAACTATGCCAAGGGAATGCAGACTTTACACTTTTGTCGGAACAGGCGCAGACAGATCGAGTTTTCGTGCAACGCGGGTTGCAAAAATTCCACTAACCTCCCCTGTTCACGCAGTCCGACGTTTTACACTAGTAAAACTAACGACTGTTGAGGTATTATTTCCTATAATAAATATAGCCTGAGGAGAAGTTTTATGGCGAGTAAGTATCCAACTGAAGAAGATGTCAACAAGTTTCTCAAAGCGAACCAAGACCTCTTGAATCTGGGTATTACTTTTTCGCACAATATTGACTCAGCCTTTCTGGAATTCAAGAAGATCTTGGAACTGATGATAAAATCTAACTTTGTAGAAAGAGCTGTCGTGGAGATGCTGGCGGATTCCTTTGACAAATTGGAAGGCAAGGTGAAATCTAATCTGGAAAACATTGTTAAGATCTATACCGAAGGGGGTCAATGGTATTCCTTTTACTTAGGCCAAGCGGCTGGCAGAAAAATGGATTTCCCTCTTTCCAAACACCCGCAACCGGGTGTTACGGATGTTGCTAAGGCACAGGCAGGCTCTTAGCTTCCATGGAGAAGAGACAATATGGAAAACGGAAAACTGACAGACGAAGAAGTTCATAAGTTTCTAACTAGCTGCGAGAATTTAATGCGCTTAGGGGCTTCTTTCACGGGAAATATTCGTAATGCCTTAAGAGATTTGAGAAAGACCTATGATCCTGTCTTACAGTCCGATTATGTAGACAAGGCTGTGGTTGAATTGCTCACCCGCTCTTTAGATGATTTTGAAAAAAAGATTGATTCTAATCTGGAGGGAATTAATACAATCTGCACGCGAGGCGGCCAATGGCTTGTATTTTATCTAGGGAAGTCTTTGGGAAAGAATTCCGAATTGCCCCAACACCCGGACCGTTCATTCTTGAATGATCAGTTCAAGCCTCCTGCAACCTCTACGGAAAACGTCCAAGGAGTTAAGAAAATGAGGGCATGATTAAGTGTTGCACCCATATGCAGCTTTGACGCCGACCTACTTGCGATTGGGAGATAGAAATCCCTCCCGACCTCCTAGCTGACAACAGCAAATCTCGTTTTACTATATTCATTAAGCCAAACCAAGAGCTGGCATCTTATTGATCACTTCATCCATTTGCCTGGTGCTGGTAAAGCCTATGGTGAACGTGTCGAGGCAAGCGAGTTTCACTGCGTGTTCAATAGCACGATTCACGTCGTGACTTAGTTTGCCCTGACCCATAATTTTCATTCCAATGACACCCTTCCCGGCCTTCTTCATTTCTCGCAGAACCGAAATCACGGTCGCGGGATCTGAATCCATGTAGGCTTGGATAGGGTTGATGCGTGCCAGGTCAACTTGAACCCAGGGAGTTTTGGCTGCGACTCGCAAGGCCTCAAGAGTATGGCAAGACACTCCGTGGGCACGAATAATCCCCTTTTCCCGAGACTCGGATAAAACCTCCATCGCACCCTTTCGCTCTTCTGGCCATTTCGGGTCCATCATGCAGTGTAGCAGGATAATATCAATGTAATCCGTTCCAAGCTCCTTCCTGAATCGGTCCAAGTCAGCCCTCATCTGCTCTGCGGTTCGCGCATGAGTTTTTGTCAAGATGACCAGTTTATCTCTTCCCACTCGTCTGATGCCCGCGTTCAGATGTTCGTGGGCTCCATACTGGTCGGCAGATTCCCAAAAGTTAATCCCGTGGTCAAACCCGTAGCAAAGCAAATCAGAAAATCCTTTAATTCCCAGCCGACTTTGGTCGGAGGAGTGATTAACTCCATTGGTGCCGCTACCCATGGCCAACCTGGAGAGCCTAATCCCCGTCGTTCCCAGCAAAACCTGGTCTGCCGCTTCTTTCTTGGTGGGAGTTGAGGACAGACAAGGGTTTCGAGAGAACCCCGCCCAAACTGCTCCGGCACCCACTAGAGTGTGAGCCACAAATTCGCGTCGATTCATCCTTTTCATTGCATCCTCGCGGTTTGTTTTTTTATAGCCCTCTTATTGAGGCGATGTTTTGAGCCCAACTATGTCGTCTCTCTTCGGCTATCCCCAAAATTGTAACTCGAGTAAGGAAATTAGTGCACTAAGTATTTGAGGGGAGACCAAGCGTCACAGTAAATGTCAATCATTGTATTCTAAATCTAAAACCAGTAGACTTCCCCTCAGCATCGGAGGATCATCGAATGAGGAAGACTGACAAGAACTCAATCATTGAAGAATTGCAGAAATCTTACAGCATGGAACTTGAGACCGTGATGAATTATCTGGCCAATTCAATTAATTTGGATGGTGTGCGCGCGGAAGAAATTAAGAAAGCCCTAGCTGCCGACGTGGCAGAAGAACTGCTGCATGCCCGCCAATTAGGCGAAAGAATCAAACAGCTCGGTGGACAGGTGGCAGGCTCGTTGGACCTAAAATTAGAACAAAAGGCTTTACAACCACCGTCAGATAGCACCGACGTGATTGCCATAATTGAAGGCGTTTTGGAAGCCGAAGATGCAGCAATCACTGAGTACAACAAGATCATCCGACAGTGTGAGGGGAACGACTATGTAACTCAAGATCTGGCCGTGCGGCTTCTCTCCCAAGAAGAAGCCCATCGAGTCCTGTTTGAAGGTTTCCTCAAAGAGTATCGAAAGAAATAATAAATAAGAGAGAATGAAGGTCTCGGCTTTTAGAAAGTCAGTCGACCATTCTTGGTAGAGCGTGACAACCGCGCTCACATACTCGGCCTAAACCCAGATCATGTGGCAGGGATTGTCGGATATGCTGACGCCATACCTGCCGAACCCAGAGATCTTTACGCTGACGGCAATCGTCGCATTGCTTTTCTGGTACTGCCAAGAGCAGTGGTTGCCTCAGCCGTCTCCACACACCATTCGCTCAGAAGCTGAGCTTAGGAACTAGCGCGCTTCGCTTCGGAAGAGATCGTCAAGTAATTCCCTACAAGACCATCGTAAGTGACCGCACCCAAAACTCCGCCGAGTAGCGGCCCAGCAATGGGTACCCAGAACCAATGGTTGGCAACGCTGAAAACTTCAGTCCCCCAGCCTCCCACCAAAGTAAAGAGCCGCGGTCCCAAGTCCCGTGCCGGATTGATGGCATACCCGGAGTTAAATCCGAATGTCATTCCGATCAGAACTACCAGCAAGCCGATGACGAGGGGAGCCATGTTGGCACTGGGCGCGGTGTTACGCGAATCGATAAGGGCGAGAATCACCAGCACCAATAGGGCCGTGCCAACAGTTTGGTCGATAACGCCCCCCAGAGTCGAGAGAAAAGGCTGCGGATAGGTAGCGAAAATGCCGGCCGTTGCCTTTTCACCTAAAATGATTCTCGTTCCCCCATCAAAAGCGTTGAAGGCATCGCGGTAGGCTATGAAGACCACGACAGACCCCGTAAAGCCTCCGAGAATCTGCGCTATCCAATAAGGAAAGATTTTGCTCCAGGCAAAGCCACGTCGCACTGCCAACGCCAGTGTCACAGCTGGATTCAGATGTGCCCCCGTAACTCCTCCTGCCACATAGACGCCCATCGCCACAGCTAATCCCCAGCCCAGGTTGATCGAAAGGAAACCACCAGTCTTCCCCTCACTTAAAACCACCTGAGCAACGGAACCGACACCAAAGACAACTAAAGTGAAGGTGCCTAAGAATTCTGCCAGTAACTCCTGTTTTAAGGTAGTTCGCCCCATTCTCTCCTCCGTTCATTTGCGCTTTTGTCTAAGTGGTGTGAAACGGGGAAAATATACCAGTCTTTGGTTCAAAGATGCCAATAAAATTGATCCCTGGGTAATACGAGAATTCTTTCTCGTTGTGTTCGTGACCCCGAGTCGTTTGGATTTGTGGAGACTTGATTTAGCCTGGAAGACACATGAGAGTTTCTGGAATCGTCTTTGTTCTCGTCCTCGTCGTCGTGTTCGGCCTTTGATTTCGAGGACGAGTAGGAGGACGACGACGAGCACGATGCACCAGGAATCAAGAGCCGAGCCCTTGGTTAGTTGGTTAGGTCGTGAATCAGTAATTCCGCAAAAACTTTGGTATCGACGCTAGACCTCTTGATTCGATCATCCCACATAGCCAACCGGCTGATGGCCAGAGCTAGTGAACGCTTGGAGAAATGCCTGGCCTGCAGCATCATTTTTTCAAGGGCATATCGATTGTAAAGACCGATTTGCTTTGCAAGTTCAGCAATCCCCAATTTCCCGGACATCTCCTTGATTTGAAGGAGTTGTCTTAATTGTCGGCTCAGCAGCGAAATCATGTATAGCGTTTCTGAGCTATCAGACATTATTTCAATAGCCAACTTCAACGCTCTAAGCTTTTCTTTGCCTAGGATAGCATTGAGAAGTTCATAAACGTTGTGGTGGCGACAAAATCCTGCGGCGGCCTCCACCATTGGAAGGGTAATCCTTCTTTCCTGCCCGGCGTACAAAGTGAGTTTTTCTATTTCATGGCTCAGTCTCTCTAGATTGTTTCCTTGCGATTCCTGCAGAAAGGCAACGGCTTCAGCCTCGATGGAAAATCCAGATGCCTTTAATTTCGAGCCTATCCAGCGCTTCACCTCGACCTCGGCTAAAGCAGATATCTCAACCGTTCGTGTCCAGGATTCGAGGATTTTGAATATTTTCTTCTCTCGATCCTCCTTAGCCAGCTCACCTGCCAAAAAGAGCAACACTGTAAAGTCACTGGGGTCTCTGAAGTACTCTTCCAGTTTCTTGCCTTGATTTTCCCTTAACTTCATAAACCCCTTGACTTGGATCATCTGTCTTCGAGCAAAGATTGTTAGGTTCCTGGCCAGCCTCAAAATCACTTCTACTGGTGTTTCCTCCAACTCCAGCCTGACGAAATGGATTTCTTCTTTCAAGCCTTCCTGCGTCCGGTAGACCAACAACTGCCTGGCCTGATCCAAGAGGTACGGATCTGGACCGTAGAGGAAATAATTGCGATCCAATTTGGCGTTTTGAAGAGTGGATTTGAACTCGAGAAATTTCATAATCTAGAATGACTCCAAAATGCTGCTTACCAGGGTCCTGGAAAACTCCTTGGCCAAGCGATCCAGGGCAGGCCCTTCTTCAGGAAAAAATTCTCTTGAAGCTCGGCTGATCTCGAACTCTTCGCGAAAATAGAAATTGTTATTCTCGAAGAGCAGTTTCTTAGTTGACAAATCCTTGAGAGCCACTCGCATTCTGACTGTAACCAGAAAGGTTGAGCCCGCGCCCCCAGCAAAGATTACAGGATCAGCCCTAAATTCTGTGACTTCGCCTGTCAGCAAGGCCTTGGCGGCCAACGGGTCAGTAATTCGGTAACCGGTACGAGCGACGAATTCATCCACCACGGCCGCAGTCAGACGTTGCTCCAAGCGGTACTTGGGGGTTTTGTTGACAAAAATAGGGATGGCAATGGAATCGATGTTTTGTGGCATGGCAGCTGCCTTGCCAGCAACGTGATAGCCACAGTTGGAGGTGGCGAGAACCAGAAGAACCAAACTCACAAGAAGGTTATTTGTTTTCATAGACCAATTGTACAGTCTACCAGCCAATAGACGTTTCGATTAAATCCTGGTCGTTATCTGTCGTCCTCGACATTACATGGGGAATCGGAAAGACCGAGATCAGGGAGAGGACGACTGGAAGTAGCTTTGGCTGGTATTAGCTAGATGACAACATTCACCAATTTGCCCGGCACGTAAACCACCTTCTTGGGTGATCGGCCCTGAAGGTGGCGCTGGATGGCTTCGCTTCGTAAAGCCGCATCAATGGCCTGCCGTTCGTTCAGGCTGACGGGCATGGCGGTTCGACCACGCACTTTGCCGTTGACCTGTAACACCAAGGTGATAACTTCATCGGCCGCCAAAGCCTCGTCGTACGGCGGCCAGGGTTGCTGGTGAACGGAGTAGGTTCGACCCTTGAATTGCCATATTTCCTCTGCCATGAATGGAGCCACGGGAGCCAACATCAAAAGCAAGGCATCAGCAGCTTCATCAAAAGCTGCGTTGCTGACGGGTTGCTTTTGCATGTCGTAGAGGGCGTTGGTGAACTCCATGAGTGAGGAAATCACCGTGTTAAAGCGAAATCCCTCGATGTCTTGAGACACTTTCTTAATTGTCTTATGAGTCCAGCGACGCAAACCCCGATCCACCTGATCCGTCGCAGCATCTGGTACCGGGCGCGAGGCTGGGTTTAGAAGAATGTCCCAGACTCGCCGCAACCAGCGATGGGTGCCGGCCAGACCGTTGGTATTCCACGGGGTGGCCTGCTCAAAATCGCTGATAAACATCTCGTAGGCTCGCAAGGCATCTGCACTCCACTCTGCCACCACTTCGTCCGGCGTGATCACATTCCCCTTGCTTTTGGACATTTTCTCTTTACCGTCCGGGGCAAGAATCATGCCTTGGTTGCGGAGACGTTTGAACGGCTCTAAAAAGGGAACATAGCCCAGGTCGTGTAAGACCTTGGTCCAGAAGCGAGCGTAGAGCAAGTGCATTACCGCATGCTCGGCTCCGCCCACATACATATCCACCGGCAGCCAATAGGCTGCCTGTTCTTTGTCAAAGGCAGCCTGGCTGTTCTTCGGATCGGTAAAACGCAGAAAGTACCAGGACGAGCAAGCAAAAGTGCCCATCGTGTCGGTCTCGCGGCGCCCGGGCCGCCCATCGGGCAGGGTGACGTTTACGAATTGAGGGATGGTGGCCAGCGGCGATTCCCCACTATCCGTTGGCTCGTAGTGGGGTACATCGGGCAGGCGCACGGGCAACTCTTCAAACGGCACCGCCACCTCCCCATCTGCAGTATGCACAATGGGAATAGGTGTACCCCAATAGCGCTGGCGGCTGATTCCCCAGTCGCGCAGCTTGTAATTGACCGCACGTTTGCCACGGCCGGTTTCTTCAAGCCAAGCTGTAACCTTAGCCACGGCGACATCGGTAGAGGTTCCGTCAAAAGGGCCAGATTGGACCATGACGCCCTCTCCAGGCCAAGCTGTGTCCATCGCTTGGGAGTCCAAAGAATGGCCAGGAGTGTCTCTCCCGGTTGGCTGGATAACCACCCGGATGGGAAGACCAAACTTGCGGGCAAATTCAAAGTCCCGTTGATCATGCGCAGGCACGGCCATGATGGCGCCCGTGCCGTAGCCCATCAGCACATAGTCAGCCACCCAAATCGGAATGCGCTCTCCGTTGACCGGGTTGACGGCATGGGCACCCGTAAAGACGCCGGTCTTTTCTTTTCCCTCGGCCGTGCGGTCCATGTCGCTCTTTTTTTTTGCCTCGCTCAAATACGCCTCTACTTCGGCCTTGCAATCTGCGGCGGTCAGGGCGGCCACAAAGGGATGTTCCGG
>QHZQ01000667.1:4003-6602 GCA_003224725.1 Acidobacteriota bacterium | reverse complement strand
AACTTCCTCGCGCGACCCCTGCGGCACTGGGCTGGGCGACGCTTTGCCTGGCAGGAGGGACGATGAAAAATAGCGGCGTAAAGAAATAGCTTAAGAAGGCCGCGTGCACGCTGAACCAGGCAGCGGCTGCACCGATCAAGTAGGCAAAAACACCGACAAAGGATTTCCGAATAATATGTGGATATTGAGCGTCCACAAGTTCAGGCTTAATCAGCCGCCGCAGGATGTAGGCATGTAGAGCGATGAACAGCAGCGTATTGACTGCCATGACCACTCCAAACAGGCTCACCGCTAAAGGATTGGTCGCGTATTCCCCCATCATCGCCGTGGGAAAGGGGATGAATGACTGGAACATGAGAAAGAAAGAGTTCAACCACACCATACTGTAGTTAGCATGACGGGCAAGCCCGAGAATGTGGTGGTGGTTCAACCAGAACTTGCAAACAATGATGAAGCTGATCAGCCAACTCAGGAACTTCGGAAACAGATCAAGCAATTGATGGCCCAGTTCGCTCACGCTGCCATGGTCGCGCAGCAATGGGACTTTAAGTTCGAGAACCAACAATGTGACCACAATCGCGAAAACCCCGTCGCTGAAGGCCTCAATGCGAGTGAGGCGCAACTCGCCTTGCGCAAAGCGCTTCAATAGACGCATGGGCTCCCATCTCCGATTGTTCTGATGATTCGGGTACGGATCTCAATTTCACAGTCCTGTTAACAACCCGCGGCAAGTATGGTGTAAAAGTTTTTAAGCTGTCAAGTCCGCACAGGTGGTAAGTTAAGACTGTGGGAGGCACGCTCCACGCAGCGACCAGCACGGCCACGAAACAGACTGTAATTCAGGAACGTTCGATTGCCGGTCAGAGAAAGCGCCTCCTACACTGCCCCTTCCCATCTCTTGACTTGACAGCGATGGGCCCAACCGGCACATAAACCTAAAAACGGCAGTTAGCCACAGAGGCACCGAGACCACAGAGGCGGCAGATAAGGGCGACCTCTTCAAAAGGTCTTGAAAAATTGTTAACCCTCGGTGTGGGGACAAACCATCTGAAAAGCCGGCCTCTTTTCCACTGGCTCTGTGCTCTCCGTGGCCATTCCAACTGCCGGATTTAGGATAAAGCGGACTGGCGAAAAGGGGCCTGCCGGTTATGCGCAGGTTCATCAGGCAGGATGGCTCGCGCAACGATTGAAGTTATATAATGGAACTATGAATACAACGGAGAAGAAAACGATGCGCCTCCAAGCACTCAAGGAGAACTCTTTTTGACTGGAGGATTCTCATGAGAGCGTCCGCCTCCAACCTCGCGAGCCATCCGGACGTTGTCGTCATTGGTGGCGGGCCAGCCGGTTCTACTGTCTCGGCCCTTATCGCGCAGCGCGGCTACCGCGTCCAACTCTTCGAACGCGAGCGCTTCCCGCGGTTCCACATCGGCGAATCGCTGATCCCTGAAACCTACTGGGTACTTGAGCGGCTGGGCATGCTCGACAAGCTGAGGGAGAGCCACTTCGTCAAGAAGTACAGCGTGCAGTTCATCAACGCCAACGGAAAGCAGTCGGCCCCTTTCTATTTCTGGGACAACAAGGCGCACCAGTGTTCGCAGACCTGGCAGGTTGTCCGCAGTGAGTTCGACCTGATGATGCTGAACAACGCCCGGGAACACGGCGTGGAGGCCCATGAGGGTGTGCGTGTACGCGACGTGCTGTTCGAGGGACCGCGGGCTGTAGGCGTAAGGATTCAGCGGGCAGATGGTTCACAGCAGGACGTGCAGGCGCGGGTGATCGTAGACGCCAGCGGCCAGAGCGGGCTGTTGCAGAACAAGTTCAAGCTGCGCGTTTGGGATCCGGTGCTCAACAAGGGGGCGATCTGGACCTACTGGCAGGGGGCTTACCGCGACACCGGCCGGGATGAAGGCGCTACGCTTGTCCTGCAGACTGCGAATCGGCAGGGGTGGTTCTGGTATATTCCCCTGCACGATGACCGTGTCAGCGTCGGCGTGGTGGCGCCATTCGACTATTTCTTCAAGGGACGCGTCAGCCACGAGCAAACCTACCAGGACGAAGTGGACTGCTGCCCGGCNNNATTTCGCCACCAAGGGCTATTCGTATCGTGCGACGCAGGTCGCGGGCGACGCGTGGGTGCTGGTCGGCGACGCCTTCGGCTTTCTTGATCCGCTGTACTCCTCGGGCGTGCTGCTGGCCCTGCGGTCCGGGGAGATGGCCGCTGACGCGATCGTGGAAGGGTTTCAGCTTGGAGACGTGTCCGCCGCCCAACTCGGGAAGTGGGGGCCGGTCTTCAACCAGGGCGTGGACCGCATGCGCCGTCTGGTCTGCGAGTATTACGACGGCTTCAGCTTCGGCCAATTCGTGCGCACCTACCCTCACTTGAGAGGCACAATTACTGACCTGTTGATCGGCGATCTGTTCACGGACCGCGTGGATAGCGTGTGGCCGCCGATGGAGTCGCTGTACCCGGAGGGCAAGGCGCCGCCGCCACCGTGGGACTCCGGGACATCACCGCAACACACCCAGAACAAAGCCAATGAGCTGATCCTTCCCGAAGGACACAGACCATAAGGGTGAGACGAGCTCCGCTTCAACT
>QHZQ01000667.1:1454-3921 GCA_003224725.1 Acidobacteriota bacterium | reverse complement strand
AGGGTCTCGTGGACTTTCTTGACAAACCTTTTCACAAGACCATGATACTGATCATCTTGATCGCAAAGCGCGTAAAGGGGCCCCGTGTCCACCAGGATCGCCATGGGTTACCAGCCTTCCCGGCTGTCTAGCTTCCGGCGGAGGATCTCCTCAGCCTTTCTCGAGATCGAACGTCGCCCGCTCCTGCCCACACCTGTGAAGGAGGGAAGACGGGTTCGCTGCTGCCTTTTAACCGTGGCCTTCAACGCGTCGCGAATGACTTCGGTGATCGTCTGCCCCCGGGCTCGAGCCAGTTGTTTTACTTCGACAAACAAGTCGTCTTCCAACAGGATGGTCGTGCGTGCCATGATATTGTTATCGTAGTATATATGATTCCTATTACGCTAGTGCAAGAGATCTGATCGCCGACAGCCCTTATGTGCAAAGTACAGCTATTCAAAAATACAGTGACATATTTCAGCGGGCTCTCAGATAGCCTTCGAGGCTCTATCAGGTTTTCATTACCTCTGTGCTTCAGCGCGGAGGGGTGGCCCCGCACGAAGTCAAGAACACAATGACAAAAGTCCCCCGCTAGCTCTGAGCATGTCCCACATCTTTTGCTGGACACAGGGGGTGTTGGAACGCCGCACGGGTAGCGGCTCTTTGCCCTGTAAGGGCTACAGAAAAATAGCCCAGGGCAAGGGAGCCTAGCGACCGCCGCCCTGGGTTCTTGACGTCATCTCTATTTTCCCTCTCCCCCGCGTCTAATTACATGCGGTTGAAACCGGGCCCTGACGCGGGGGCCAGGGAGTGGGGGCCATCCAAAATCTGGCCACAGCCGCCCCCTGTGTCCAGCCGAAGATCAGGGCTAAGCCGGGTTTACTTAGGAGCGAATTACCAACTCCAACCCCCACGAAACAAATCACAAATCACCCCTGCCCCTGCAACGCATAACTGCCAACGAACGATCACTTTGAGCCAGCTCAGGATTAGATAAGCCATAAAGTAACTCTCTCCTTCCCTTCCCTCAGATGAAAGGGCAATACCTTAGATTGCATTAAGTCAATGAGGGATGCTTTATGGATGGAAATCGACAATGAAAGTTTGCACGCCCTCTCCAGGAAGCTCCGTGCTCATTTAGACATGAAGAGGCCCAAGAGAAACGGGCTCATGGAAAGTCCCGATTAATCAGACCTCATAGCGCAATTGAGAACTTCCATTCTAGCTGACGGCTGTGGACTGATCGCTGACGGCTTAATTCCATAAAATACTTTTCATGTTGACAAGCAACAGAAGAACCCGATATCTTCCCGGTTATAGTCCACAGGAGGAAAAAAGATGGGCGAGTCCAAGGCTGAAGTTTTGCAGGGCACACTGGACCTGATGGTACTCAAAACTCTCGACACCCTGGGTCCGATCCACGGCTATGGGATTGCGCGTCGCATCGAGCAGGTCTCGGAAGACTTGCTGCAGCTCAATCAGGGTACTCTCTATCCGGCACTGCTTCGCCTGGAACAAAAGGGTTGGATTACTTCAAAGTGGGGAGCGTCAGAAAACAACCGCCGCGCCAAGTTCTATTCGCTAACCAGGGCGGGCCGCAAACAGCTCGCCGCGGAGACTGAGAGCTGGGAACGCATTTCGGCTGTCATCACGCGCCTCCTACAGGGTGCTTAGCGATGATAAAGCTGTCAGCTGGTAGCCACGATTAACGTGTTTTTTGCGGTAACCGCGCGCAGTCCGTAAATAAGGGCCCACGGTCAGGAAAAGCACTGACCGTGGCTACCAATGCAACGCCAACAAAATTCCTGGTAGCCACGATTAACGCTCTTTTGCGGTAATCGTGGGTAGTCATGACCGGCCAATCAAGTTCAGCATCCTTTGAAGTTCTTCGATCTGCGCCAGGGCTTGCTTCGCACTCTTCTGCCAGACCAGGAGATCCTGGTAGCTTTCGAGCTTTCCTTGGGTATTCATGTTTTTCCCCTCTCGTGTGTCTCCAACTCGGCCAGAGATCCTTCCGCGTGCGAAAGGAACTGTACGAACTCTCCAGAAGAGTGACGCGACTGGCCTTCGGCGATATTGGACGGGCGGAAACGGCCGCCCGTCGCAGTGGGCTCACCAACCCGAATCGTTCATCCTGAGGGATGCGGCAGAAACTCGCCACTCGCCACTAACCACTCGTCACTATGCTTAATGACCTTCGCTACGCCATTCGGATGCTGCTCAAAAACCCAGGCTTTACCACAGTGGCCGTGTTCACACTGATTCTTGGCATCAGTGCCACCAGTGGGATTTCCAGCGTCCTTGGCCGAAGGTGGCCTTGTCTTTCGAACAAATTTGACGTATAGTTTAACTAAGTTTAACCCAAGGATCGCCTTATGGTTCGCAGGACAAAAATTCTCGGTTTTTCTGTAGCTCCAGAAATCGCCAACGAATACGAACAACTCGCCAATCTCTCCGGGAAGAGTAAGAGCGAGCTCTTTCGCCAATT
>QHZQ01000667.1:0-1425 GCA_003224725.1 Acidobacteriota bacterium | reverse complement strand
GAGGATGAATTCTTTCGGCTGCAGCACAGAATGGCTCGTAGAGCGCGAAGGGCAGGCATTTTCACGGAGAAAGAGGTTGAGCAGATCGTTTTCGAGGACCGCTAGTGAAGGTGGTCTTCGATACGAACGCCTTCATCGCTGCTTTCATCGTCCCAGGAGGACAGGCCGAACGAGCTCTTCTTTTAGCTCGCGCAAGGCATTTTGTTCTTTTCACTTCCGTTCCAATCCTGACCGAAACGGCCCAGAAACTAAGGAGCAAATTCGAGCAGTCCGAGAGAGATATTAGGCAGGCGCTGAAGTTCATCAGTCGGGTTGCGGAGATTCTCAAGCCGAAGGCTCGCCTGAGGGTCTTCAAAGATATTCCCGATAACCGCATCTTGGAGTGCGCTTTCGAAGCACGAGCAGATTTGATCATTACCGGTGATGGGCACCTGCTAAGACTCCGTGAGTTTGAAGGTACCTCCATTATTCGCCTGGCGGATTTCTTAAGATTGTTTCCTGAAGCAGTGAAATGAGCAGGCAGGCTCTTGATGTAATGACTTGAGTGAAGCCGCCGTTGGTCGTTGCTGCCCCAGCTGAGCACCTTCGTGCAACGAACATCCCGGGTGAACCCAATGATGGCGTTAAGATACGAGTGAGCCAATTGCTGATTTTGGATTTCCGATTGCCGATTAAAACGGTTCGAGAGTTCATGTTCCGGAGCTCCGAAACCCTGCACTTGGACCCAGAATTAAAACGTGGACCTTGGACGTTGGACCTTGAACTGCCAACCACTAACCACTGCCCAACATGCTAAATGACCTTCGCTACGCTATACGAATGCTTGTAAAAAGTCCGGCCTTCACGATGGTGGCATTTTAGCGGATTGAAGGTCCGGCTGCGCCAGCCTCCGGTGGTGGTTGCACGATAGTCGAAGAGGACAGGCAATTACTGGCGTAGATTGACTAATTCTTGGCTGGAAATGGTACTATCCGGGATTTCAGGATTCTGCGATCACGTGTCAGCAACGGAATATCTTCAACAATACTGGTCGCGGCAATAATTTCATCGGCAGGATCAGAAGAAAAATCCAATTGCGTACTTCGCCGTGCAATTTCAAGATTAATGGGGACAATCGTCAAGCTACGTAAACACTCACGAAACTCAGGGACATCGAGGTCCATATCAAGACGGCCCAGCTGGATCATCTTCGCCAACTCCCAAAGTACAATATCCGAGACGACCAGGTGCTCGCCTTGGACTAATCGAAGCTCTCTGTCAGACAGGTCTCCGCTGAGCAAAAAAACCAAGATGTGTGTGTCAAGATTGAGCATTCCACTTGACGCCAGTTGAAAAGAGGTTGCCTTTGATTTTGATTTTGTCTTTCAGGGACCCAACTAACTTGAGATTGTCTTCTCCCAGGAGCGGAGTAACGTTGGCAACGGG
>QHZQ01000666.1:3906-4206 GCA_003224725.1 Acidobacteriota bacterium | reverse complement strand
TGTTCAGGATGCTTCGCAGGCGGCTGTCCCAAGAGCGACGGTGACCGCGACGGAGGAAGCGACAAACGTCAGCGAAACCACCACCACCGATGATCAAGGGCGGTACGTCTTTACCAAATTGCGCCCGGCCAGCTACACCATCAAGGTGGAAGCCCAGGGCTTCAAGGCCGCTGTTAAATCGGGCGTCGTCCTGCGGGTGGCCCAGCAAAGCGATCTGGACTTCACGCTAGAAGTGGGCGAAATCACCACCACCGTTGAGATTACGGCTTCAGCACCACTGCTCAACTCCGTCAGCGCTGC
>QHZQ01000666.1:2951-3819 GCA_003224725.1 Acidobacteriota bacterium | reverse complement strand
CAGGCCGGCTTTGCAGGGACAAACTTTACTTCGAACGGACAGAAAAGCGCCACGTCCGATGTGCGCTGGGACGGACTCTCCAGCAGCCCTCCTGATGGAACCGGTTCCGGCAACCAGTTCTTTTATTCCCAAATCCAGCCTTCCCCGGAGTTTGTTCAAGAATTTAAGGTCGAGACCAACAGCTTTTCGGCGGAGTACGGGACAAACGGTGGAACCGTGCTGAATATCGTCAGCAAGTCGGGCACGAACAAGTTTCACGGCAGTGGCTATTACTGGGCCCGCCGTCCCCGCTGGGACGCCAACGACTTCTTTGCCAACCGGGAAGGTCAGCCTAAACCGAAATACAAACGGGATAATTTCGGAGGATCCATTGGTGGGCCGATCTTCAAGAACAAAACCTTCTTCTTTTTCGACTACGACCAGGTTAAGTTTCAAGCTCCGGGGACACTGACGACGAGTGTGCCAACCTTGCTCGAGCGGCAGGGCGACTTCTCTCAGAGCTTCAATCCAGACGGTTCCTTGAGGCAAATTTTCAATCCCGCTCTGGTCGATAAGAGCACCGGCAATCGGCCGCCTTTCCCTGGGAATATCATCCCCCCGCAACTTTTTGATCCCATCGCGGCTAAGGTGGTCGGGTTCTTCCCTGAGCCGACTAGTGAAGGAGACCCCTTTACGCACGCCAACAACTTTGTCAAGAACTATACCTCCAATAGTCCGAGTCGCAAATGGGACCTTAAAATTGACCACCTTTTCTCAGAAAAACACCGCATCTCCGGCCGTTACAGCCGAGCGTTCTGGAGCGGCCAGCCTGCCGACGTATACGGCAACAACAATCCTGCCGATCCCAACGCGGTCAACTCCAATTATG
>QHZQ01000666.1:0-2945 GCA_003224725.1 Acidobacteriota bacterium | reverse complement strand
TCTGGAATACACCTGGTCGCTCACGCCGAACACGATATGGACCAACCGCGCGGGCGTTAGCCGCTACGTTAGAGATTCCCTGCCGGTTGAGTACGATGCGACAACGCTGGGTTTTCCGAGCTACCTGCAGGCGGCCGGTGGGGCCAAAGTCTTTCCCCTCTTCCTTCTCGGCTCCTATGGAAGCTACGCTCAACTGGGCACCTGGTTCGCGCTCTGGGTCGAACACAATACCCAGCCGAGTTGGAGTAGCTCGCTCTCCATGGTTAAGGGGAACCATACCTTCAAGTTTGGCTACGAACAAAGACTCTTCTACGGCAATTACTTTGCCCCTGGAGCTCCCAACGGCACGTTCATGTTTGACTCCAACGGCCTGAGCACAACGGAGCAAAACAATCTCGGATTCAATCCGAGTCAGGGACACCCGGTCGCGTCATTGCTATTGGGTTGGGGGGACCCTTATTCATGGGGAGAACTTCCGCCTTTTACGTTCAGGATGACTGGAGAGTGACGTCAAAGCTTACTCTCACTCTCGGATTGCGCTATGAATGGGAAACCCCTTCCTCTGAACGCTACGACTGCATCCAGATCGGTGATCCAAACTTTGATACGGGCGTTGACGTACCGGGGATTGGAAGGCTTCGAGGCGCCGCCCTTCCCGGCACTCCAGAGAGGCGCCACATTCCGCGGGATGGAAACAACTTTGCTCCACGGCTCGGCTTCGCCTATCGCCTGGGAAGCAAATCCGTCGTCCGTGCCGGAGCGGGAATCTATTACGGCCTCACCCAATTGCAGGGAGAATGGTTGCCTTCGACTATTTTCCGAAAAGCGGCGATCTGGACTACGACTTACGACAGTGGGATCACCCGGTTCGCCACACTGGCTGACCCTTATCCCACCCGGAGCTTCGAGCCTCAGGCGCGCAAATATGGAAACCTGGCTGGATGGGGATTCGGCAACAGTTCGGTTCAATTCGAGCCGGCTCGCAACCCTGAGATTTACCAGTGGAACGTGAGTTTTCAGCACCAGTTCAGCGACACTCTTTTGTTGGAAGTGGCTTACAATGGCAATCGGAGCACTCACCAGCCACAACCGGCCACCGCCGAGTTAAATATCCCTTTCAAGGAGGCGCGGAATTTCACGCCGGAACAACTTCAAGAGCAGGTCCCCAATCCTTTCTTCTCCATGTTCTGCGGCCAGTTCGACGCTGCTGCGGGGGTCTGCGTGGCGCCGGGAACGCGCTTCTTCGAACCGGACTCAGGTTACAGTCGCCCGACCATCACTCGCGGTACTTTGCTGACGCCGTATCCCCAGTTCGGCGGCGTTCAGGCAAAGAATTGGCCTGCCCGAGCCAGCAGCGAATACAATTCCCTCTTGTTCCGTTTCGAAAAGCGTTACTCCCATGGCTTGAACTTTATCGGGCATTACACCTACTCCAAATATTATTCGGATTCGGGATCCTACATTGGCTGGCTGGGCAACAGCGTCGACGTCCAGGATCCGTACGACCTGACCAAGGAATGGTCAGTCGACGGTGCTGACACGCCTCATCGTTTTGTGTTTGGTTACAGCTACGAGCTCCCCGTGGGGCGGGGACGAGCTCTTGGCAACAACATGAACCGGGTGCTGGACAAGGTCATCGGAGGCTGGCAACTCAACGGAGTGGTGAACCTCCAAACCGGCAACCCCCTCAATCTTTACTCATTCAATAGATTAACCGGGGGCACTCAGCGCCCGAACATCAACGGAAATCCTCGCAGCCAGTACAGTGTGCAGGACGTGGTTGACAGGAAGGGGAATTACTTCAACGTCAACCTTTCCGCCCTGGAGTGCAGCGATCCCAATGCCGGCGTCATTTGTGCGCCGCCCGCTCAGCAGTCCGGCAATGCCCCTCGCTTCTTCGACAATCTGCGCCAGCCGTGGTACCACAGTTGGGATATGTCTGTCTTCAAGAAGTTCAAGTTCTGGGAGGGTTCGGAACTACAGCTCAGGGCCGAGTTTTTCAACTTCACGAACAGTCCTGTCTTTCGAATTGGGCACGGCTATTACACTTCAGCATTCGACCAACTGGTTCTGGGTAAACCCATTTTCGGTACCATTAACTCAACCCGGGTCAACCCCCGGCAGTTCCAGATGGGGATCCGCTTCCTGTTCTGATGGATACTACTGCAACCCATAGAATTTCGAGTGTTAGCTAGTCTCGGCGCAGGTGACAACGAGGACGCGCTGCCGGGCGTCCCTTGAAGCCGCGGAAGCGAACCACCGCATCTCAACCATCCGTCTACCGAGAACGCCTGTATCTGCGCCCACCCTTGAAAGTCTTAAGCAACAAAGAAAGTACTCTATTCCTAGGGATGACTACAACATCTGTGACGGAAAACCAACTGCAATGAAATCGCTGACAGGCGTCAGCCTCCTCCTCTGTTGCCTTTGTCAGGCGGCAGTTACATCGACGGCTGCAACAGTCCCTATCCAGTCCGAAAGCGGTGTTCCGATGAAGACCCGGATGGGATAGCTCTTCTGACCGACATTTATCGTCCCGCCGCGGAGGCCAAATACCCCCTTCCTAATCGAACGGACGCCGTATGACAAAGGCAGCGGCTCATCTGGCTTGGAGGTGCGACTGGCCAGCCAGGGTTATGTCGTCATAGTTCAAGACACTCGGGGACGTTATGAAGCGACGCGGGCGGGTTTCTTTCCGCGGCCCAGCCTTGATAGGCCGGGCTAGAATCAGTTGCTGCCAGTGTAGAGTCTTTTACCCTGAAGGAAAATAAATAAATGACCAACTACACACGCCGAAAACTCCTCATCACGTTAGCCGGATCTGCCACAGCTTCCCTTCTCGGACCCATTCGTGCTCTGGCGCGGGACATCAAACCGGTTCGAATCAAAATGATCGATGTCTTCCCAATCGAAATTGCCACTCCAAGGGAAGAGCTCGAGATGGG
>QHZQ01000045.1 GCA_003224725.1 Acidobacteriota bacterium | reverse complement strand
AAGTTTTTCGTACCACTGTCCTTCCCAGTTCTCGAACTCCAGAGGCGTCATCTTTCCGGCCCGCTTGTTGGTCGGCACATACCGCACGGTGACAGCGAGGCCGCAAATCCGGTGCCCAAAATTCTCCAAGTCGCGCCACAAAGGCTTGATCTCCGGATCCATCAGACCAACATCTTGAAGTCCCACAATATCCATAGCGTCTGAGACATCGGCAACGCGCAGCCCGTCATACAATTTGAGGATTTTCTCATCCTCCTCCCTGGAGTACTTTTTAAAAGGAATGAAAGCCTTGTCCTGTGCCTTGGGCTCGGCCCCCTGGGGGATAGCGATCAGAAGGTCCTTCGACTGCAGGCTTACCAGGGTGAGCAGGAAAAGAGGCGAAACAAAAAATGTAAGGATCTTTGTGTTCATAAGTTCCCTCCAAGCTGCATAAGTATGCCAGACTCATGTTCTTATTTGATAACAAACATTTCCCCTGCTGCATTTTCTGACATCGCTTCTGGAATTCAGTGCACTGGGTATTGACGGACGGTGAGATTTTGGAACAGGAATTTATTGTCTATGACGGAGCCTATGGACGGCATCGGTGAACCCACGCTCTTTACGCAAACTGTGGTCGGCGGGTTCAATCGAAAGGGGGGAGGCTCAACGCTTGGACGCCAGCCAAAACCGGAACGGGTCACGATCCTGCAGGAGGTTTGGTAGAATTACCGGTAACCGACAACTGCTCGTCGTCTCTAGTTTTTGGTGGCGGATGCTTTTCTTTTGTGGACTCGTGAGGTCAAATCCTTCACTGATTCGGCAGGAGGGAGTTTTGTGAGTCTCAGCAGATGATGCTTTTCACTCGCCTGGACCAAAGTGCGCTTCAATTCCCGAAGATCAAGAGGTTTCGGCAAGAACTCATAAGCCCCGCGCTGGATTGCCTCCATCCATAGCCAGCGCGTTTCATCATCAAACGGAGAAACAAAAATGACTTCAACCTGAGGTACTATGACCTTTATCTCAGAAAGAAGCCGAAATACCTTTTCAAAAGGTTTTTGGAGGTTGAGGATGACTACATCAACCGTCTTGTGTTGGATGGTAAAGAGAACTGCTTCTGCAGATGAACAAGGGATTACGACCGATTGATACTCTTCTATCGCTTCAGCTGCGTTTTTGACTGTCAGGGGATCATCTTGGTCCCAGACTAGAATCGAAACAGCCTCTTGTTGCCTATGAAGCTTCGAGCAGAAGTTCATTTTATGATTTCGCCCCCTGACCGTTGAAAGTTGCAGGATAAAGTAAACGATCTGGGAATAGAAATCAATTTTCCTTATTCGAGTGCGCAAGAAAAAGTTTCTCGATCATCTTCTCGTAGCCATGTCAGCCACTATTTGAGAGAGCCTTTTAGTAACTGTCCCAAAGATCAGGCAATCGCTCGCAACCAGTGAGGGTTTCACTAGAGGTCCCTTCCATTAGTTTTTCTTATGCATTGAAATTCTCCTGAGTGGGATTCTGACCCGAACCTGGCTTTCAGCTCATTCGGCAGGTGGGCTCCCAGCTCCAAAGTGTCTGGCAAAAAGCTTAGAGGGAGAGAGTCCAGCGGGTTCGGATGTCTGGGAAGGATTGACTGGGAGGCATGGTCGTCCTCAAAAAGTGGCTCATAGGCCGTTATTTGCATCGAAACGAGGATTTTGTTCTCGTTTGGCCCGCTTGTGGTGGAGCGGGCGCTCTGCGCACGCTGGAAAACGCGCGGCGGAGCAAGCGTTCCACCAGGGATATCAAGGGCGAAGCCCTTGTCTAGTTTGCAACCCTGTGTTGATACTCTTCTGCTCTTGGTGATACCTTCTCCGGAGCCCAGGTGGTCCAGAGATTTTGCTGAGGGAGGCTCTGGGCTGACAGCTTAACTTGAAGTGGTTGCCGAGGGGGTGAAACGGAGCAAGATAAGCGCATTGCCTCATGAGAGAAGGAAACGATATCGTGGTCGAACATGAAGACTCCGTTAATCAGAGCGTCGGGACGCACGCAGTAAGCTGGCCCAACCAGACCAACAGTGTGCTAGCATTTCCCGGAATATTACACGGCGCCTGGGGTGCGGGGGCTCAGACATTAACGAAGCTATCAGATTGTCACCGGCCCGATCCGTGGATTGGTTCAGCGAACTGAATGAAGAGAATGCTGTAACCAGCGTTGTCAATAAAAGCGTGACCGGTGGCCCGGGCCGTCGCAGAGGCAGGCCATCGAACGGGTGTTGCGCGGACGCCGGTTTAATTAAGACCTTGTTACCCCAATGAATTCCGAAGCGATTGTCGTTTTCTCTTTCCGGGTGTGTCTATCCGCTTACCTAGCGGGATTCGCCTCTTCCATCGTGTTTGTACGCCGGGAGCGAGTAGCTAACTTTTTCGGGTTTTCTTGCGCTGGCATCGGAGGTCTCGCCGGCTGTGCTGCCTCCTTGTGTGCACTAGCGTATGGGGCTACACCTACACTGGCTGTCTGGCCTTTCAAAATGCCGCTCTTCACCTTTACCATTCACCTGGATGCCTTGGCCTGCTTCTTCATCCTGGTGATTTCGCTGTTGACGATTGCTATTTCCATCTATTCACAGGGGTACGTCACTCAATACTACGGTATCAAGAATGTGTCAGTGTTGGCGGCCTTTTTCAACCTGCTGGTCTTTTGCAACACCCTGGTCTTCTGTGCAGACAACGCGGCCTTTTTCTTGATCACCTGGGAGATGATGGCTCTGGTCGCTTATCTGCTCGTTAGCTTTGAGCACGAGGAGTCCAGGACACGCCAGGCGGGATTTCTCTTCTTTGCAATGTCCCACATTGGAACGGGTTGCCTAATTTTGGGCTTCTTATTACTCTTCAGAGCAACTGGAAATTTTGATTTCCTGGCGTTTCATTTCATAGGAGCAAGTCTCTCGCCGATGGAGCGAAACGCTGCTTTTCTCCTTTTCTTGATCGGCTTTGGTGTCAAGGCTGGCATTATTCCGCTGCATATTTGGCTTCCCGAGGCCCATCCAGTGGCCCCCAGCAACGTTTCTGCCTTGATGTCAGGCGTGCTCATTAAGAGTGGCGTGTACGGATTGGTGCGGGTTCTATGGGATTTCATGGGGACTCCGCCGGTTTGGTGGGGAATCACCATTCTCCTTGTCGGTTCGGTCTCAGCTCTCCTGGGAGTTCTGTACGCCTTGGTAGAACACAACCTCAAGCGATTGCTGGCCTTTCACAGCATTGAAAACATCGGCATCATCCTGATGGGATTGGGAGCTTCGCTCATGTTTTCTTCGTTCCACCATCCTGTCCTTGCCGCGCTGGCTCTTATGGCTGGTCTCTACCATACAATTAACCATGCCTGCTTCAAAGCTCTACTCTTTCTGGGCGCTGGTGCGGTCCTCCGCGCCACCAAGACCAAGAGCATGGAAGAGTTGGGAGGATTGATTAAGAAGATGCCATGGACAGCCTTTTTCTTCCTTTTGGGTTCGGTGGCGATCTCAGGCCTGCCTCCTCTGAATGGCTTTGTGAGCGAGTGGCTCACCTATCAGGCACTTCTGCAGGGTTTCAGCACGACGGAGAGGCTGGTTCGTCTAATTTTCCCCATTGCTGGCGCATTGTTGGCCTTAACGGGAGCCTTAGCGGCTGCCTGTTTTGTGAAAGCCGTCGGAATAAGCTTCCTGGCAATGCCGAGAAGCCCTGAGGCGGAGTCAGCCGAGGAGGCCCCCAGTTCCATGTTGCTGGGGATGCTGGTATTGGCTTTGGCCTGTGTGATGCTGGGGCTGTTCCCGAGCACCTTTCTGCCGCTCCTGGATCCCATTTGTCAAGGCTTGCTTGGGCAGGCGATCAGTGCCCGGGTGATTGGCGGCAATGGATGGATGCTTACAGCGCTTGGCTTAGAGCAAGGTTCGATTTCTACCCTTGGGATGGTTTCTCTTTTTCTAGCTTTGCTGCCGCTACCATGGGTCTCATGGTTGCTCTTCTCCAGAAAAGCACCTCACTCAATTGGCGAGACCTGGGACTGCGGCTTGGACCGTCTCACTCCGCAAATGGAGTACACGGCTACCGCCTACTCCAAGCCGCTGAGGATGATCTTTCGTGCGCTTTACCGTCCGCGCCGACAGGTGGAGGCTGATTTTGAGGTTTCTCGTTACTTTACTAAATCAATCCGCTTTGAAACTCATATTGAACCCACCTTTGAGAAGCTAATCTATGAACCTTTGCATCGAGCCATTTTACGCGTGTCCCAGCGACTTCGCTGGATTCAGGCGGGTAGCTTGAACACTTATCTGCTCTACATTTTTATTACCCTTTTGCTCTTGCTGCTGTGGGAGAAGATTCGATGAAGCTTTGGTTAGCCCAGGTTGTGCTCCAACTGTTTCTGGCTCTTGGCCTCTCTCCGTTTGTGAGTGGCTTTATACGCAAGCTGAAAGCCGTCTTGCAGAACCGCCGAGGGCCGAGTCTCTGGCAGCCTTATCACGATCTTTTCAAATGGGTCCGCAAAGGTACGGTTGTGTCCCAACAGGCTTCCTGGCTGTTTCGAGCGACCCCCTATGTCTCTTTCCTAACCGCCTTGATGGTCAGCTTGATGGTTCCCATGGTCACCGCCGTTGTCCCCTTAAGCTATTTCGGAGGGGTGCTGGCGGTTGTTTATCTGCTGGCCCTGGCTCGCTTCTTTGTGGCTCTGGCCGCACTCGACACAGCCAGCGCCTTTGGGGGAATGGGGAGCAGCCGGGAAATGACGGTTTCGGCCCTTGCTGAACCTGCCATGATGCTTTCGATATTCACGGTTGCGCTCACGGCCGGATCCACGAATCTTAGTTTCATGGTTCAAGCGGCTTTGCAGCATCAGGAACGGTTCTTGAGTCCCTCTCACATTCTGGCTCTTGCGGCCATGTTTATTGTGCTGATCGCTGAAACAGGCCGCCTTCCCGTGGACAATCCGGCCACGCACCTGGAATTGACGATGATCCACGAAGCGATGATCCTCGAATACTCCGGGCATTATTTAGCCTTGGTGGAATGGGGGACTGCCCTGAAGCAGTTAGTTCTGATGAGCCTGCTGGTCAACATTTTCTTTCCGGTGGGAATAGGAGGCGCTCTCACCGCTCGCACTGTGACGGTAGGGCTGATTGCTTATGTTGTGAAGCTCCTGCTTCTGGCCTGCGTGGTGGCACTGGTTGAGACTTCAAATGCCAAGCTTCGTCTGTTCCGCGTGCCCGAACTCTTAAGTATTGGTTTTATCCTGGCGGCACTGGCCCTGGCCTCAAGTTTCATTTTCTGAGAGGCTCGCTCCAAATCAACGCTTGGGGAAAAAAACCGAACCAAACCAGGAGAATGAATATGTTTTATGACGATATCGAATTGGGTACGCGCCTGATCACGCTGATGGCCGCAGCGATGCTGGTGGTTCAGTTCCTCATGGTCGGCCAACGACTCTTACCCACTGCCATTCGGCTGTTCAGCCTGCAATCCTTGTTTCTGGCCTGTTTGGCCGGCACGGTGGCCTACGTCAATCAGGCGCGACATGTTTATATCGCGGCCGCTCTTACCCTTCTGCTCAAGGTCATTGTGATGCCGCTTTTTCTCAATCGTATTCTCGAGCGGGCCACTGAAAAGGCTGAGGTCGAGAGTCATCTCAACACTCCCGCGTCCATCTTAATCTGTGGGGGATTGACTCTGGTGGGGTACATGGTGGCTCACCCTTTCATCAAGCCACACGAGCGTGGACACAGCACGCTGGCGGTCGCGACTGCCCTTTTTTTGATGGGCTTTTTCCTAATGATGAACCGGCGCAAGGCCATTTCGCAGGTGCTCGGATTGCTCACTGCTGAGAACGGACTTTTCCTGGCGGCCATCTCCCTGACTTATGGAATGCCCTTGATTGTCGAACTGGGGATTTTCTTTGATGTACTCATTGCTGTGATGATCTTCGGAATCCTGGTCTATCGCATCTCGGAGATCTTTGATTCCATGGATACCAACAAATTTAGGCGATTGCGGGGTTAAGGATATGCCTCTCATTTTTCTATTGCTGGCTCCGTTGGCAGAGGGCCTGATTTGCCTCTTGTTGAGGTCCCGTCTTTTGATGGAACGCGTCAGCATCGCCTCTGCCGTTATCAATTTTGTCCTGGCTGTCATCGTGGCCCGGCATGTTGGGCGATATCAGACCATGAGTGTGTTGAACGGATTTCTTTTTGCCGACGCCATGAGCGCCCTGGTCGTTCTGCTCACCGCGTTTGTCGCGCTGATGTGTGCCTTTTATGCCGTGAGCTATCTTCGCGCTGATCTCGAGCAAGCAAGGATCTCCTCCGGCAGGCTGAAGGAGTACTACACCCTCACGCCCCTCTTTGTTTTTGCGATGTTTCTGGTCGCCCTGGCGAACAATCTGGGAGTGATGTGGGTGGCGATCGAAGGAACGACCCTGGCATCGGTTCTGTTGATCGCCTTCTACAATCAGAAACCCTCACTGGAGGCGGCTTGGAAGTACATCATTATTGGAAGTATCGGAATTTCGTTGGCGCTGTTTGGAACCTTGTTGACCTATTATTCCGCTGCCCATGTGGTGGGGATAGAATCGATTGAAGGGCTCAACTGGTCACGCTTAATTCTCGAGGCGCAAAAACTCGATCCGAAGGCCATGCGGCTGGCCTTCATCTTCATTCTGCTGGGATATGGAACTAAAGCAGGCGTCGCACCCATGCATACCTGGAAGCCGGACTCTTACAGTGAGGCACCAGTCCCTTCCGCTGCTATCCTGGCTGCCGCGGTATCGAATTGCGCGCTCTATGGGATTATGCGATTTAATGTTCTCACCTCCAGATGTCTCGGCCCGGACTTTTCGGGCAGTCTCCTGTTGTATTTCGGAATTGGATCCATGCTTCTTGCGGTCCCATTTATACTTGTTCAGAGAAGTATTCGTCGGTTACTCGCCTATTCCAGTATTGATCATACGGGCATCATGCTGGTCGGGCTGGGCATAGGCAGCAGTCTTAGCTCTCTGGGGACCTTGCTTCACATGGTCTACCATGCCATTAGCAAACCGTTGCTGTTCTTCTGTGCTGGCAATGTTCAGCAAAAGTTTCAGAGCGCTCATTTTCGGAGGATTGGTGGCGGCGTAATCAATGTTATGCCAGTGACCGGAACACTGTTTCTGGCTGTCGCCCTGGCAGTCACAGGCACGCCTCCGTTCTGCCTGTTTCAAAGTGAACTGACCATACTCAGCGCCTGCTTCCAAAACCACAACCTGTGGGTTGGCAGCATCTTTGTGGGATGCGTCGTGACCATCTTTGCCGGATTTCTTTACCACATTGGACAACTCAATCTGGGCAGTCCTCCCCGGGGAGTCGCGCCAAGCGAAAGCGACTGGTGGCGTCTCGGTCCTATGTTGCTTCTGGCAGCGCTCGTTCTTCTGCTGGGTTTTTGGTTGCCGTCCCCTCTTTATCGATTGATTCAACAGGCCGGCCAGATCATCGGGAGTGCCCCATGAGCGAAAGCTTCCTTGCAAAGATCACCGCAGCTCATGAGGCCCGCAGCCGATGGCCCCAGCCGCCTGATAGGGCTATAGATTCTTTTGATCCGCGTAGGTCCAGACACTTATGAGTGAACTCCAGTCGCCATTGGCGGCTATTGCTGGGGATGTTCAGGCCCGTTTTGGTGGGGCAGTCAGGCTCAGGGACAGTCGCAGCCGTGAGATCTATTTGGAAGCGGATTGCCGGAGTATTCAGCAAGTCGCCCTTCACTTGTGTGGACTCCCCAACGTGCGCCTGGCCATGGTCTTTGCCTCAGATCAGCGCCCGCAGGAGAGTGTGTTCTACATTCACTACGCCTTCGCCTGTGATCGTGCCGGTGGATTCCTGCTCATTCGAATCCCCATTCCTGCGGATCAGCCCGAATTTCCATCTCTCACACCTTCTATTCCCGCGGTGAACTGGCACGAACGAGAAATCCGCGATTGGTTTGGAATAGGGCCGGTGGACCACCCTAATCCGCGTAAGGTTGCGACCCACGACGATTGGCCAGATCAGGTCTTTCCGTTGCGCAAGGATTTCGATCTGATGACACGGATCCCTTTGTGCAATCGTCCGCGACATGTATTCCGACCCGTAGAAGGGGAGGGAGTGTTTCAGGTCCCGGTCGGTCCGATTCATGCCGGCATCATTGAACCCGGACATTTCCGATTCAGTGTGGCTGGAGAGCCCATCTTGTATCTTCAGATCCGCCTCTTTTACACCCACAAGGCGACAGAAAAGCTCTTCGAACAAAGACCGTTGGCGAATTGTGTGTTTCTGGCCGAAAGTGTTTCCGGAGATTCCAGCTTTAGCCATGCGACTGCGTTTTGTCAGGCTATTGAGAATCTGGCGGGAATGGAAGTCCCCAGGCGTGCACGTCTGATGAGAACGCTCCTGTTAGAGCTGGAGAGACTTTATAACCACATCGCGGACGTCGGAGCCATTGCCGCTGACGTCGGTTTCATGGTCGCGAACGCGCATGCGATGCGCCTGAAGGAAAGAATCCTGCGCCTCAACGGCCAATTAACGGGTAACCGTTTGTTGCGGGGCATGAACGTGATTGGCGGTGTGCGGTGGGACTGGGACTTCGTTCAGATCGAAGCAGTTGAGACCGTCTTGAGTTCTGTCAGCAGAGAGTTTGAGTTGCTGACCGACCCTATCTTCTCTTCGGCTTCGACTCTGGATCGGTTGGACAATACCGGAATTTTGCAGTCCCAAATAGCCCGTGACCTGGGTGTAGTGGGCGTAGCCGGTCGGGCTTCAGGCGTAAATCTGGATGTCCGCAGGGATCATCCTTATGCCGCCTATGATGAGATTGCTCCGAAAGTAACCGTCTATGATCGCGGTGATGTTTTTTGCCGCATGAAGGTAAGAATGGATGAAGCGAACGAATCGATCCAGATTGCTCTGGAAGCCATCAACCGATTGTCAGAAGGCCCGGTAAGAACAGAAATCCCCCTGTCACCCGCGCGAAACTATGGTCTGGGGTATGTGGAGGGATGGCGTGGCGAGATTCTAGTCTGGATTCAAATGGGAGAAGACGGACGGATTTCCCGCTGCAAAATCAAGGACCCCTCTCTAAATAACTGGCCGGCTTTGCCCGAGGCAGTCCAAGGGAATATTATTCCGGACTTTCCAGTAATTAACAAAAGCTTCAATCTGTCGTACTCAGGCACAGACAGATAAATTTGTAGAACTGAGGGGAGGCTGCCAAGGGCTGCGACAAGAGGAAAACGATTAATCTTGGGGAATGGATCAGGTCTTGCTGGAACGAAACGGCTGACTCCTCTCATCAGGCTTTCTTCCTCTCCTTGTGGGAGAGGGTGGGCGAAGCATCGGGTGAGGG
>QHZQ01000676.1:6491-10149 GCA_003224725.1 Acidobacteriota bacterium | reverse complement strand
ACTCTTCCAAAGAATGGCCTCCGATGAAGGTGAGAAATTCGACTTCAAAGATTTCCTGTCGGACTTAAGTCCGACAGGCTGCTAGGACGCCCCATGCCGAATGACTGATCCAATCGCACACTGGCCCAGAAATCCGCGGATGGGAGCTTTGCTGCGCAGAAACACTCGACGACTGGTGCTGCGCGGGCGTCCATGTCGCAGGTAATCCGCGATCGCCTTGCCGACATCTGGGGGAAGGGGAAGTGCGGTTCGTCGGCCGCATTTGCCTCGGACGCTCACCTGTCCGGCTTTCCAGTCGATATCGTCGAGCTCGAGGCCGGCAACTTCACCTGAACGCAACCCTAGTCGTGCGAGCAGGATCACTATGGCATAATCGCGACGCCCGATCGCGGTGCTTCGATCGATGCTGGCCAGCAGCCGACGAACCTGGTCCGCGCCAATCGCGCGAGGGATTGATGACATCGACCAGTTGGCCACGATGGGAACGGCAGCAGCCAAGTCCAGCGTTACGTCTCCGCGATAGCGTGCATATCGCAGGAAAGAACGCAACGAGGTGGTGAGTAGCTTCGCGCGCTTCAGATGCAAATGCGGCGCTTGGCGCTGGACAAATCGAACGACATCGCGGGCGCTCAGTCGTGACAGCATCACGGGCTCGCCACCGAAACGATGCGCGAGAAACGTACGAATGAACGGCACGTAGTTGACAATCGTTGCTCTGGCCAGGGCACGAGCTTCGCGCAAGTACTGTGCGTACGCTTGCGCACAGCGTTCCGCCGGGGTCAAAGGACGTGCCGTTATCTCCTCGGCGGCAATCACGCCCTCACGGCGCAGAAAATCAAGGAGGTACCTGAGCGCGGCAGCATCGCCTCGGCAAGGCCGTACCCGTCGAGCGCGATAACGCAAATACCGCGAGAGATGATCGGATGTGGCGTAGGGCGACTCGCTTTTGTTGAAGCCAGTGGCTGAAACACGCAGCGAGCAGAACCTGCCGGTGAATCGAATACGGGGCATATCCCTGTGCGCTTCGCGATTTGGCAAACGCACCGATGCGTGCCGCGAGCGGGCCCTCCGGTGCTCGCAACAGAACCACCTGGTCATTGATAATGCACTTCATGGTGAACTCCTTTCCCCCTGCACGGGGATGACAAAGGAGTCAATACTATGTCGATACGGCCTCGCGCGTATTCCCGCAAAAACGAGGCCCGCGTGGCGGGACGAGACATAGTCAGGAAGGGTAGATAGTGTCTGAATTTGTGGAGGGTGGCGTTTTCCACCTTTGCTTTGGTCGCGATGTGTTTGAGTCGCCGGAGAAGGTGGCTTGTTCTCCTGCCTTGGGCATTGGGGAAAATCCATCCGGCGGGCCGGAGGAGATTTTTTAGGCGCTTCACAAGATCCGGTGGGATGGGAATGAGGGGTTCCTCGTAGTCCTTCGGTGAAAATCCTTCCTTTGGTTTGGGGGTGACTTTTATCGTGCCTGCGTTGAGATTGAGGTCCTGCCAGGTGAGGAAGTAGAGTTCTTGTTCCCGAAGTCCGGTGAGGAGCAGAGTGGCGAAGATGGTCTTCTCGCCTTCGTTGCAGGCATTAAAGATTCTGCCGAGTTCGTCTGGGGTGTAGGTCGGAGGTCTCTTTCTCGCTTTTGCGGATTGGTCTTTGAGCGGCTTGAAGCGGGCGCAAGGGTCCATATTGAGGCCGCGTTCGTTCACCAGGAAGTAGAAGAACGTTCTGAGCACGCTTACCTCAGAGTTGATCGTGCGCGGGGTGATCTTGCGGTCGTGCTGCTGGCTCTTCTCGCCCGTGCGCTTTATCTTGAAGTCGTCAATGTCGGCGCGGGTGATGGCTTCGATGAATTTTCTTTTGCCAAGGTGCCGCTCGAAGTGCTCCAGCACCTTCGCGTATCGCCGATGGGTTTGGGGCTTGTCGGGGGAATGGGTGCGGACGTGATCCGTAAAGGAAGTTCTTTGCCGTTTGCGAGCAGTTCGCCGATGAGTTCGTTCTGCTTCCGGCGTTGGGCTTCGGTGGCCTCGCTTCGCGTCTGTCCTGCTCTCTCGCGTTTCCGTTTCTTGCCGTCCCACCACTCGATAAAAAAATAGCCGGGACGTTTGTCCCAGACGTAGCGGCTGCCGATGCGATGGAGCGAGATGAATTTCCACACGCCTGCGTTCTCGCGGATTTTTTTGATGAGGCCGATGCGTTTCTTGAGGGCCATCCTCTTTCCTCCTGGATTGCTTATTAGTTTCTGTCGCGAAACTGGCCTTATTCCCCCCTCAGCCAGTCGGTATCAGATGATAGCTCGGGTGGAACGCGCGCTCCGTCGCGCGTTCAACAAGCGTGCGCAGGAGCGCCCGCTCCACCTTGGAGCGTTTCGCGACAGAAACTAATTAAGGATGGACACCAACAGGAAAATGCTTGGTGTCTGTTTTTTCACCGACACCAAGAGGTTATAATGTTTTGTAAATTATTGTAAGAAAAAAGGAATGATGCGGATTGGCTGGGAGGCAGGGATTCGAACCCCGATAAGCAGATCCAGAGTCTGCGGTCCTACCGTTGGACGACCTCCCAATGACAGAGATAAGTCAAAAAGTAACGACACTGGGTTTTAGCATCTCTGGACGGAGTTTGTCAACCCGCCCCGTGGTTGGTTGGTGTGCGAGAAATTTACTTGTAGCGCGCCGCGTCGTCAGGGCGCTTTGCTTAAATCCTGGCGTGGACTCAGTGGCGTTGCTCAAGCTCAAGTTCGGTATACTTACCAAGAGAATAAGGAGGTGGAACAATGGACTGGTCATCCTTGTGGCTGGCAGTGGGAGCAGCTTCAACTTCCGGCATTAATCTCTATGCTACCGTCTTGACGTTGGGTCTTCTGCAACGGCTTCAATGGCTACAACTTCCTGAGACCTGGGTCCTGGGGCTGGCTGGCGCACTTTTTCTTGTGGAATTTGTGGCAGACAAGATTCCATGGGTGGACAGTGTCTGGGACACAATCCACACCTTTATCCGAGTCCCGGCTGGGGCAGTCCTCATGGCTTCGGCCTTTGTCAACTTGGATGCTGCCACACGTCTGGCTGCAGGGTTATTAGGAGGCGGTCTGGCGCTCACAACCCACGGCGCCAAGGCCACGGCGCGATTGGCCGTGAATTCCTCTCCCGAACCCTTTACCAACATTGCTTTCAGTCTGATCGAAGATATGGTGACGGTTTTCCTGCTGGGATTGGCTGCCACCCATCCTTGGCTGGCAGCCTTGCTGCTGACCCTCTTGCTACTGCTGTGCCTGATGGTAATTTGCACCCTGTTCAAATTTACCAGATTGCTTTTGGGGAGGCTGCGGGGTTGGTTCGGAGGAAAGTCTGCACCTTCGACTCTTTCGAAGTGAGAGGTCGAAATGCTCACGCCTTTTTTCTTTGTTTGAATTACCATAGTTATTTGGGTTGTATGTGATCTTATTTTAGAGAGAGGTAGATATGAACAGACGCAATTTCTTGAAAAGCACGGCGACTTCGATGACCCTGCTGAATTGCTTTCCGGCAATGCTTTCGGCGCTGGACCGCTCCAAGGAAGAAGGTAAATTGGAACGTCGATCACTGGGGAAAACCGGTGAGAAGCTCTCAATCCTGGGATTTGGCGGCATCGTTGTGATGAATGCCACCCCCCAACAGGCAGCCCA
>QHZQ01000676.1:5318-6459 GCA_003224725.1 Acidobacteriota bacterium | reverse complement strand
TAATTATTTTGATGTTGCTCCAAGTTATGGAAACGCCGAAGCGATGTTGGGCCCGGCCTTGCAACCCTATCGCAAGAATGTTTTTCTGGCTTGCAAAACCACCGAGCGCAGCCAAGCCGGCGCGACTGGGGAGTTGGAACAGTCCCTCAAAAGAATGAGGACTGACCATTTCGATCTTTATCAGTTGCATGCCGTCACCAAGCTGCAAGAAGTGGAAGCCATTTTTGGACGAGCAGGAGCTCTGGAAGCGTTTCTGGCGGCCAGGAAAGCAGGTAAGGTTAGGCTCATTGGTTTTTCCGCTCACTCGGTAGAGGCAGCCCTGGCCTTGATGGAGCGCTTCGACTTCGACACCATTCTTTTCCCTGTCAACTACGCAACCTGGAATGCAGGCAACTTCGGTCCCCAGGTTTTGGCCAAGGCTCAAGAGAAGAAGATGGGAATCTTGGCTTTAAAAGCCATGGCCAGGCGTCCTTGGCCCAAGGGAGCCGCCAAGACTTACGAGAAGTGCTGGTATGAACCGCTAGCTGAACCTGCCGAGGCTTTGACCGGATGCGAAAGGGTGAATCGAAGTCCCATCAAAGCCTCGGCAGGTTCAGCTTCTGTTCAAAATGGCCCTGGGATTGGTTGCAAAGTTCGCCCCTCTTACCCAGGCAGAAACTGAAAACATCAAACAAAAGGCCCTCAATGGAGAACCCATCTTCAGATATCCCATGGTGGAGCGAGAGGCATAGGGATGGAGAAGGCCCCCATCCCTCCTTCTGCCGCAACCCAAGAAGGCTGCAGTGGACGGCTCCAAAGGCACAGAAAAAAGCTTTGGACGCAGATACACGCGGATAAACACCGATAAGCGCTCACAAGTCGTATTTGGGTTGGGAGAATTCCATCGAGAAATGACATTGTGAGCCGCACTATTTTGACTGGAAAATGTCCTGGCAGAAAAGACCTTTCACGATTTCGTATAACCCAAACACGGATTCGTTCGACAGAATTTGTTCCGTTCCCGATCAGGCGATTGGGGTTCCAGGCGCGGTGGCAAAGGACCGCGCAAATCGACCATAGAACGTCGACGCTTGACCGCCGCCTCCCTTAGTCTACAGAACCGGCCAGTAAGTGCAACGGCCTTCAACGACACACCAGCGAC
>QHZQ01000676.1:4605-5252 GCA_003224725.1 Acidobacteriota bacterium | reverse complement strand
TTTTACTTGCCGAATTGCCGGCCCTCAACAGGTAAGTCTTCATGAAATAACGTATCTACACCAAGCCAGCAGCCTGGCACCGCGATTGCTTTCTTACTTTTGAGTTCTGCCAGACGGGGAGGGATGGAGGGCTATCTGAGCTAACTTCTATGCATGGGGAGGATGAAATGAAAATCAACATGGCGAAAATGGCCGCGTATTTGATAGTGTCCACGCTGGCCTGGGCTCCGGCACGAACACTCAGTGGCGCAGAATCGGAACTTTCGGCGGGAACGCGTTTTCTCGTGGAACTCCGTACGGATCTGGATGCCAAGCGAGTCAAGCCAGGGAAAAAGTTCGAGGCACGCACGCTTGAGGCCCTGCGTGCGAGTGATGGCAACACGATCTCAGCCGGCGCCAAGCTGAAGGGCCGGGTGAGTCATGTGGAACACAACAAAATGATGCTGCGATTCGAGGAGATCGATACCGGGCATGGCAAGGTGCCCATCGTTGTTAGCGTGCAAGACATCGTGGGCGAAAAGCACGTGAGAAACAAGACTGACAGCGAAGGAGAAATCCGGGCCGCTGGGAAGAGCGGCCGAGATGCTGCTATTGGAGCCACAGTGTTAGGTGGCATCGGCGCCGCAGTGGGTGCGACGCAGGCGGGT
>QHZQ01000676.1:0-4560 GCA_003224725.1 Acidobacteriota bacterium | reverse complement strand
GGGGACCTGAGATTGCTAAAAGGTACCCGGCTCGATCTTGTACTCGATCGGCCCTTGTTGTTCAATAGATAGACAGTCTGTCGCTTTTCGAGACAGGTGGAGCTATCACATGGCTCAAGTCGATGTCAAGCCGGAGTCAACTTCATTAAACCGGAATTCCAGGTGCGTGCAAACACCGTGCCCCGCTTGGTGTTGTTAGGACAGGATTTTATAAATAGCTTACGAATGGTTAGTCCACGGGACCGGAGCAAAAGCAGGAGCAAGAGTACGAGCACGAATGGAAATGATGTAAATCATCGTATTTCTGAAATCGAGGACTTAGGCGAGTCGTTTCTTGACACCCACCAGGGCGACCTACGCTCGGAGCCAGGAAACGTTGGCAAGTTGAAATTCGCGGACAGGCAAAGTGGGGGGGGCAAACCCAGATAGATAATTGATGAGGAGGTAAACATGAACACCGATTTGCGTAAGTTGATTGCGATTTGCCTTGTCTTTTTCCTTTCCCACTTTTCGTTTTTACAGGCCGCAACTCCTCCCAATCCGGTTTCGCTGAAGGAGAAGGTGGATTTGTTCGGAGTCGGTGCAAAGGTAAAGCTGCGGCTCGCGGACGGCGAGAAATTGCGCGGCTCGATTGAGACGATCACAGATGAGACTTTTTCCTTCAATCCGGGGCCAGGGGCGCTCCAGAGGCAGATCGCTTATGATCAGGTAGTCGACCTGGAGCTGGCAAGGCGCGTCTATCGGACTCAAGATCAACCGGATCCGGTTGAAGCAAGGAGGGTGGTGGTGGCCCTGGGCGTCGGAAAGCACGTCGTGGTAAAGACGACTACGGGCAAAGAGTTCCACGGTCATATTCAAGCGATCGAACCCGACAATTTCACCCTATTGCCGGACCGGGCGGTGGCGCCAGTCCAAATGGCTTACGGCGAAGTGCGCCACGTCGAAAAGAACCTCAGCGCAGGCGCTACCTTGGTCCTGGTGATACTCATTGTGGCGGTCGTCGCGGTCGTCTCGACAGTGATCGCGAAGAACTAACCCATCCGTTTGGAGGTCAACGCCCGGGGGGAAGCAAGTTTGTAGATAAAGCATCTGAAAAACCGCCCTCCTTTTTCCAATTGCTCTAGGCTCTCCGTGACTCCGTGGCAATTTCAACTGTCCGCTTTAGGTTTATCCGCTCCTCTTGCCCAGGGCCCTCCGCTTAGCCAGGGCCAGCTTCCCTTGTGTTAAGAAAGAACCATGGAGCCTCCGTGACAGAGAATCCCGTTACGACTCAATGAAAGTCCCGGGAAGGAGGCGATGAGCCCTTCACCTTGAGTGGCTGAAGGGTTCGTGCTTTGACATGGACCACGCTATCGACGTTTTGAATAATGCCCTCAACCAGCAGATACTTTTCCTCGGTCACCCAGAGCCGGGTTTTCTCGTAGAGCTTAGGAACGATAATCACATTGGCAATACCGGTCTCGTCTTCCAGGCTCAAGAAGATGAATCCCTTGGCGGTTCCCGGACGCTGGCGGACGATCACCGATCCAGCCACCCGCACTCGACTCCCGTGCGGGAGCTGTTTGAGGTCGATGGCGCGCTTGACGCTTCGAGGAAGCTGGGGACGACAGTAGGCCATGGGATGCGGGCCGAGGCTTAAGCCGGTACCGTGGAAGTCCGCCGCCAGCCGTTCTTCCAGGCTCATGGGCTCGAGCGGAGAGGCTATGTCTTCTGTTTCGATCTGCTCAAACAGCACACCAGCCGGCTGAACCGCCCGCTCCACTTGCCAGAGCGCGTCGCGACGATGGCGAGAGGGTATAAGGGCTGGAGCCTGTGCGGAGAATTCCGCAGGACAGTTTTCAGAGACCGGTTGCGCCCCCACCGGATTCAGTGCTCCAATCTGAGCCAGCATGACGAGTTCGTCTTTTTGTAGCTCAGGCACGCGTAAGGTCAAATCTTCCACGCAAGTAAAGGGTCGCACCTGACGCTCCCGGACCAGGGCTTTGGCCGACGCCTCTGGCAGCCCTCGCACCTGGTGAAGTCCCAGACGCAGGCAAAAGGGGTGGCCGCCACCTGAGGAATCCGGTTCCAGCGTGCAAGGCCAGTCAGATACAATCACGTCCACAGGTTTCACTTTCAGGCCGTGCCGCTGGGCATCTTTGATGAGGGTGGCCGGGTGATAAAAGCCCATCGGCTGGTTGTTGAGCAAAGCGGCCGTGAAGGCAGGCAGGTAGTGGCACTTCAAATAGGCGCTGGCATAGGCGATGATCGCAAAGCTGGCCGCGTGGGATTCTGGAAATCCGTACCGGGCGAACGAAGTGATGAATGAGACGATCTCATTTTGGGTTGCTTTGTCGAGGCTATTTTGCGTCATTCCCCGCCGCAGCTTGGCTTCGAGTTGCTGCATACGCTGCTCGGAACGTTTACTGCCCAGTGCCCGGCGCAACTCCTCGGCTTCGCATCATCGCCATGCGCAGCAACTGTTCCTGGAAGAGGGGCACCCCCAAAGTTCGCTTGAGCACCGGTTCGACGGAAGGATGCGGATAGGTGACGGCTTCCCGCCCCTGCCGTCGTTTCAAATAGGGATGAACCATCTTGCCCACGATCGGCCCCGGACGGATCAAGGCAACTTGAACCACTAAATCATAAAATCGTTCTGGACGGTTGCGAGGCAAGGAGGACATCTGCGCTCGGCTTTCAATCTGGAACATGCCAACCGTATTCGCTTTCTGGATGGTGACGTACACCGTGGGATCGTCCGGCGGTAGATGGGCGAGATCGACCGTCTCTTGGTAGTTTTCCCTGATGAGCTTCAGTGAGTCTTCCAGCACGGCCATCATCCCCAAACCCAGCAGGTCTACTTTGATTAGACCCAGATCAGCGCAATCCTCTTTGTCCCACTGCACCACGACGCGCCCGGGCATCGTGGCGGGCTCCAAGGGGACAACGGCATCCAGTTGTCCCTGGCAAATGACCATGCCCCCGGAATGTTGCCCCAGATGTCGTGGCAGGTCCTGCACGCGTCGGCACAGATCCAGGAAGCAAGCCACCCGCGGATGGTGAAGGTCGAAACCGGCCTGGTGGAAATGCCGCTCTGGCGTGTCTTTCGGGTCTTTCCACTCCCAGGAGCCCACCAGGCTGGACAAACGTCCGATACTCTCCTCGTCAAAGTCAAGCACCTTGCCCATTTCCCGGGCGGCCGACCGCCCGCGGTAGGTGATCACATTGGCCGTCATGGCCGCCCCCAGCTTGCCGTAACGCTCGTAGACATACTGAATGACGCGCTCCCGCTGGTTCCCGCTGGGCAAATCTAAGTCAATGTCCGGCCATTCACCGCGCTCTTCTGACAGGAAGCGTTCAAAGAGCAATTCCATGCCAATGGGATCAATGGCGGTAATCCCCAGGCAATAGCAAACCGCACTATTGGCCGCCGAGCCGCGTCCCTGAACCAGAATGCCCTGTTCTCGGCAGAATCGAACCAGGTCCCAGACAATCAGAAAGTATCCTTCCAGATCGAGCTGCTCGATCAAGGACAGCTCACGCTCAATTTGCCGGCGCGCCCGTGCCGCGTAAGGGCGATACCTCTGCCGGGCCCCTTCTTCGGTGCGAGCGCGTAGAACCGACATCATGGTTTCACCCGGAGGCACCGGGTAACGGGGAAATTGATAGCCGAGATCAGTCAGGGTAAACTCGAGGCGGGAAGACAACTCCAGCGTGTTGGCAAGGGCTTCAGGCAGATCGGCAAACAGCCGGGCCATCTCTTCAGCTGAGCGTAAATGCCGTGCCGAGTTGCGCGCCAACAAGCGGCCGGCCGTCTCCAGTTGGCAATGATGACGCAAGCAGGTAAAGACATCCGCCAACTCTCGCTCCTCAGCCGTGGCATAGACCACGCCGTTGGTGGCGAGCAGTGGCAGATGAAACTCTCGAGCCAGGGTGACGGCAGCCTGGTTGCGCGCTTCCTCGCGACGGTCGAAATGCCGCTGCAGCTCCACGTAAACGTTGTCTTTCGCATAAAGGCCAATCAGTGTCTGGAGGCACCTGCGGCCTCCAGCCATTCCATCCTCGAGTAAGGCAGAGGCCAAAGGACCTTCATCACCGCCGGTCAGACAGATTAGTCCTTCGGAATACCGGGCGGCTTCCTTTTCGGTCACGGTGCCTTCCCCTTTCTTGGCCCGGAGTTTCATTTGCGTGATCATCCGGCAGAGATTCTGGTAACCGGTGCGCGACTTGACCAGCAGCGGATAGCGAACCTGGGAAGCAACTGAGACCTCTGCACCAATGTGGGCTCCGATTCCATTTCTTTGGGCCGCGAAGTGAAAACGCGGAGAACCATACACGCCATCCCGATCTAACAGGGCTATTGCCGGAAGGTTCAGCCGGGCACTCTCCGCGGCCAAAGTTTCCGGAAGCGACGCTCCTTCCAGAAAACTGAAAGCAGAATGGCAATGAAGTTCGACGTATGACATGAGGCTAACTAACCTGTCCAGCAAGCGCTTCGCCCTATAAGCGCTAACTCATCTTTTCCAGGCCTGCCGGAAGACCGAAACGCCAAGAACGCCAAGCGCGCCACGCAAAAAAAAA
>QHZQ01000675.1 GCA_003224725.1 Acidobacteriota bacterium | reverse complement strand
AGAAATTCTCCTGGCTCGCAATGCGACCGCTGCTTCAGTGATGGTCATGAGTGTTCCTCGGGATCACATTGGAACCGGATAGCAGGTTCGGTCTGATGTGGCATAGTTTCAACAAGGGATCGTAAGGCCGCCTCCAATCCATCCAGAACCGGCTGCAACTTTTCAAGATCGCTTTCTGGAATATCCAGGTTTAGCCCGGCGGCTATGAGTTTCCAATTTTTTGGCATAGAGTGAGCCCTCCAGGGAAGCTCGTTCTACTTCAGTCCGAAGTGGCTTGCCAGAAGCCATGTTAGGCCGTCACCCAACCATATTGTGTGTTGCTGGGTGTAGGCTTTCCGGCCTGTTTGTAGAGGTCCTTGAGCTTGTCGATGTAGTCGTGAGGAACAGGGTTCCGCCTGGCTTTGGGGTCCACGCCATAAACACGGGCTGCGTTGAGACCGAAGATCTGGCGCTTGATGTCGGTGGTGAGCGGTTTATAGCCGAATTGCTTCATCAGTGACTCTGGCATCTGAGGCGATCCCCACCAGATTGAATCAGTGCCCCACAGCACATGGTCTGCTCCAAAGGCGTCGATGATCATGCCTAATACGTGAGCGCAGAGCAGCGGATGGGTAATTACCATCATTCCGAAGGTGCTGCCCAGCTCCATGTACACGTTGGTCATGTGGGGATGCTTCTTTCGCCACTCGCACAGGTCGGAAACCCAGGGTACGTCGGAAGTCTTTTGGAAACTGCTCTCGGCGGCTGGGAGAGCGTCTTGAAGGGATTTGAAACCCGAATGATAAAGCAGAAAATTGAGATCCGGGAAATCCTTTGAGGCCTTGACCACATCCCTCGGGTTGCAGTGCTCCTCGTCAAAGGCGCCGAGTGCCAGCCCTTTATGGATGCAGATGTTCTTGATCTTTAGCCGGCGTGAATACTCCAGGGCCGGGTAGGCTTCTTTCTCATCGTCCAGCCACCAGCCGACTTTACCCGGAGTCAGCGACTGGCCGGTGTAGCCCTTCCAGGCCTCAATCTTGAGTTTCTCCGACTGAACCTGCATGGATTCCAGGTTGCGCGTACCCAGGTCAGGCGACATCAATCCGTGGCTGATCACGCGCCTCGAACCCGTTAGCTGATTCACCCAGGAGCGGGTCTTTGCCATTTTGTCCGACGGCAGGATGTTGGTGTCGTCTGTCAGCGAAGGAATACCGCTGATAACGGCCATGTCGGTTTCGCTGTCCAGGAATACCTCTTTGATATAATTCTCCAGATAGAGGTCTTCCATTTTAGGATCACTTTTGCTAAGTTCCGGATTCCAGCGCCGGCCCATGCGGCGAAAGTCAAGCAGTCCCGGCTCGTGACGGCCAGCGGCGACATGGTGGTTCTGGACGTCAAAAATGAAGTAGTCCGTCTTGTTCTCTGCGGTGGCTGCGGGTTCAAGGAGCTCTGCACCTTCCACGCTAAAGTAATTACCGTAAACCTTGTTCATCACGGCAAAGGCCGCAGCCATGCCGCAGCTGGTCCGTAGGAATTGGCGGCGGCTCATTCCCAGCCTTCGGGCATTACGTTCTGCCAGGTCGAGTAAGTGAACCTCTACGGCACGCTGTTTCTGAGTTTGGGGGAGAGGGTAATATTCTTCGTTTGAGACCACTTGATTGGGGACGGGCAGGTTGCGACCCAGGAAGTCGTCTAAATCGCACTTGCGAATCCAGCCCGCTCGGACTTCGGGTTTGGGGCTCGTGAAAGGGGTTGTTTTCGGATTGCTCATCTTGCCTCCTCTCGGCTTCCTGACGGTCGCGGCGTTGTGACTTTTTACTCTTTGCGACTTGCTCTTGGTGAAAACTATCCTAACTGATAGTATGGGCGAGCGCAACAATTCTGCGGGCGTAACGGCGAAACACACCACAGGCATACAACTCCCGCTTGGGAAAACGAAACTGTAGAGAAAATCGTTCAAGCTGCCGTCCTGGCTAACTCTCGCCTGGAGCGGTGGGGCAGGGGATCGACATTCAGATTAACTATTTCCCGGGACGACTCAAAGGCCTTCCTTCAATGGAATACTAATCGAGATGAATTTCACCTCTCTACATCGGGGGATGCCTAACTACCCTGATCGCGCGACAGCATTTCTCGGAGACCAGGCGCCGTCTGTTATTACGACTCAAGGAGACCTCGAAGTCCTGTGGCACATTGCTACTGCTAAGCAGGTATCCTCCTTCGCGCTCTTTTGCTCGATCAGGTGCCCGGATGACTTAATGCTGAAGAGCTACGATCTCGCCGCTAGCTGGCAGGACAGTGATGTGACCGTGGTCGGAGGCTTTCATTCCCCCACAGAGAAAGAATGTCTCAGGCGCCTTCTGCGCGGGCCACAGCCGGTTATCATCTGTCCCGCCCGGGGCCTCCAGAGACTGCGCATTCCCGCTGAGTGGCAAGGGCCACTGGATGAAGGCCGCTTACTCCTGCTTTCACCCTTCGAGGAAAAGCAGCGCCGCGCCACTGTCGAAAATGCGCTCCGACGCAATCAACTGGTGGCGGCGCTAGCCGACGAGATATTGGTTGTTCACGCAGCGCCCAAAAGCAAGACCGAACAATTTTGCCGTGAACTGGAGAAATGGGAAAAACCCGTCTGGACTCTCGAGAGCCCGGCCAATGACAACCTGATTAGGCTTGGAGCCAGAATCATTGAACCGGGTAAGTGGCCTCAGTCATTGCGCCGGTTTGAGCCCCCGCCTTCTCCATGATGAAGTCAATTTTGACCTCAAGCGACTGAACTGGGTGGGGTTCAAAAGGTCACCGCGCGAGAGCTACGGCGAAGAAAGTTATCGCCGCCTTCCGACGGCTATGTCGGCAACTGAGCCCCGTCCTTCGGCCACCTTCCCAATCGGAGAGGGCTGAGGGGACGGTAGTTAACAAACTTGGCCAAAGTTTGAACTTCTTCGCCACCCGTAACCCTAGCGACCCGTTGACGAGCGGGTCCCCGTGTTCGTGTCCGGAACATACCAGGCGATGCAGCGGTCGATGCTATCGACGATGTGGCGGGTCTCGCGCAGGCCGTGGCCTTCGCGCGGGTAACGAACCATGATCGTCTCCACTCCAACGTCCTTGAGCGCGATGTAATACTGTTCGGTCTCTGAAATTGGGACATCACTGTCATTCTCCCCATGCATGAACATGGTCGGCGTCTTCACCTTCGCCACATGCTTTAACGCGGACCGCTCCCATAGCACATCCATCAGGTTGTTCTGGTGTGGAAATGCCCCGAATTCCATCTGCTCATACTGGTTGTAATACGTCATGTAATTATAGCTGATTAAATTGGAGATGCCTGCAATTGGCATGGCAGCTTTGAACTGGCTGGTCTGAGTGATAATCCAGTCGGTTAACTGACCACCATAGCTGACCCCTTCTATCCCCATTCGGTCCCGATCGAGCCAGAGATAGCGCCGCAAGGCAGCGCTGGCACCGTAAAGCACATCCTGAGCCTCGTTTCCAT
>QHZQ01000674.1:543-2923 GCA_003224725.1 Acidobacteriota bacterium | reverse complement strand
CTTCGCCTACGCCGGAATCGATATGGCGCTGTGGGACATTTGTGGAAAAGCCTGTGGCCAGCCGCTCTACAACCTGTTCGGCGGCAAAGTCAGAGAGCAAGCCAACTACTTCTATTATCTTTCTCAAGGTCCGAACGAGGACGTCGCCCGCCAATGTCGCGAGGGTCTGGCTGAGGGGTTTCATGTTTTCTATTTGAAAGTTGGCATTGATATCGAGGCCGAAATAGAGATGGTTCGCACGGTGCGTGAAACGGTGGGTGCCAACTGTAAGATTCGACTCGATGCCAACGGGGCCTGGAAGGTCAACCAGGCAATACGGAATCTGGCCCGGCTCGACTCTTATGGAATCGACTTCATCGAACAACCGGTCAGCCAGGACCCGGTAACGAACTTGCAAGAAGTACGATCGCGCACTCCGGTCGCGGTTTGTGCCAACGAGGGAATGTGGACCGTGGACGATGCTTACCGGCATATCACTCATCGGAGCGCAGACGTTTATTGCTTCAGCCCTTACTGGGTCGGCTCATTGGCTCAGTGGCAGCGGCTCTGTCAGGTGGCGCACTTTGAAGGACTCCAGATTGTCAAGCACACGCATGGCGAATTCGGGATTGTGGCTGCAGCGACTCACCATATTCTGTTAACCCTGCCTAACGTCGTCGACGGGAACCAGCAGACCGCCCACATGATGCAGGA
Organism: Acidobacteriota bacterium; assembly: GCA_003224725.1. GTDB lineage: Bacteria > Acidobacteriota > Terriglobia > Versatilivoradales > Versatilivoraceae > QHZQ01. The sequence continues at coordinate 2,230 of QHZQ01000674.1, read as the reverse complement.
CGACATTTTGAAAGATCCGCCTCCCATTGCCTCAGGCCCCAACTGGGGAGCCCCTCACGGGAGCGGATTGTGCATAGAGGTCGACGAAGAGAAAGTCGCGCACTATCACAAGGCGTACCGCCAGCAGGGACAATTTCTCCCCTATGATCCATCGCTGATTGGCAAGGAGTAGTGATTTACACTGGGAGCGCGGGTGTCTGGCCCGCCTTTCGAACTTGTAGGGTGCGTTGCTTTCAAGCGCACCATGACACGGTGCGTTGAGAGGCAACGCACCCTACAAACTCGGGCCTCACGGGCCAGGGGACGCTGAGACGGAGCTTTTAAAAATGGGCAGAAGAGTTGAAGGAAAGGTGGCCATTGTGACTGGCGGAGGTTCAGGCATGGGTCGGGCCGGCGCTACGCTGCTGGCGACTGAAGGCGCCAGGGTGGTTATTGCAGACATCAGCCAGGAAAAAGGTCAGCGCGTCTGCCAATCCATTGTTGAGGCAGGAAACGCAGCTACCTTCATCCAAGTGGATGTTTGTCGCAGCCAGAGCGTTCAGGCCATGGTTGAAAGAGCCCTCGCAGTTTACGGGCGGATTGATGTGCTCTATCACAACGCCGTCGATGTGCGTTTTGTCAACGAACAGGACCGGCGTTTGACCGAGTTACCAGAAGAGACTTGGGATCGCATGATCGACCTGGTGCTCACGGGAACCTTTCGTTGCTGCAAGCACGTCGGACAACAGATGATCCGCCAAAAGTCTGGTTCTATTATTTTGACCGCCACCGTGGACGCCCTAGTCGGCTGCGCTGGTTTAGATGCTTATACCGCAGCCAAGGGTGGAGTCGTCTCACTGACACGCTCGTTTGCGGCTGGCGTGGGTAAGGACGGCGTTCGAGTCAATGCGATTTGCCCGGGTTTTGTAACCACGGAGCCACAGCTCGATTGGCTTAGGAAGCCGGGCGCAGCCTCGATGATGGAGCAGCTTCACCTCTTACCCGTGGCCACACCAGAACAAATTGCTCCGTTTGTCGTCTACCTGGCCAGTGATGAATCCGCGGTAGTCACCGGCGGCATTTTCCCGATTGACAGCGGTTACATGGCGTTTAAGGCCAACGTGGATTTGATGGGTTTAGTAAGCGATGGCAAAACCAAGTGAGGATGAGAATCGGAGTCCCACCACCAAGAGACCAAAGCACTAAGTTAACTTCATAGGCTGCGAGCCGCTGAATCTTTGGGTCGGAGGCTCAGATCAGGTTTTTACTGTCCACAAGGATTTTTCCTTTTGCCTTGGTGCTCTTGGTGCCTTGGTGGTGAGCTTTTTTTGTTTTTAAGTAGAGGCGCGACTGGCATGCCCAAATGGTTGACCTACGCCCTTCTTTGTATCTTCTGGTGGGGAATCTTCGGATTTCTGGCTAAACTGGGCGCTGACTGCATTTCCGCCAGGCACATGCAAATACTTTTCACGGTAGGATTGATTCCACTGGTCATCCTCGCTTTCTTGCGGAGCAAAATGAAGGTGGATAGCGACAGACTTGGTGCAACCTATGGCATATTGAACGGCGTCTTTGCGGGCTTGGGTGGACTAGCTTATTTTGCAGCCATGGAAAGCGGCCAGGCCTCCATAGTTGGACCCGTTACTTCGCTGTTTCCGTTACTCACGGTCGTGCTCGCGGTGCTGCTGCTCAAAGAACGAATGAATCG
>QHZQ01000674.1:0-506 GCA_003224725.1 Acidobacteriota bacterium | reverse complement strand
GCCCGCGTGGATGTTTTATTCTCTATTAGTGATTGTGCTGTGGGGGATTGTCGGGTTATTTCAGAAATTAGGAACCAACCGCGTATCGGCCGATTCTTTGTTGATCTGGTTAATGGTAGGTTATGTTCTCTTACTCCCATGGCTTCTGGCTACCACCAGTCTATCGACGCTGAGAGGGCATGACATGTTCATTGGGACGCTGGCGGGCATCACCAACGGATTGGGAGCCTGGTTTCTGTTTGCGTCTCTGGAGAGCGGCGCCAAAGCTTCGGTGGCAGTGCCGCTCACCGCCTTAAATCCGTTGCTGACAATTTTGCTGGCCATGATCTTCCTGGCGGAGCGCCTGACTCCACTGCAGTGGGTAGGCATTGTCCTTGCCATAATTGCAGGGGCGATGATCTCTTACGAAACCGCCGAAACTGGCGTTCATCAAACCTGACGGCGTCGCTAAAATCCCTAAATTAGTTTCTGTCGCGAAACTGGAAGATTGCAGGGAAACTCCCCCG
>QHZQ01000670.1 GCA_003224725.1 Acidobacteriota bacterium | reverse complement strand
ACAACTCATCGCGAAGCAAATTCGAGAACTGCGTGAAAGTCGGCGGCTTACGCTGGAGCAGGTTGCTACCAGGGCAGGCATGAGCAAGAGCTTTCTTTCTAAGGTTGAGCGATGTAACGTTTCCATCAGTATTGCCGCGCTCTCCCGTTTGGCAAATGCGTTCAATGTTCCGATTGGTGAATTCTTCGACGGGGATGAACCAGATTCAGAGGTCATTTACGTTCCGCGTGGCGAGAGCCGATCCGTTAGCTGTACTCACCCGAACATGTTTTACGACTACGAGGTGCTGATCCCACGACGTGGCATGCGTATTATGCAGCCCACCTTGATTTCGATCAATGGCCGCAAGGCGCACTTTGAGCTGCGACAGCATCCCGGCGAACAGTTCATCTTCATGATGGAAGGACAGATGGATTACGTTTGTGGCAATCGCGAATTCACGCTTCATCCGGGTGATTGCCTTTACCTCAATGCTGGTGTTCCGCACGGTCCGAAAGTAAAGCGTTCCCACCGTGCTCGTTATCTGGTAGTTCATACCGCCGCTGTTCCGCGAAGTCGTAACCACCGCCAATCTTGAAACCAGCGCGCGACTCCCACATCCAAATGCAGCAACGTCTCCGGCAACGGCGGTCGCTGCTCCTAGGTACCCGACGTTCCTTCGCTGGATAGACTGTATGACCGACGACCGTACCGGCACTGATCACTAGGATCTTCTTTCTCCCAGCCTACCAGCAGGTGATTGTTTCGCTATCGCTCGTCAGATCACTTCTTGAACTTTCATCGTCCGCTCCATTTTGGCTTCGCTGTAGAACTTCATCCGCCCTCCTCCGATGAAGCTCTACCACTTGGCCCCGCACAGCGGACATTTCATTTGTTAATTCATGCGGACCTATGATGGGTTAATGACAGTCATGAAACTTATGTCTTGACAAGAAACTGTTCTTATCATAAGGTGCCAGTCGTTACCAGCCCAAGAACAAGACCGATCAAAAGAGGGGGGACGTAATTTTGAAAGAGTTCCCTTGGAAGCTGCTCCAGACCAAAGCTGCTTTTGTCGCCGTGATTGTAGGGGCGATTTTGAATCGAAGCTGGAGCGGGGAAGCTCCTGCGCGAATAGATTCTAATCCTCGTTTGGTACGGAAGGTTGACTTCGGGGAGTACGGCAGTAGACATATCCGATTCGGTGATCTCGATGGTGACGGTTTACCAGAGATAGTTCTCGTTCAGGCGAACCCTTCTACGGCCTACATAACGTGCCTCACGGCAATCGATCTGGAAGGGAGGATCCTTTGGCAGGTGGGCAGCCCTGACGTTCGCAACAGTTACTACAAAGTTATCTACAATTCAGATGAGAAAACTGCAATCACGATCCTGGATGGCAAGACGGGTACCATTAAGAAGAGGGTTCAATTGGCAGGCAAGTACAGTAAGTACGACACCATCTTGTTTGTGGACTTCAGTGGGCGCGGCTATCCCCAAGAGGTTTTTCTGGCGGATGCCTTTTCCAACGGTTTCTCGATCTTCGACCAAAACTTCAAGCAGCTTTGGTCGAAGCAAGACTCTCATATCGGACACTACCCCATCAACTACGACTTCGATGGTGATGGCAAGGATGAACTTCTCTGTGGCTATGCGTTGTACGACCACAACGGAAGGGAGCTATGGAACCATCGCGAGTTTCCTGAGCACAACGACGCCACTTATATAGGCGATATGGATGGGGATGGACACGCCGAGATCGCAATGGCGACCAGCGTTGATGCCGTCTTGCTGGATGAAGCCGGCAGCATACTTTTCCGAAAGACGATGAACCACTGCCAACATGCTTTAATCGGAAAATTCCGGCAAGATCTTCCAGGCAAGCAAGTCGTCTTTGTCAGCCGCGAGCAAAAGAAGGAGCGTGCAGAGTTTGGGTTTGCAAAGCTGAGTATGTTCACGAAGTCCGGGCAGTTGTTGTGGAGTAAGGAGACTGAGGAGAACTTATGGGTGGCAGCGGCCCTGGTTGTGGACAGCTGGACAGGAAATTCCAACGAGAATTTCGTGGCTATGGAGGAGCGCGGGTTTTCACCTCCCGCTTTACTTGACGGAGAAGGTCATGAGATTGCCACTTTCCCTTTTCCGCCGGCGATTCTAGAGAGAGGGGAAGGCCGCTTTGTGTCCGCACAAGAACGATCGGGACCCGGCGGAAGGAAACTCTACGACGAATACCACCTAGATCACCTGGACTGCTATGGAGATGAGCGTGAAGAGATCCTGGTTTACAACCAAAAGGCACTGTATATCTACACGAACGCTGCGCTGTGGCAGAAGGCCCGTTTGTACAACCACAATTACTTTCCGGGGCGCCGATGAAGGCTAGCTTCGAGAGACCTAACTCTCAATCCGATGCGGGGGTGATAACTTGGCTGAACTTTATGTTGGCATGGTGATGACCGTAGAGGGGGCGATATCTCCAGAGCAGCTTGGAACGACGCTAATTCATGAACACCTCTTCATGGATGCAACACCGCTTTTGCGGAAGCATGGCTACGTTTTAGAGGCCAGCGGCGTATTTGACTGTTGCGCTGCGGCAGAAGCCCGTTGGAATCCCGGCGTGCATCGACTATGAGCTCCATGGCGGGGTCTCGGTAGTTGAATGCACACCAGTGGATTTGGGGAGAAATCCGGAGGCTGTACGTCAAATCGCAAATAGGGCTGGGGTGCGAGCCGTACTTGGTTCAGGATACTACTTAGAAGCCACTCACGAACCCTATATCAGGAACCGCTCGGCGCAGGAGATTGCGGAGGAGATCATTCAGGAGTTTGCCGAAGGTATCGGGACAACTGGCATTCGGCCGGGCATGATCGGCGAAATTGGAACTTCGGATCCAATGACTCGTAGCGAGCAAACGATATTGGAAGCGGCCACAAGAGCGGGACTCGCTACCGGGTTGCCAGTTAGCGTACATATCCATCCTTGGGGTTGGCAAGGACATAAAGCCCTGCGCATTCTCAAAGAAGGCGGCATGCCAGCGACCAGGATAATCCTGAACCACATGAACACCGCGATTTCGGATGAAGCTTATCAGCGCGGCCTCTTGGATGAAGGAGCGTATTTGTCGTACGACCTTTTTGGGTTTGATCATTCAGCGTTAGGTTTAGGAAGATACGTCCCTAGTGACTTCGACGTCGCAGGCAGGATCGTGGAATTGATCAGTCACGGATACCGTGACCAAATCTTGATTTCACAAGATATCGGAGTGCGAACTCGACTTCGCAAGTACGGAGGATGGGGATATTCGCACATCCTGCGGCATGTTGTTCCGCTTCTCAAGCAGAGGGGTGCAACATCGGAGGATGTTGAAGCACTCCTCGTTGCGAATCCGCAGAGAGTGCTGACCATTCAGCCCCTCATTGCCCATCTATAGACGAATAGAAACTCCAGGTGGAGCTAAGTAGCTCCATCACAGCTGCAGATAACTGCCATATTTACTGTTGAGTCAACTTTTTGATTGACAAGACACATCCCCAAGTGTATATCGTACAAAAAATGACCGAAGGGAAATATATGAGGCTGATGGGCCGAGTTGCAATCGTCACGGGAGCGGCCTCGGGCATTGGCCGAGGCATCGCTCAGCGTTTCGCCAATGAAGGGGCATCCGTGGTTGTTACAGACCTGGAGGCTTCTGCCTGCGCGCGGGTCGCAGAACAAATTGGAAAATCGGGGATGGCGCGCCCGACGGATGTGACCTCGTCCCCGGAGGTGCGGTCCCTGATTCAAGATGTCATAGATAAGTTCGGAAGGCTCGACATTCTGGTAAACAATGCCGGGCGGACCTATCAATCCACGGTGGCTGAAATGCCGGAAGAAGAGTGGGACGCCGTGATAAACGTTAACCTTCGGGGAAGCTTCCTTTGCGCGAAACACGCGGCTCCCTACCTCATGAAATCGTCCTTTGGTCGCATCATCAACATCGTAACAACTCAGGGCGGCGTACCCTACGCATCCGCCTATTGTGCTTCCAAGATGGGCTTGATGGCCTTGACTCAGAGTTTAATGTACGAACTGGCGCCTTATAACGTGACTGTAAATGCTGTCTGTCCGGGAACCGTCCGGACACCGCTCAGTGCCAAAGCCATCGAGATGAAAGCCCAGTTGAGCGGAGTTCTGCCAAGCGACGTCTGGAACCAGGTCGAGCAGGCCATACCACTGAGGCGCTTCTGTACGCCGGAGGACGTGGGCAACGTCGTCGCGTTCTTGGCCTCTGATGAAGCGGCCTTTGTTACCGGTGCACTCTATCCTGTTACAGGTGGCTTCTATGGTCACTCTATTGGCTCGGCCAAAAAGACAACGGTCACCACGGCACCTGTGCCGGAGAAAAAATCGGGACTCTGATTGTGGAGCGAGTCGTCCGTCGCAATACCATCGATGTGCTGGCTGACAATTATTAAGTATTAGGTTAATTGAGTCACAGCCTCTCGACGAGCCTCGCGGAGCTCCGCGAGGCCGTAACCTCGACGAAACCTGTCATTATGTTTTGCAAACATCAATAATTTGGGGAGCTGGTTCACCAACGATGAAAGTCGAACGCATTGAGACAATTCCTATCAGAATTCCCCTGAAGACTGTGTATACCGGAAGCAATTACTCGATGTGCAATCGGTGCACGATAATCACCCGGATATATACGACTGACGGAGTCGTGGGGGAGTGCTACAACGGGGATGAAGATGACACGATGGTTGCAATCAAGCAAATAGTCGACAATGAGATCGCACCGAAACTTGTTGGACAGGATGTCTTCAACACGGAGGCATGTTGGGCTATCGCGCGAGAGCCGACTCGAAACATTCTCCGAGACAGAAAGCTCGCGACGCAGGCGCAAGCATGCGTGGATAGCGCCATCCACGACGCCTTGGGAAAGGCTCTCGGGACGCCGCTTTTCAGAATGTGGGGCGGCTATAGGAGAGAGTTGCCGGTGATTTGCGTGGCAGGGTATTACGACAAGAACCAATCGGCGAAGGGGATAGGGGACGAAATTGAGCGGTTGCGTGCGAAGGGATTTGCGGGATGCAAATTCAAGGTCCGGCTTCAAATTGCCTCGGCGGCGGCAGGTTCCGACTTCATCATCACGGTTGATGCAAACCAGAATTGGTCTGCCCGAGAGGCTGTACGCTTCGGGCTCTTGGCAAACAAGAAGAACATTAATCTGTACTGGTTTGAGGAGCCGTGCAAGTGGGAAAGTGACAAGCTGGGGATGGAGCTTGTTCGAAAAGCGACGGGAATTCCGGTCGCGGCTGGACAGAGCGAAATTAGCGCCGGCGGTTGCCGGGATTTGATAACGAGTCAATCGATCGACTTCTGCAATTTTGACGCTAGCTGGGGCGGCGGGCCTACTGAATGGAAGAGGCTTGCGGGATTGGCTCATTGTTTCGACGTCTGCATGGCGCATCACGAGGAGGCACAGATCAGCGCTCATCTGCTTGGGTCCATACCGCATGGATCATTTGTAGAATTGTTTGATCCCGAGCGTGATCCAATTTTTTATCTGTTGTTCGAGAATCATCCTCGGGTAGAGCATGGAAAATATCGCATCCCCGATGGAAACGGATGGGGGCTGAGCCTCGACAAAGCCATAATAGCGAAATACCGGATAGATAAGTAAGCGAGATGTGTGGCCCGGTACTGAATTGACCTGAGGGTAAATCGTGCTTATTCCCGGTGAATGGACCAGGCTAATTTCCCGCCCCTGGTCGATGCTTCGGTCGAGAGGTAACGAACATGTGGTTCAATAGTCTCAATTGAACCGCATTTGGAAAACGAGAGCTGAGGGTAGGACAGCGTGATCATTGGATTCAATCATACGAGTTTTACCGTTGCCAACTTGAATAGCGCCGTACAGTTCTGGACTGAAGGGCTGGGTTTTCGAGCGACCTCAGTTTCGGAGCGGACGGGCGCTTGGCAGGGTCAAGTCACCGGCATTCCAGGAGCCCAATTGAGGATTGCCCATCTTGCTGGCTACGGCCACCATATGGAATTCATTGAGTATCTTGAAGCATCTGACAACAGCGTTACGCTCCAGCCCAATAGTGCTGGCGTGGCCCATGTCTGCTTGGAAGTTGAAGACATTGAGGACACAATCAACACACTCGCCGCAATGGGTGCCACAACCCAGGGCAAATTGATCGAAGTAGATTCTGGCCCCTTCAGAGGTTGTCGGGCCATCTATATGCGTGATCCCAACGGAGTCATCATTGAACTGGAAGAAATACCAAAGAAAGTCAATGGCGAGCGATATGAGGGAAATTCCGCTTGACGGAAATGGACCGTGGAGGCGAGCGTCCAATTTCCAAGCGGGTCATGACGGCGAGGTGAACTCTTGAGGTGAGGCATGTTGCTGCAAGATCGTGTGGCGCTTGTCACTGGCGCGGGCCAAGGCATCGGCCTCTGCATCGCTGAGACTTTGGGTCGCGACGGCGCCACGGTGGTTGTGGGGGAGCTGATCGAAGAGCGAGGGCGTCAAGCGGCCGAAATGCTTGGGACACTAGGATGCCGCGCTCAAGCCATACAGCTCGATGTGACTGATGGCAAATCGTGCATGGAGCTTGTGGAACGTATCAAAGCTGAGTATGGCCGCATCGATATCCTGGTTAATAATGCCGGGGTTTACATTCATCACACGTCGGAGGAGATGCCGGAGGCCGATTGGCGTAAACAACTGGACGTCAACCTTACAGGCGTCTTCCTGATGAGCCAAGCCGTTGCGCGAGCTGCCATGATTCCGCAGCAGCGCGGCAACATTGTGAATATTGCCTCAATTGTGGGAATGGGGGGGTGGCCGACGCGCTTGGCTTACAGCGTCTCCAAAGCAGGCGTGATCAATTTAACGACCGTGTTAGCGACAGAATGGGCTCACTTTCATATCCGAGTCAACTGCGTATCACCGGGTCCCGCCCTCACGGAGATGATGAAGGATGGAATCAAAGAGGGGATCGCCAGTACGGCGAAATACTGCACTCGCATTCCACAAGGTCGGCTAGCCGAGGTGCAAGAGATTGCCAATGCAGTATTATTTCTGACTTCGGACCGGTCCATCTATGTGACCGGGGAAAACCTGCGTGTGGACGGAGGTTGGATGGCTTGGGGAAACCCCCGAGGTTTAGGATTCCCCGAAGAATTGCCTGATGCGTGACCCTGTTTTCCTCAACCGAACGGCCGTGGTGACAAACGCCACGTGTGACTGGGGTTTCGGCATTGCCCGCCGGCTGGCCCAGGCGGGTGCACATGTCGTGGTCGCCGCCAGTGATGTCGAGATGGGAATGCGCTCCGCAGAAATTCTTCAGGAAGAGGGTTTATCGGCTTCCTTTATCCCGCTCGACGTCCGCGATCCTGCGCAAA
>QHZQ01000149.1 GCA_003224725.1 Acidobacteriota bacterium | reverse complement strand
GTGCAGCGCTGCGAGCGGGCAAGAAGGAGGCGATCGACCCGACCGCGAGAATGATGACAGTGACTCCTCCAAACGTCCAGGGGTCGGTGACGGAAACGCCCCAGATCTGGCTCGCCAGAAAGCGCGTCAATCCCAAGCTCGCAAGCACACCGATGACGATGCCTCCTGCGATCAGGCTCAAACCTTTCTTGAGTACCATCCGTAACACATCGCCCGGCTGCGCGCCAAGTGCCATGCGAATGCCGATCTCGTGTCGCTGTAGAGACACCATATATGCCATCACGCTGAATACGCCGATCACGACCAGCAGCAGTCCGATCCCTGCAAACGTCCCCAGCGTACACACTCCGAACTGTGGCTGTGCGTAGGAGTTTCGTTTCAAGAGATTCTCCAGCGTTTCGACGTTTATCAGTGCGACATTGGGGTCTGTGGCTAAGATCTCGCGACGAAGGGTCGGCAGCAAGGAGAGCGGGTTTGCTGCCGTCTTCACCAGAATGCTCCGATTGCCGGCTTCCACAGAGGGGTAGGGAATATACGCCTCCGGCTTGACGGGATCCCGCAAGCCACTGTTCTTCGCGTCACCAACAATGCCGACGATTTCGAAGTAAGCGTTGTGCGGATAGCCCGGCAAGGGATCGAAACTGCTGAACTTGATTCTCTGCCCGATCGGGTCTTCGCCTTTGAAGTAAGTTCGGGCCGTCGATTGATTGATTACTGCCACCCGCCGTGCCGAATCCATGTCGCCTTCCGAGAATAGCCTCCCGTGCTTCAGAGGGATGTCGAGTGTTTGAAAATATCCCTGACTGCACAGCTCGAACTGCACGTACGACGCTTCAGGGTAGGTCTTTCCGGATACTGAGAGTAAGCTAAATGGTGTGGCAAGCGGTGGGGCAGCACAGCAATGCACCCCGGCTGCGATAACTCCCGGAATTGCCGTGACACGCGCCAGAATTTTCTGGAAGAAAACCTTTTTCTGGTCCGCCCTATCGTAACGACCAGGAGGAGACGTTACTCGCAGGTCCAGGACGTTGACTGGATTGAAGCCTAATTCGACGTGGCGGAGAGCTGTGAGGCTGCGAATCATCAGTCCGGATCCGATCAGCAGCACAATCGAAAAAGCCGCTTCGACAATCACTAACCCAGCACGAAGCCGGCCGTGCCGGAAGCCTCCATTAACACCCTTGCCACTACCCATCAGCCTCGTGTGCAAGTCACCACCCACAGCATGGACTGCGGGCGCTAAACCGCAGAGCAGCGTGATCAGCATGGTCACGCCTAGTGCAAAAAGCAAGACGGCCCAATTTAATGTGATGACTACTTCGGAGGGGATTGTGTCTGGCGGAATGATGGCTACGACTTCTTTCAGTCCGAAATAGGCAAGCACGCATCCAGCAATGCAACCTCCCATCGCCAGCAGAAAACTCTCCACCAAAAGCTGCCTGATGAGCCGGAGCCGCCCTGCGCCCAATGCTGCTCGGAGGGCAATCTCCCTGTCGCGGACTGTCGCCCGGGCCAGCAGCAGGTTGGCAACGTTGCTACAGGCGATCAAGAGCAACAGCGTGACCGCCGCAGTCAAGGCAAAAAGCATACTCCGGAAGGGGCCAACAGCATCATCCGTGAGAGACTTGGTCAGAATCGTGAATGGCTCGAGATACTTTCCGCCTGGCTGCCTTTTGACGAAACGCTGTGCGATCACATCGAGATCTGCCGCCGCTGCACGCAGGCTGATCCCCGGCTTGAGACGTCCTAGGACTCCAAAGTTCGCGGGAATATTGTTGGCGCCGATGAGGGCGGTATCTCGTCTCAGATCTAGCGGGATCCAAATGTCTACGTCAAAGAACAGAAACCGCTTTGGCATAATGGCGACGAGGGTTCTGGGCTGGCCATTCAAAGTCAAGACGGTTCCCACAATCTTTGGGTCACCATTGAATTCCTTCTCCCACATTCGGTAGCTCATAGCGAACACCGGGGGCGCACTCGGGTTGCCGTCTGCTAGCCCAATGGGACGACCAAGCAGCGGCTTGACCCCGAGGAAATCAAAGGCGTTCGGCGTTATGCGCCCACCGACAACCCATTGAGTCCCTTCGCGGCCGTTGTAGAAAACCTCCAACGCACTAAACGCAATCATGTCTTCAAACGAGTGGTTTTGCTCTTTGAAGTCGACCACTTCCTCCGGTTCCAGCCACTGGAGGTCCAGGGCTCCACTCACGAAGTGTTCGTAGACCGTCGTCAGCCGGTCGGAGTCTTTGTAAGGGAAGGGTCTGAGGAGAACGCCATCGATAACGCTGAAGATTACGGTCGTCGCACCGATGCCGAGCGCCAGTGCGATAATCGCGGCGAAAGTGAAGCGGCGGTCTTTCCTCAGGCTCCGCAGCGCGAATCGAATGTCGCTGACTAAACTCTCCATATCATTCTCCCAATGGTAGTCTTCGATTGTTGCCTGTTCATCCGGCCGCGCTGCCTGCGGGCCGCCTGGACCGGGTTTGGTTCTTCACGGGTTTGGAAAGTGTGGGCTTCCCTTCAGGTTGATTGTTACATCGACTTGATGGGTTGACTCGTCAAGTTTTAACCTTACGTCGCTAGGTTGGATTTCTTCAGTCAAGCCCAATTGATGGACACGCAAAAGACTTTCGTCTAACAACTGCCAGTTAAATAATTGCCCCTCTCCGATCAGAAACTGGGTTCGCAAAGCTTGCTCGTTCGTCTTTGTGCTTCCAGAGAACGTCAGCCGGCGGATAGAGAAGACAGGACCTTCCTCCAATCGAAACGTGCAGTGAACGAATCCTTCATCATTATTCATCTCGGTCATCGGGATGATGGTCCACTGGAGATATCCGTGGTTTGAATAGAGTCTCTTCAGTCGTTCGATTCCATCCAAGATCCTTGTACTGAACGACACGGCAATGTCACCTTCTTTCATTCCGAAAAGATCGAGCAATTGTTCTGGGGAGAAGAGGGTTGAGTTCTCAAACCTAACCCGACCCAATCGGTAGAGAGGACCCTCTGTGATGGGAATGATGAGTGTGAGCCCTTTATTGGAATGTTCGAATCTCGGATCGCCCACCTCCGAGATTAGATACCCCTGGTCGGCCATAAATTTGCGGGCCCGGTCCGCACCCTTCGTGAGCGCACCACGGTCAACGCTAAGACCTGTAGATCCGTTCATGTCAAGTCCAAACGCCAACTGCATGGCATTGAGCAGTTGATCGTTGGAAAAAACCTTGTTGCCTCTAAACTGAATTCCTGTCGGGGAGACGACCTGTGGGTTTCCTTGGAAAAATTGGACAACGCAAACGGAAAGTGCAAGAGAGTGAATGAGCCCAAATGGGTTCAACATACAATCCTCCCTCGGCTATACGAGCCTAATGCTGTCGGGTCAATCGTCGCAGCGGCGGCCGGCCGCACCCGCTGCCAGGTGTCTTGTGGCCTACTCCTTCATTCCTTCTGTTTTACGAACAGCGACTGTCGGCTGCAGCCGCCATCATTCACTTGAATTTCCCGCGGTGGCAGAGCCAAGAGGCGACCGTCTCCGGTTCCGAGATCAAGAATCCGCCTGACGTTCTGCGGGATAAACTCGACCTGTCACTGGAACCCGTCTGTTGGCCGAGCGCCCGCGGCACTCCATGCGACTAGCGATGTGAATGCTCTCAATCGTTGTTCCGCTCCCACGTAACAATGCCCTTCCTGCAGGACGAACTGACGCACGAACTCCTGCTGTTTGCCTGTCTCCCGGACCGGTAACGCATACTCATTACCCGACCAGGAGACGACCACTGGGTCGTAGGCTGATCAGTGACAATTATTTTTTTAGCGGCGAAGAAAATAATAGTTGACGTCAATCACGCCTTTCCTTCACAAAAATTCAGGATCGTAGAAGAATGGTCCCGCACCAAGACTGAGGAGTTAAGGACCCTTGTGCCCTCCATCAATGAACTCCGTGCCCAAACTGAATCACACGGGCGGACCTTGGCCAGCTTGAAGGCACTTATTATAGACTGATTAGGTTTTTCGACGGTACAGGCTTTTACGGTTGCTTGATGGCAGTCCGTGATCTTGAACCTGCGTAGAGGGCCGATCTTTTACCTCTTAGTTCAGCACATGCTTCTTGGTGAGCCGCTAGCAATTTTTTTCTTTGCTTCTCACAAAATCGACTTTTGTGCAGTCTTAATAGATATAGAGTCAAAGAATCTTGCTCGGGTCTGAGAGAAAATCAATCTGATCTGAGCTAACTGTTCGGAAATTTGGAACATCGTTTCAAGATTTTCAGTGTCAATCGCTCAGAATCGCTCCAACGGTTTTTCCCTGCTCCCAAAACCGGAGTCCTTTTGTGGTGGGGAAGTATAGCTTGATAGAAACGCTCAGCTTAGACGGAGAGTTGCTGCGAACGATGCGGGGCGTTTCGACTTTGGAGGTCAAGGTTGCCCAAGTCTTTGACCTCTTACGAGATCCAGTGTACCGCTACTTCCTTCGGCGCCTTGCAAATGCCTCGGAAGCAGAGGACCTAACTCAAGAGGTGTTTCTACGGTTGTACAGCTGGCTCGACAAGGGCAGGAAGGTTGAGAACATTCGAGCCTGGGTGTTTCGAGTTGCGCACAACCTGGTAATTGACCGAGAAGCTCTCAACACCCGTTTCCAATCACTCGATTCGAACGAATGGGAACGGGTCTGCGAAACATACCCGGACCTAGCTCCCAGCGCTGAGCGTCGGTTGCTGGAACAGGAGCAGCAAGGGAAATTCCATCTTGCTTTGAAGCGCTTGTCTCCGCAGGAGAGGGAATGTCTGGATCTGAGAGCTGAGGGCCTGAGCTATCGAGAGATCGCCGAGGTCTTTGATATGAGGACACACACCCTGGTTAGCTTTCTGCGTCGAGTGGTCAAAAAACTGTTTCGCGAAATCCTATGATTGACTTTTCCTACAAACGATTGCTTGGCCAAACGTGGCATCCTTCCCCGGAAGATTTATTCCTCTTCCTTGATGGGGGAACGGGACACTGTGCAGATGCAAGGATTCGAGCGCACCTTCGCACCTGTTGGGCGTGCAGGGCGCAACGCGAGAAGATTGAGCATTTAATCTCAGCTTTCATGGAAGAGCAAAAGTTTCTCGGCTCTGAGTCGCCCAGCTTTCCCGAAGTAGCTATCCCCAAGTTTGAAGCTAAACTGAAACGCCTTGCTTCCCAGAGATCTCGGCCCCTGCGGAATTCGCATCTCAGCAGTGGGCTCGAGAGTGCGCTTTTCCATCCTCGTTTATCGTTGGGAGTCTTGTGCAGCTTCATTCTGTTGAGTGCTGCCGTGCTTCTGATTGGCCGTCTAGTCTCAGTTAAACCTGTCTCAGCCATGGAGGTTTTGCAGCGCACCGAAGAGGCAGAATTTCGGAAGGCCCGATTGGTGTCTCAACCAGTCGTACACCAAAAGATCCGAGTGCGGCGCCATTTCCCGAAGTCGCAACCTGAAGAGGCTGTGACGTGGGAAATTTGGAAAGATGCAAGTAACAGCCGCTTCAGCCAGCGGGTCGAGGATGTTCACGGAGCCAGATTTCTTCCGGAGGACTTGGATGAAAGTCAACACTTGGGGAACGACAGTGACTCTGCGTCTCGCGTTGTTCCGCAGATTTTGGCTGACCTAGGAGCAGTTTACCTCGCAAATCGTTGGGACCAACAGCAGCCCCTGTCGGCTCGTGCCTACCAAAAATGGCGAGAGTCTGTGCACCTGCAGAGCGAGAGAGTCACGGATGCTCACTCCAAAGATGGCGAAAAGGTCTTAAGGATTGAGACTCTGGCTGCAGGGCCGTACGCGCCTAATTCGATCATTAGCGCCGAAATGATCGTGCGGGCCGAGGACTGGCACCCCGTTCAGGAACACCTTTATGTTCAGGGCGAAAACGAAACCCACGGTTTCGAGTTGGTCGAAACCTCCTTTGAGGTTTTAGCCTTGAATGCTCTCAGCCGGTCCATTTTTTCTGAGCCAGCCGCTCCGATTCCTCAAGCAATTCTTCCGCCGACGTTGATTCTCGCCCGTTCATCGCTCCCCAGTTCCGGCGAGTTGACGGCAGCCGAAATTGAGGCTCACTATGCGCTGCATCGCTTGCAGGCGTGTCTTGGCGAGCCCATCGAAGTGGTTCGGGGTGCAGAAAAAATTGAAGTTCACGGGTATTCCGAGACGGCGCAGCGTAAAGAGGAGCTCATTGCGGCATTGCAGAAGATACCGCTGGTAACGCTGGATCTTCAGACCACGGCGGAAGCATTCGCAGCCGCTTCGTCATCTCCGTCTTCCCAAGATCGCGAGAATCAAACCGTCCCGTCTGTGCAGCACAATGCTGTGGTGGAAGTCCAAAGCAGCAAATTACCGGTGCAAGATTTATTGGAGCAGTACTTCGCAGAAGGACGTGGCGGTACTGTTCCCGGGCAGGGACGGGATGGAAAGCAAGCAGCAAGTCCCCACCAACAAATTTCGGAACTTTCACACGAGGTTGTCTCTGCCTCCGAATCTGCCTTGGACGAAGCTTGGGCTCTGCGTCACTTGGCTGAATTAGGCCCGTCGCTGCAGCGAAGCAAAGTACACATCTCAGCTCTATGGTTGCTGGAGCAAATGATAAGAGATCATTTGGACGCCGTCAGGACAAAACTAGACCAGACCCGAGCACTAGTCGAGCCCGTGCTATCACCGTTCGTCAGTAGTGAGAGACATGAGAGCGGGAACGCTGGTGAAGCCGCGCTATTGTCAGACACTTACGATTCAGCAGAAAGGAACTGGGCCGCTGGGTCGCTTCGTTTGTTTGCTGCGGTGGACCAGACCGTGCGACTGACTCTCGGATTGTTTGCCGACGGAAGCCCTTCAGCAGGCCACAGGGATGAAGCCATAAAGCGCCTTTTGAGTGGCTTTGACCACCTGGAAAAGGAGTTGCAAAACGTTGATGCGAGAGTCGCTCAAGATTTTAGCAACAGTAAGGACTTGCCTTCGTCTGTGAGCCGAACTAAAGAACCTACTCAACCTATTCAAAGGAGTAAAGGCAATGAAGAACCTCCATCTCAACGGTAAAAGCTGCGTGAGCGTTTTTTGGCTGGCAATCATGACGGTACTATTGTGGAACCCGCCTTTGTCTGCTCAATTCACCACAGCCAGCTTCAATGGTACGGTCGTGGACGCTTCGGGCGGCGTGGTGCCCGATGCCAAGGTGACAGTCCGAAATATCGATACCGGATTCAAACAAGCGGTGACAACAGATGCCGTGGGAGTGTTTCTGTTCCCAAGATTGCCGGTCGGAAATTACCGGCTCACAGTCGAGAAGCCCGGATTCTTCACATACGTTCAGGACGGCATTACTCTCACTGTCAACCGGGCGGCCACTCAGGCAGTAACCTTGCGCGTCGGAGAAATGACCGAAACCATTACCGTTGCGGAGGAAGTTGATGTAGTCACCACTGGCACCGCCGCTGTGGGGCAGCTCGTGGATGAACGACGAATCGTGGATTTGCCACTCAATGGAAGGACAGCCCAATCGCTGGTTTTTCTGGGGCCCGGATCCGCCGATACCTCAGGTCGATATTGTGGTTTGGGTTGTGAGGGTGGGGTATACCCTGGCCAGCAGCAAGCCGCCGTGAACGGGGGCGGACCCGCTCATGTAAATTATCAGCTGGACGGCACGGGTCACAACGACCCCCAGTTGAACATGAACCTGCCTTTCCCGAACCCCGATGCCATTCAGGAATTCAATGTGCAATCTAATAACCTCTCGGCTGAATTCGGAAACTCTGCCAGTGCCGTGGTAAACATTGTCAGCAAGTCTGGCACTAATACAATGCATGGAAGCTTATTTGAATTCCTGCGGAATGGCAGCCTTAACGCAAGGAACTTCTTTGCGCCCAAGCACGATGACCTTCGGCGAAATCAATTTGGAGGAAGCCTCGGCGGGCCTATCCGAAAAGACAAACTATTTTACTTTGGGACCTATCAGGGTACGCGCATTCGCAGCGCAGCAGAAGGCCAAATCGCCTTTGTCCCTACTCAGGAACAACGCAACGGCGACTTCTCTTCGCTTTCCGCGCAACTTGTCGATCCTGTGACAGGGACTCCTTTCCCGGGTAACCAGATACCCCCGAGCCGCTTCAGTCCTGTCTCCAAGTTCTTCTTGGATCAATGGATACCTCTGCCCAACGGACCCGCTGGGCAATTGACCTATGCGACTTCTCCTTTTGCGCAAAATGATGACCAGTTCATGACCAAGATCGATTGGAATGAAGGAAAACAGCAGATCAGTGGTCGTTACTTTTTCACTAACTTTAACCAACCGTCCTTCATTCCGAAAGACAACATCCTTGCGGCAAGCAACCAAGCGAATACGGTGAGAGTGCAAACTTTCTCCTTCAATCACAATTACAGTGCTTCGGCCACGCTGTTGTTCAATACCCAAGTGGGGTGGAGCCGACAGGTCGGCGGATCGCGGTCAAGCGCCCCTTTTTCGTTTGCTGACGCCGGTGTCAGGATCGCAACACAGGAGCCGCCGGCGGAGATTTATCTTCCGGTGGATGGCTACTTCAACATAGACACGAATCACTTTGGAGATTGGTCCCATGGGGCGTGGACGATCCGTGAAAACGTCAGCCTCATAAGTGGCAGGCACGAACTGCATTTGGGCGGCGAATTGGTGCGGCCCTGGTCCAATGTTAGCAATACTTACCAAAAAGCCGGGTATTTCTATTTCTTTGATGCCCTATCAGGAGATAACCTGGCAGACTTCATGCTGGGTCGTGTTAGCCTGTTCGAGCAAGGAGGCGGCGAGTATTCAGATTTTCCGCAGTCCAATCAGTGGCACCTTTTTGTTCAAGACAACTGGCGCGCCACTTCTCGGTTGACCCTCCAGCTCGGTCTTCGGTGGGACCCCTTCCTTGCTTACCGCGAGTCGCAAGGGCGTAGAGCCTGTTTCGTGCCGGGAGCCAAATCCCAACGCTATCCAAATGCGCCCGTGGGAATAATTTACGGAGGCGAGAACCACGATCAGGGGTGTCCCGAGGCCGGTGCTGAAAATCAACTGGCCAATATCGCTCCCCGGCTGGGTTTCGCCTATCGATTGACCCAGGATGGCAAAACGAGCCTGCGAGGCGGCGCCGGCTTTTACTATATGGCTCCCGAGCTGATTACTTTCACCAATGGCGCCGTCGTGGCCCCCTTCTCCCCCATTCTTTCCTTCAATGATATCGACTTTCAAGATCCTTACGGCAGTGCCGGAGTGCCAAACCCTTTTCCTGACCAGTTCGGTCCCAATGTGCTGGGACCGGAGGCGACTTTTGTATTGCCTGTCTCTGTTCAGGGGGGCGTCAAGCTAATCGACAGGAATATGAAAACCCCTTCGCTGATTTCCTGGAATCTCACGCTCGAACGGCAGCTCGGGAAGGACTGGCTGTTTAGGGCTGCTTATCTTGGGAACAAGGGCACACACCTGGTCTACG
The DNA here is from genome assembly GCA_003224725.1 of Acidobacteriota bacterium. Taxonomy (GTDB): domain Bacteria; phylum Acidobacteriota; class Terriglobia; order Versatilivoradales; family Versatilivoraceae; genus QHZQ01. The sequence goes on along the minus strand of QHZQ01000149.1, from coordinate 5,401 downwards.
GAGATTTTATGATACCCCGGAATGTAAACCCCGCCATCTACATACCTGGGCAATCATCCTCCGGAAACATTCAGGAAAGGCGTATTTACAAGGATTTTGGCAGGATTGACCAAGATGAATCAACCCATAATTCCAATTACAATGCCTTGCAATTGACGGTGGAGAAACGCTTCGCTCGCGGGCTTTCGGTGTTGTCCAACTATACCTGGTCTAAGCACCTCAATGACTTTGGCTGGACCAACCCGTTCAACCGTCGCTTTGACTACGGTCTGTCGAATGACGATATCGCACACTATTTCAAGTTTTCCGGTATTTGGGAGCTACCGAAGGCAAAGGTAGCAGGGATCGGGCGTCATATTCTAAATGGTTGGGAGTTAACATCCAGTGTCAATTGGCGCGGCGGCTTCCCTTTCTCTGTTTTTAGTGGCCGCGACAACTCGTTCAGCGGGAGCAGAAATAATACCCGGGCGGATTTTCTCGGCGGTAGCGCCCAGCTCAGTTCTGATCGCCCTCATGGCGAGCTGATTGAAGAGTTTTTTGATACCTCCAAGTTCGTGCAGAATGCCTTCGGGACCTTCGGAAATTCGGGCAAAAACATTTTGCGAGGGCCAAAATTCTTCAATACAGATTTGGGTCTGTTAAGGACGATAAAAGTCACTGAGCATACGTCGATACAGTTCCGCGCGGAGTTCTTTAACATCTTTAACAATGTCAACTTCGGAACACCCAACTCCAGGGCAAACGCGGGCAGCTTTGGTCGCATCACTTCGGCCTTTGATCCGCGGATCCTGCAGTTTGCCCTGAAGGTGACATTTTAACCCGGGTGAAGATGTCCACCTATGCGAGATGGCCAGAGTTTCTGTTGAAAGTCCGGATCCCCCCGGACACTGGGAAGGTGTGAAAAAATTGGGAGGGCGAGCCTCCTGGCGAGCCGTCGCCCTAGCGCCCTCCCGATCTCGGCCGGTTTTGAATTTTTTCACAGCTTCCGGCGCGTCGCAGAGCAAATGCCCATTCCCTACGGCGAAAGGCCTTGTTCGTGAATACCTTTGCTGCGCAAGAAGCCAGTCCGAAGAGGACGTTGCTCTCGGTGACCAGACGGCAATTCCTTTCCTTCCCAGCCGTTTTCGCCATTGCGCGTGGGCTGGGGCCCGCCCAGAACGTGTTCTCCGGTGTGGCCTATCGGGATTATTCCCGCTGCTTGCCGAATTATCTCCGCGATCTCGCCGCCATCTCCTATCACCGCCGTAACGCCGCCATTGCAAAGCTTACGGCTCCGGAGGCGGTCCAGGCCCGCCAGCGGTGGGTCCGCGAGACCTTCTGGAAACTGGTCGGCGGGATGCCAGAGCGCACATCGCTGAACCAGCGCACCATCGGATCGTTCGAGCGCCGAGGCTATCGGGTCGAGAAAATTTTGTATGAGACTCGGACGGACTTTCATGTTCCCGCGAACCTCTACATCCCCACCGGGAGCCGTCCGCCCTATCCTGGTGTGCTGTTTCAGATGGGCCACACCTTAAATGGCAAGGCCTGGCCAACTTATCAGCGTTGCTGTCAGGGACTGGCCTGCCTTGGGTTCCTCGTCTTGGCCTTTGATCCAATGGGGCAGGGAGAACGAGTCTATTATCCCGACTCAAGCGGCACTCGCACGCGCCGCCGCAACTCGGATGCCGAGCACACTGTTCCCGGCAAGCAAATGCTGTTGATCGGTGACACCAGCTCGCGCCTGCAGGTCTGGGACGCGGTCCGCAGCCTTGACCTGCTGGCCTCACACCCTCTCGTCGATCCCAAGCGACTTGCCTCCACCGGCCATTCTGGCGGCGGTACCCTCACAATGATGCTCTCCTGCGTCGATGACCGGCTCACCGCCGCCGTGGTTCACATGGGGAACACTGAGAACCTCGCCTCTGCCGATTTCGACCCTCCGGGTTCGACGGATGACGCCGAACAGGACTTCCTCGGTTCCGGGCCGTTAGGCTTCGACCGTTGGGACCTCCTCTATCCGATCGCGCCCAAACCCCTTTTGATCACGGTGAGCGATCTGGATTTCCTTCACACCTATTCTTCGCAGTACCTCCGCAATGGCTGGGAAGAGTTCGGGAAGCTTAAGAAGGTTTACCAAGTTCTTGGGCACGCCGAGCAGCTCGCCTGGGCGGACACTCCTCTTCCCCACGAACTGACCTACGATCTGCGAATCCGGACCTACAATTGGTCGAAAACGAACCGCCGACCGAACCGGAGCCCGACAAAGTTCTCTGGGTCTCCGAAAGCGGCAACGTGGTGCGGTCTTTCCACGGGCAGACGCCCTTCACGCTCATCAAAAATCGCAGCGTGGTAAAAGAACCTACACCGCTCGACAGGTTGATTGGCGTGGATCCTCCGGCTTCCTCTTCGTTTTCCGTACTGCGACATGTTTCTTCCGGTGGCATCGACATCGAAGCCGTGGAGGTACGGTCAGCTCCAAAAGTTTGGGTCCCCGCCTGGCTATTTCTTCCGAAGCACCTTGACAAGTCCAAGCCTGTCGTTCTTCTGCTGGACCCGTCCGGACGCAACAGCCGATGTCTCGAGGACGAGCTCTGCCAGTCACTGGCGCGAGAGGGCTCCCCTGTTTGTACCGCCGATGTCCGAGGCGTCGGAGATCTTTGGCCCGAAGTCGGGCGGGGCAATCCTGGGCATGCGCGGTCTCACAACGGAGAAGAGGACTATGCCTGGGCCTCTCTCATCTTTGGCAAGCCGCTGCTCGGGCAACGTGTGACCGATGTGCTTGCGGTTGCTGGCGGGATTCGGTCGCATCCCGCTTTGAAAGGGCGCGACTTGCTCGTGGCGGCGATGGGTCCATTGACCGTACCGGCCCTGTTCGCCGCAGCCCTCGATCCCAACATCGGTCGCCTGTATCTGGCTGGCGGCCTGGTCTCCTATCAAGACATCCTGGAGACAGAAGACTATCAGTACCCGTTCGCAAACTTCGTCCCGAACCTGCTGAAACGTGTCGACCTGCCGGAAGTCGTAGCCTCGCTTAATCCGCGACCAGTGACGCTGGCAGGCGCCGTGGGGGCAAACGGCCTTAGCCTGGAGCCTTCCGCCGTCAGCAAGATATACGAAAAGGCGTCCAACGCTCGGGTCCATCCGGAAGCCAGATGGGATCTTGACACTATGCTGAAATGGATGAGCTGACGGAGGGATATTTGAATCGACAACATTTCCTGATGAGTTCTGTCGCGGCTACAGTGTCCGACGGCGACGAATATGTCGCCAGGGCAATTCGACGGGCGGGTGTGTTCCAACCGACACATTCGTGGTAATCACGCTGTAAGTGAGTGGGTCGACTGCAGGGTCACGTTACTTGCTTTGTCATCCTTGACACGGTAGTAGCGAGCAACCTCAGACCGCCGAGCGTTGCGTCTCCGTTGCAGACTCACCCCTCACCACCCTCTCCCATTGGGAGAGGTATGGGAGCTTTGAGAAAGCTCCCTGGGTGAGGGGACAGCAGCTTAACAAATTTGACCGAAGTTTGAACTTCTTCGCTACCAAGTAACCCTAGTGAGGGCATCCAGATGACATCGGTGACGCGACGGGAAATTCTTACAATGACAGGCGCGATGCTGGCTTCGGGCCTCTTCGTGCCACAGCCTTCTGCCCAGTCTGGTGGAAGCAAGAAGAAGGTCATTGTGGCAGGAGCGGGAATTGGCGGGTTGTGTTGTGCTTACGAACTGATGAGACGAGGCCATGAAGTGACGGTCTTGGAAGCCGCGGGCAGAACGGGTGGCCACGTCCTGACAATTCGAGATTACCTGGCTGACGGACTTTACGTCGACGCGGGCGCAGAACACTTCACCCAGCCGGGTTACGATTTGTATTGGCGGTACCTTAAAGAATTTGACCTGCCTGTTCTTGCCTATCCGCGGCGCCCCAATGTGAACCGGTTCATCGATGGCAAGATGTATACCCCCGAGATGCTGGCGGACCGGAGCATCTTGCAGAGTTTGGGTCTCAATCAAAGGGAGATTGATTACCTGGCCAATCATCAATGGTGGGAGTTTCGGCTCCTTTACTTTAAGCCTTATCTGGACAGCTTCGAAGACGAGTACCGTCCCTTTGACGCGAAGTTGGAGTACCTGGACGAAGTCACCGTTACAGAGCTTCTGCGAAAGGATGGTGCTTCTAATGCAGCCATCCGATTCATTGGGGGATCCAGTTCAGCGCTGCAAGCGCTCTGGCGGACAGCTATCCTTAAGTTGAGAGGGGTTCCAATCTGGCCTTCGCACGTGTTTCGAATCAAAGGAGGGAACCAAAAGATGACGGATGCCTTCGCTGCCAGGCTCGGTGAAAGGATACGTCTGGGATGCCCAATCACGGCAATTGAACATGGGGCAATGGGTGTCACCGTTCATTACCGTGAGTTTGGCAAGGCCAACAAAATGGAAGCCGACTATCTGGTCAGTTGCATTTCGCTCGTCCAGCTTCGCAAAATTCCTCTGACCCCGGGTTGGCCAGAAGAGAAGGGATATGTCATCCGAAACACCCAGTACTATTCGATCTCAAGGACGATCTTTCAATCTCGGACCCGCTTTTGGGAGAAGGACGGAATCAGCTCGAGCCTCGATTTCGGAGAGCCCTCCTTGGAGGGTGTCTGGCGAATGGCAGATGAAATTACTACAAGTCGAGGCTTACTGGTCGGTTCCGCCGCAGGTAATGCTGATCCAGAAGAGTCCTTGGCGACGTTTCGGCAGTACTATCCAGGCAGGTCGGAAGACATCGAACAAGTCCGGATAGTCTCTTGGCCCTTGGATCCTTGGGCGTCGGCTTGTGAGCGGGTTCCTTTCCCGGGGCAACTGGCTAAGTTCTGGCCGAAAGTGATGGAACCACACGGACGAATCCACTTTGCCGGGGCTTATGCAGACAACCTGGGCTGGGGAATGGAAGCGGCCACCCGATCCGCTAACCGCGTTGCAGCAGTCATAGACAAGGCGTGAGCCTGGTTTGGCTGTTGCGCGTGGGCGGGCGTGAGATTCGGGTTAGACACAGAAGGGAAAATCACGTCTACTCTGGGGTTGCGGGGAAGCGCACGACCTCGTCTTTGAGAGGCATCTGCATCTTGCGGATCTCGGGAACTGTTTTCATTTCACCCTTCTTCCATTCCCGCCCGTGCCCCAGCACTTCGAAGGACTCGAAGATGTAGGGTATCCCCTCAGCCCCTAAAAGGAGGCTCCCATCTGAAATTTGGAAATGGAGGTGCGGCTCAAAGGACAGGCCCGAGTTCCCAACCAGACCTAGAACCTGCCCCCGATGAACGCTTGCGCCGGGCTTCACGCGTATGCTCGCTGGCTGCAGGTGGGCATAGATCGCATAAACCTCATCGGATAACTTGAGAACCACTTCGTTGCCTCCAACGGTCTCGAAGGTA
>QHZQ01000671.1:493-4958 GCA_003224725.1 Acidobacteriota bacterium | reverse complement strand
GAATCGATTCAATGTAAGTATCGAACAGCCAGGCCTGATCTCTTGTTTCCCAATTCCGCTTCTTCCGTTTTGTATCTTTTTCCGTTCCGCTGCTGCGCGCGACGAAGTCCTTCCAAGTCCCTTCGATGGTGGGCAAACCAGTGGTCAAGTCCGGCGGGAGAAGGATGTGAAGACAGACGATGGACACATCCGACAGTAGAGACTCCATCCGCTCTGGAAAGCTCTCACGGCTCGTGCTGCTATCGCACAATTGATCCGGGCACAATTGTGTTAGCGTCTCAAATACCTTTAAGTCATAGGTTCCGCCCAAGAGGGTGAATAGATTGTGAGGATAGTCAGCCGCCGTTGGCAGGCGCAACCGGCCCGAATAATTGCCAGTCAGGCTGGGTGGCACCGCATACTCTGAATGGTCGGCCACGGTGGTGGTATTCCGAAACCAGGTGGCGTCCCGCGCCAGGGCCGCAAAGTTGGGATAACGTATCGGATCGATCTGGCGGTGTTCGTCCATCAGCGAGGTTATGTCAAATTCGTCAAATATCACCATTATCATGGGGGCGGTAGCATCAACATTGGGATAAACTGCGATGGGGTCACCACCTCTAAACACGATCTTGAAAACAGGAGTATGAAACAAAAACAGTCCTGGAAAGACCAACAGCGCTGGTGAAAGAACAGTCAGAAGGTTCCGCACCGGATGAAAACGTATGTAGCTTATGGCTGCCACCACACCCAATATGGCAGCACCCATCAAAAGAGTTGCACCGGAAAATCTACCCATCTGCTTTAATACAGGCAGGGCGATCGCAGCCACGAGGCCAGCCACCACAAGGCCATGCATGCCCTTGCGGATCGGGCGGCCGAATAGCCCGGCCACCCACTCGATCAAAACGGCAATCGTGGGAAGGAGGATGCACAGAATAAGGACAAGTAGAATGACATCCACCGGCTTCGAGCCGTGGGCAACGAAGAACTGTACACGCCTGGACAGAAGGTCAAACAGCGGCTGAGCAAGCGCGAAACTGCACAGTACAAAGATGTGCAGAGCGTCTATAAAAAAACCGTTCTTTTGTTGCATGAAGCCCTGTCGAATGACACACCGAGCTTATTGTTGCCGCCTCAATTCCCCGTCTTATCCCTCTCCATTAGATCCGCGCCTGGGCGAAATACAAAACACGAGTTCCGCACGTCAACATTTTACGTTGGACAACATCAAAGGCCCTACCCAGACACTCTTCGAAATACTTGATTTCATAATCGGCGTAGTTGTCTTGCTTGTTGCGCAACAATGTCTTTACCATCGGATCGTCTTTAGTTACGAATTCTATGACCAAAGAGGCTCCCAAACTCACAAGCCAGTCAACGAACTCCGAGAGTGGAATATTGGCGCTGATCACGATGTGATGGATTAGGGCAAGGCAGAGTGTCAAATCCGGTTTGCCACGCTCCGTAAGTGCCTTGCGTTCCAATCCGCGCCAGCCGAGATTAGGTGAGGCGTCGGCGAGGTTGCTGACCAATGGCAGTATAGAGGTATTGCCTTCGGTCTTGAGCGCCTGGTAGAAGCGCTCTATAGACATTTGATCAGCATCCATGGCCACCACGTAACGGGCTTTTTCGGCAGCGATCCGAGAAAAAGTTCCGCTATTACAGCCCAGATCCCATACCAGGTTCCAGGGGCGTGACAGGACCACATTACGGACGAAGCCTATCTTTATCTCGCGATCAGTCCCAGTGTAGCTGTTGTCGCTGGCGTAGTCTGACCATTGCGACGTGGCGCATTTCCAGGTCAGGCCGCGAATGATCTTGGCGAGGCGACTTACATTTACCTTTATCAAGCCTTTATTGAAGCCAGCAGTATGCAAGTCTCCCTTGATGTCGTTCCGCGTCTGAGCATATTTTGCCTGCATCTTGGTTTGCACGTAGACATGCATGAACACGCCAGGACGCAGCAGGTCGCGGACCGACATGAGATTATTGCAATGTTCTGGTTCGATACCGTCGATGCTTCCGCGCAACCACGGCTGAAAGGAAACGTTCTTGTAGGCCAGAAGAAAGAGCGGATATAGAAACATCTGGCAGAACTGCCGATATCCGACCCACGGCTCGCCGGGGGGTAGCTTTTTAAACGACGGGACGTCGATAAAGATGGGCTTCGCACCCTTCCACTGAATGTTGAATGCCGACGAGTCCTTTAGAATCATATCTTCATCTAGCGCCACAAGCACTAGCTCAAGCAGCAATAAAGCAGCGTCTTTTAGCATTCCGAAGGACCACTCGTAAGGGTATGAAATGAACGGGATGACCTGGCCACTAGGGCCGGGCTCGACTCGCCCATAGGGTAGATCCGCTCGGTGTGGACCAGCTTGCCCTCGGTTATGAATCGTGGAAAAAATGTCGTAGATGACAAAGTCTCCCATTCGTCCAGCGCTCTATCACTCAAGCCCCGAAAGACGGCATCGTCGCCATAAAAAACCCTACTATCCCGGTCACGGAACGATCCAGGCTCAAATTGATAGTTTGTTATGTGTAATGGGCGGTTACCGATATGCATAGCCCCAACTAACTGTGGGAAGATCACGAATCAGAGATGGTCTAATTTTGCATCTTCCTTTTCTTCCTATCCATCCCTATTAGCGAAAGAAAACGATTCCAATATAATTTCAAGATAACCACCAAAGCAGCCGCACCACCCAGCAATACCTGTAATATCATGCTACCCGATCCCGGATCCAAATACGCATAGGCAGGGATTGTCGACAGCAACCAGAATGCAGGCATGAAAACTAGGATTAAATCAAACTTTTGCTTCTTGTGTGACATATCTTATATCCTCCTATCTCTTCAGACCTTATTCATTTAAAAAGTGAACTCCGTTCTCCGAAACCAGTTTTTTCTCCCCCGGAGTATTTTCAGTATTAATGTCCTGAATTATGGCTCGACCGATAACAGTCCCAACAATCTCATTGCCTGTCTTATTTAAGTGGCAGCAAGCGTCTACATAGATCGGCTCAACCTTATCAGTAAATATCCTCGTTAAATCATGAAAATGAACTCCCTGATTGACTAACTCCTCACCGGCTTTGATTAGATAAGGATACCCTCTTTCGGCTCCCTTTTTATACGGATGGCCATCTAAAAGAGCTCGCTTTGATTCCTCTTTTTTCATTATTTTTGATCCGGCTACGTACTGGTTAGGCTGAAGAAAGTGAAAATACCTAATCCTATTGGCTGCACTGAGCCTATACATTTGAAGCGAACTCATCTTCCAGAAAGACGCGAGATCTTCAAAGAGTGCGGATTCAGTCTCGTAGTGGCGGGGCGGGGCGGTTGCAACATAAATAGTTCCATTTGGCCTATAACGCTGCAATGTTAACTCATCATCGGATATTGCCGTGGCTAAATTGTGATCATAGTATTTCCAAATAAGATTCAACGTAATACTGTAGCGGAGGGGTGCTTTAGAAAATACCCGAGCCCACTTGCTTCTCTTTGACTTAAGATAGGTAATTTCGCCCACAATAGATCGAGTAACTGAATCGGGTAAGTCCTGAACTCTCCAAAACCAGTTCCTTGGGAAAAACGGAAATACATTCTTTGGCATGTTTTCCGCTGGCGGGAGTGCTACTTCATTAAAGCCGTCTAGGTTGATGATGATGTCAAAATGAGCTCCCAATGCCAATAAATAAGTAAGCGCCATTAATTGCTGGGGTTGTTTATAGCCGTATACTGCCGTCCTTACGATAACGATTTCTTTATTTAAAAATTCAGGGGATTTTCTTAACTCACTTATTAGCGAATCTATGCCGTGAACAGAAAACCAAAAAGCGACGGAACCACCAAAAATCCCTAATATTACCCTGTCATTAGATTTGGCATGAATAGGCCCGGTGTTATCTACAAAACCATATTCTGAAATCGGAATATTACTATATTCTTCTTTGTTATATTCGGGGCTGTAAACATATCCAAGGTATGGGTGTATGACTTGGCCTGAGGCTATGGTTTGGTTATCAGCACTCCCCTTTTTGCCACCTCTCGATGTTAGAGTATCTATCTCGTAAGACCGACTATTTCGCTCAGAATATATCCTGGAGAAAGAAAACCATTCTTTTTTGATAATAAAAAACGCAGCAAAAGAAAAAAATTCAATCAGAAAAACAACTGATATTAACATAACAAAATAGAATAATATTTTTTTCTTCAGGCTGATTCTTGTCATGGAAAGGACACCCATTCATGATTTGCCCGAGAGCGTTGCTGCAAGAGTTAAGAATTTGCCATTTTCTGCAAGTTATTTATCTCTTGAGGGGAGCAGCCATTATCATATAAATTAATAAAGTGTCATGCCCCATACGAATCTTCGGTCTGCCGCTCGCCAGGACTTATCGGGGACGGGTGTTGTCCCTTGCTATTGTTCGATGTCTTCTTGAAGCCCGCGACCTCATCGATTAAGTATAAAGGCCGCTGC
>QHZQ01000671.1:0-469 GCA_003224725.1 Acidobacteriota bacterium | reverse complement strand
ACCGCCACAATGACCGACGCCCAGCCCTGCATAACGCGATCCGTAAAGAGCTTAAGCCAAACAGCATACCCGAGGTAAATGAAGCTGATCAGGGAGACCATAAAGCCAAGATAGGTGGCTATTTGAAGCGGCACAAAGGAAAAAGAGATGATTCCGTTCAAGGCAAACCTCGCCATCTTTCGGACGGGATATTTCGTCTCCCCTGCATGCCGGGCCTCTCTCACGAATGTGACACACGTATGACGAAACCCGATCCAGCCAACCAGACCTCTCACGAATCGGTTCCTCTCTCGGGTGGATTTTAGGGCTCTACGGCGCGCCGGCTCATCAGTCGAAAATCGCCGGCATCCAAGGGGATCTCGGTCGCGGTTAGGTGCCGCAAGAGCCGATAAAATAAAGCCGCCGTGCTTCGCTTGAAAACGCCGTCTCCGTTTCTTTTTCCCCGAACGGCAAAGACAATATCGTGCCC
>QHZQ01000662.1 GCA_003224725.1 Acidobacteriota bacterium | reverse complement strand
GACGGCCGCGACCACTGGCCCTACTGCTACACGGGCTTAATCGCCGGAGCGGGTGTCAAGCGCGGCGAACTGTACGGAAAATCGGACGAGACAGGCTCCTCGCCACTGGAAAACCCGGTGCATCCGACCGATCTGGTGGCTACGGTCTATTATGCCTTGGGGATTGATCCCGACATGGAAGTCCTCAATGATCTTAACCAGCCCCGCGAGCTGGTCAAAGGCACTCCTCTGTTGAAGCTATTCGCCTAGGTCTGGTCTGCCCCCGCCGCGGCCCGTCGAACGATGGGCCACGGCGCGTTCAGACGAAGCCCAGAACATAACGACAAAAGTCCCCGAGCTGAAGCACGGGGCTAATGAAAATCTAACAGACTTTCGCCGGCCATCTGACACCGCACCGAAATACCTCACTGTTTTGCATCGCTGTCCTTAAGATAGAAGTTTCTCAAAGGAGCTTACCATGCCGCCAAGCGGCGCCACAGAGCATGAAAACTATTCCCCTCCATGGGAGGGGAGGTGTGAAAGAATCCGCTATCGAGAGGATTGCACTGCCCCCTCACCCCTGGCCCCTCTCCCGTTGGGGCGAGGGGAAAGTAAACATTAGATTTAACTCCCTCGCCCCCACTGGGGGAGAGGGGTGAACGCTTGATAAGCGTTCACAAGGCTGGTGAGGGGGTGCATCGGAATGTTTTCGCACCTCTCCTCCCCAGAGGGGATTTTGTAGGAGCATACTGATGCTGGAAATCATTCGCTCCCCAAAAGTATACGATGTTTGTATCATCGGCTCAGGCGCTGCCGGTGGCATGGCGGCCAAAGTGCTAGCCGAGGGCGGGCTCAACGTAGTGATGTTAGAGGCAGGTCCGCCAGTCAATCCGGCCAAGGACTTCAAGATGCTCACCTGGCCTTACGAGTTGGCTCACCGTGGCGCGGGGATTGGCGGAGCGGGTTACGAAGATTTCGGCAGAACTGAATTCATGGCCCCGAACGGGTCCTGGACCATCGAGGGCGAGCCCTACACTTCCGGCCCGGGTTCAACGTTTCGCTGGTTCCGCTCGCGCATTGTGGGGGGACGAACCAATCATTGGGGGCGAATCGCCTTGCGTTTTGCTGAAGTCGATTTCAAATCCCGCTCCACAGATGGGATGGGTGATGACTGGCCCATCACCTATCAGGATCTGGCTCCTTATTACGACAAGGTGGAGTCTTACATTGGTGTCTTTGGCAGTAAGGAAAACATTCCCAGCGCCCCGGATGGGATCTTCCTTCCGCCGCCCAAACCCCGTTGTACCGATCTTCTGGTCAAAAAGGGCTGCGACAAGATTTCGATTCCCTGTGTCCCCTCACGCCTGGCCATAATCACCCAGTCTTTAAACGGGCGCGCCGCTTGCCATTATTGTGGTCAGTGTGGACGCGGCTGCACGACGGCTTCGAATTTCAGCTCCAGCCAGGTTTTGATTCCTCCGGCGCTGGCAACCGGTCGGCTGACCCTCATGACCAATGCCATGGTCCGGGAAATTTTGGTGAACAAGGAAGGGAAAGCAAATGCAGTCTCTTACATCGATAAGACCACCCGGGCGGAGCAGCAGGTCCGGGCTAAAGCCTTCGTCCTGGCCGCGAGCACCTGCGAATCCACGCGCCTGTTGCTTAATTCCAGGTCAACTCAATTTTCCCAGGGGCTGGCAAACTCCTCTGGCGTGGTGGGTCGTTACCTGGTGGACTCTGTGGGTAGCGACGGCGTCGGGTATTTTCCGCAGCTTGAGAAAATGCCGCCACACAACCATGATGGTGTCGGAGGAATGCACTTTTATGTTCCTTGGTGGAAATATGACCGCAAGAATGATTTCCTGCGAGGATATCATCTGGAGTTCGGTGGTGGCCGCGAAATGCCGGGTGTGGGCGAGTTCCACGGAGTTTGCCACCAGTTTGAAGGGTATGGCGCCTCACTGAAGCGCAAATGTCGCGAGATGTATGGGGCGTTCATCGGCATGGCCGGCAGAGGAGAAATGATCCCCAATGAAAATACTTATTGTGAGATCGATCCCAACGTTGTGGATGAATGGGGCATCCCGGTCCTACGCTTCCACTTCAAGTGGAGCGATAACGAAGTCAAGATGGCGAAAGACATGCAAGAAACGATGCGAGCCATCATGGAAGCCGCCGGAGGCACCTATCTGACGCGCACCGAAACAATCGGTGAACGGCCTCACGGGATTTCGGTGGGCGGCGAAATCATTCACGAGTTGGGCACGATCCGCATGGGCGCCAATTTCAAAATTTCCGCCCTTAATGGATTTTGTCAGGCCCATGACGTCAAAAACTTGTTCGTTACCGATGGAGCCTGCTTTGTCACCAACCCCGATAAAAATCCCACCCTGACGATATTGGCAATGTCCTGGCGTGCCTCAGAATATTTACTCGACCAGGCCAAGAAGGGGAACCTGTAAAAAACGTGAAACGTGAAACGTGAAACGTGATGCGTGATAAGAAGACCTCACTTCTCGTCATGTCCCACGCTTCACGCGTCACGTTTCACGTTGTGGTCAATTTTGCTGGCGCAAGAATCTCTTGGAGGATAGCAATGGATGTTGGACCGATTTCTCGCCGAGACGTTTTAAGAACTTTGACGTTGTGCACGACCACAAGTTCTGTCCTGAAGATAATTCCACTTCACGCGGCCGAGCATGTCCATAAGATGGCCAAGGAAGATAAAGCCAAGTCTCCTACCGGCAGTTATGCCCCGAAGTTTTTCACTGCCCACCAGTACAAGACCATTCAGGCGCTATGTCAGACTATTATTCCGCCGGACGAACAGTCTGCCGGTGCTATTGAAGCCGGTGCTCCTGAGTTCATCGATCTGCTGACCAGTGAAAATAAAGACTACCAGCTCCGACTTGGAGGAGGGTTGATGTGGCTGGATTCAACTTGCCGGGATCGTTACGGCAAAGTCCATCTGGATTGCTCTCCCGCAGAGCAGAAGGAAATTTTGGACCTTATCGCCTACCGCCAAAATGCCCAAAAGGATCCGGGCCTCAGTCAAGGCGTCAGGTTCTTTGCTTTCCTCCGGGACCTGACTACAGATGGTTTTTTTACCAGCAAAATCGGAATCCAGTACTTGCGATACATTGGAAACGAAGTTCTGTCCGAATTCGCTGGCTGCCCGGCTTTACCTGAAGGTTAGGAATCCGTGGACCCGTGTGGAGCTTAGTACACCAATTCAAAAATACGGTGAGTACTTCGGTCCGTGGTCCCGCTAGCCTATGGCAAATCTGTTAGGTTTCATTAGCCCCGCGCTGAAGCACAGGGCCAATGAAAATGAGGATGCCCTCAAATACATCGAGAACATCCTCTTGCTCGTGTTCTTGCTCGATGAGTCGCTCCAGTAAACGGGGTCCGATCATCTTAAAAACGGCAGTTAGCCACAGAGGCACAGAGACCACAGAGGCGGCAGATAAGTGCTCTGTGCACTCTGTGACTCCGTGGCAATTTCAACTGCCGGACTTAGGATCATCAGCCCTTCACAAGAAACCTGTGGTGATTTAACTTCAACATAATTCCCGCCATTTGACATGTCTTCATCAAAGCGGAAGCACAAAGACGAAAACGCTCTGGCATTTGCTGAATCCCAAGTCAAGAGTTTAATTGAAACGCATCCTGACTTCTTTCCCATTTACACGGCCAAGGGACGATGGAAGCACAGTGGCGAGGCCTGGACGAACTGGTGTGAAGGATTTTTGCCTGGAATCCTCTGGATCCTCCACCAATTAACAGCCAAACGGTACTGGAGGGATAAGGCCGAGCATTACAGCCGATTGTTAGAACACCGAAAGACGGATCGGAAGGTCCATGATCTGGGATTCGTCTTCATGTCGTCTTATGGACGCTGGTACAACCTGACCCATGATCCAGAATTGCGAGAAATTCTGATCGAGGCAGGTCGAACTCTGGCTTTGCGATTTCAGAAAAAGGGACAATATCTCTGCTCCTTCGTGGCCCCCGAGTCTCTCTTCATTGATATCATGATGAACGTTGGAATTATTTTCTGGGCGGCTGAAAAGACACTGGACGCAGGACTCAGGGAACTTGCCAGCCAGCACTGTCGGACCACTCAGCGATACCTGGTCCATGAAGATGGCAGCACCGTTCACGAGGGCTTGTTCGACATCGCCACGGGAAAGTTCTTGAGGGCCAGTACTCACCAGGGTTGGGCCCCGGAGAGCTGCTGGTCTCGCGGGCTCTGCTGGGCGCTTTATGGATTTGAGAGGGCTTATCGATTCACGCACGATGCCTCTTTCCTGGAAACCTCTGAAAGATGCGCGAATTATTACATTCGACACGTCCCTGGCAATAGAATTCCTTACTGGGATTTTAGTGTGCCCGAAGGTCCTGATCGCTTATGGGATAGCTCTGCAGCCGCCATTGCGGCTTCCGGACTTTGGAACCTGTCGGCCTCCACGCCGTCCAAAGAGAAGGCCGAGGTCTATCGTGACATCGCTTTTGAAATCATGGACACTTTGGCTTCCAGAGATTTTCTGGCCGAGGGGCACAACGGCGAGGAGGGAATCCTGCTGCATGGAGTGTATCACTACCATAAGAAACTGGGTGTGGATGAATCGGTGATGTGGGGCGACCACTTCTTCATGGAAGCGCTGCAGAAGACGCTGAATGCGTTGCGTTAGCCGGTTAAGCCCGAATTCCGAAGTTGAATCGAGCTTCACTCTCACATTTAGCTGCAAACCCTCACCCCCGGCCCCTCTCCCAAAGGGCGAGGGGAGAGTCCATCTAATTTTTTGTTCCCTCTCCTCATGGGAGAGGGG
>QHZQ01000148.1 GCA_003224725.1 Acidobacteriota bacterium | reverse complement strand
CAAGTTGTTGTTGTAATCGGCTTATGAAGCCTCTATGATTGTGCCCAAGAATAGCACAGAATTGCCCGGCAGCCATATCCAGAATGCGGTTGCCCTCTGCGTCAATCAAATAGCATCCCTCACCGCGCACAATCAAGCTGTCCATAAACGGCTGAACAACTAACAGGTTGTCACCATACTGTTCCCATACCTTAAGGTTGGAAGAACTCCTAAGCGTTGGTTTCGGTTCTAGGTCCATACTTTGCCTCGTGAGAGCCTCGGCTCTTGGATTAACCTGCAGTGCGATGAGCCTCTCAATCCCAATGTCAAACGGCTCGTCTATCCGTTGATAAGAAGTTTAGCGCTGAAACCCAAATCCTTTTTGAAAGTTCGCGCATCAAGCTGAAACACATCAAGATGCCAGGCACCGGATCAGATAATCTGAGAATCGAAAAGATCTTCCGGCCGCGCAGGATATCGACCAATTCCGCGAAAGTCCCTGAGACAATCGCAAAATACTGCATGGGATTCTTCGAGCTTCGGAGGGCGATGACTTTGCGATAACTGTTGCCGATTAATGAGAAAGCTAACTCCCTTTCAGCGATCCACTTTGAGTTGGGTGAAAGCGTAGAAGGAAATTGTCGCTCTGGACTAAGACCAACCATATCCTGGTATGCAACCCAACTAAGGTTCACGTGCACTAGATTCCCAAGTTCATGCTGGTCCCAGTGCCTTGGATTGATTTCTATGAAAAAGAATTGGTCTCTTGCTCTGTCATACTTGAATTCAATCTCGGCAAGTCCTGTATATCCACAAGCCTTCAAAAGTTTCAGAGAAGGAGGAATAATGGAGGGTACATCAGCAAGTTCAACTACAGACCCAGTTCCGAAAAGGGGGGGACACTGCCGCAGTTTCCTCGCGGTGAAATAAGCAAGCAACTGTCCATCCTGGCCTACATAACAACAAAAGACTACAATGTCACTGTCTACCCCCCTTATGAACTCTTGCGCAAGGATCTCTCCCGGGACTGATTTCAGTTGCTGACACTCTTGACAAAGCTGCTGTAAAGATTCGACAAACACAGCCTTCCGAGCACCCACCTTCGTCCATGCCCCATTTTGCCGCCAATAATAGGCGAAGCGCGGTTTCAGAACAAGCGGAAGGCACACGGATTTCACATCTTGTTCAATCTCTTTGGCACAAGCATAGATCCTGGTCTTGGGCGTAGGTATCTGGTTATTGAGCGCAATGTTTGCGATCGTAAATTTGTCCATTAACTGAGAAATATCGAGACCCGCTGGGTGCGGTAACCGGTAAAAGGGAGCCAAGCGATCTCTGTAACGATGAAGGAAAAGGACGTCAAAATCTCTCGTTGGGAAAATTACGGGATTCAGAGAATGAAACTGTCTAAGTTCAAGTAGCCGTTCACAAAGCTTTTCGGGTTCATCCCGCCCATTAGGAACTTGGTAAGTTCCTTTAAAAAATCTACATCTTGTCCCCGGCGAATCCTTTTCAGAAAATAGGCCATAAACTTTTACAGGACAACTACGAAGACTTCGTGCAATACCTATGGCGGTGTAATAGAGATTCATTACGAATATTGGCGGGAATGTTGTACCGCTAAAGTCAGTTATTCCAGCTTCGGTGGTCTTCGGCATGGAAACCGCATCCGCAGCATCTCGTGCGGCGTTGTAAAGCATACCTTGATTCCTAGATAATTTAGTCAAGACTCACCTTGGTGACGAGGGTCTAGAAGCCTTCTGTAGGAAGCGAGGATCAACTGGGCTAGGCCCCTATTACCCAGGAGCAGGGATCATTCAAGACAATAGCCATCAATCAACCCGGGAAGAATCGTCGTAGCATCTCATAAAGAGATTCCGGCAGGCAACGCCGGAGCAGGCTACCCAGCCTATCTCTCCAAATAGGAATCCTGAAATAGAATCTTCCGCGGCGCTTATGAGATAGAATGCAGTGAATCGTCTTGTTTTCCTGTCCGCCCCAATCCAGCTTGTGCTTTGAGTAACCGCTAAGGAAATCATAGTAGCGTTCACCCTTTTCGATTAGGTATCTCATCACAGCCGCTCGCAGGAACTGACCGTAACTCGCGGCAGCATCCACTATGTCAAACCCTTCCTGCAGCAGATAGGTTGTGCCGTCACTACCGAAGCAGAGCTGATGCGCCAGGTAACCGTCCTTTCCGCGCAGAGAATATAAACGCAACCAGCCGTTGCGAGCAAACCGGGGAACGAAATGCATGTAAAATAGACGCTTAGCCCTTTCTCCAAAGACTCCAGGGAGATTGGCGTGGTGCCAGCGTTTCTGATGAAGTGTGAAAAGGGAGTACAAGCGACGGCGAAGGTCCCGATTGCAAAAATCATCCTCAAATACAACATCACCACTATGGCCGAATTTCCTAAATGAGGAACGAATCTTAGTACGAAAGCGAGGCTGTCGCGCCTGCAAGAATTCATTGAAGGAACTGGGCAAAGGAACTATAAAAGCACGCCCAAATTCAAATCGTAATAAGAGATCCAGCTCATATGCAATTTTTCGTAGCGCATTGGGAAGAGCCGATACCTCTCTCATCTCTCGAAAGACAATTGCATCCCACTCAGTGTTTTCTTGCAGCCACTGGGTAAATTGGGAAATAGCAACAGAAAAGAATTCAGGGAGAATGATAAAGTCCAAGTAATCAGAATCGTGACTTCCGTCACCGATAAAGCGGATGACCTTGTACTTCGGACCAATACCGACACTTTCGTGTACAAGGCAAAGGGGGGCAATACCGACCAATGCGCCGCCAGAACGCCATTCGCAAATCCTCAGTTCTTTTCCTTCACCATAGGCTTGCCACCAACTGAAAAGCCATTCCCAACTATTGAAGGGCGTAGTATGGTTTAGTGATCCGTGTAACTGACGCCAATCATGTTGTAACCGTCGGAAATCGCTGGAACGTGTAACACATGACATGGTGGCAAGACTGTTCCGAGACAGTGACACAGGGGTATCAGACATTTCCATAAGCTGCTGAAACGAAGGAATCGAGCAATGTTGTTACGGTCATCCGCCAAGTTGTCCTTCGACTATCCATTCCTTTCACTGTAGGACCATGGCCGCAATATAGAACAGGATCTTGGGGGTCGCCGTGTCAACGACTGATGAAGGCAGCTTATGTTCCCTAGCAGCTGTAGAATCCGGAAAAATCGGACCGTCGCTGGCCGGTAGAACTCGACGTTTTTGAAAATCTCCAGCATTACCCAACAGGCGCACTGCTAATTTCCAGGCCTTTGACCTTTTCATAACGCAATATGCCTTCTCGACGAAGAATATGCTCAGCACGACCATATCGTCGTATTCGATCGGGACGCATGGGGGTGACGCGATAGAGAATCTCTTCTGTATCGTTAATTATCTTCATATCAAAGGACTCATTGCAGTAATTCATGGCATATGATTTGGGATGAAGTTCCTCAGCAACGTGATAAAGGGTGAAACAATTCTTAGGGGTCACGCCGAGCCCTACAATCAGCCCATTGAAAGCCTGCATCTTATATACAGGTGATTTCCGCCCGAAAGCTGTTCCCAAATGATGTTCTGCCACGAGTTCCCTGCTGTGCTTCCCCCAGGCAGCAATCGGGTGGGTCGGATGCAAACTACGTGTTACGCCTTCCGTTCGTCTGAACAGTTCTGTAAACAGACCAACCATCGACGGTGAGTGTTTCACATTGAAGGTGCGCTCTTTCTGAATGTAATAATACTGTAATCCTCCAAACGGGAACGTCGGTGCCAGTAGCGTTCCTTCCGGTCCTAACAGTTTTTTCAGGATAAGAATGAATGTGAAAGGAGTGAGGGTTGGAACGCGATGCATGATTTGATCCATTGAGCTGTGTAAGTAAATCGTCGCACCCGGAAGCACCCCAAATCTCTTAAGATGGCACACTAATTCATCCTCTGCCATGACCCGGCGATCCAACGCACAGTGAAGCTCGATCAGTCGTGTTCTCGTTTTTCGAAGAATCGTCCTTCCCGCAGGATGAAGTGGAGTTGGAAGAAGCCGCTTGACTAGCGATATCATTTCAGTTGTGACTATATTGTAGTGTGGGTGGGTGGGTGCCAAGAAATCGATTCCCCCCTTGGAAGGGGAGATGAGAAGCATTCAGGACAAGTTCTTTGCTGTGAAAATTGGCGGGGTGCACTGGAGCTGTGTCAGCGCCACGCGCCAGTCAGAGACCAAGCCAGCGGGCAATAATGTTTCGCTGCAGTTCAGAAGTCCCGGAATAGATTGTGCTTCCCAAGGCGTCACGGAGAACACGTTCGACTTCGTACTCAGCCATGTAGCCGTATCCCCCAAAAATTTGCAGGGTGCTTCTGGCGACATTGACGAATGATTCGCTAACAAATAATTTTGCCATCGAAGCATCAAGGGAAACATTTCGAGCGCGATTTAGCCGCCATGCCGCCCGATAAGTGAGAAGCCGCGCCGCTTCCAGTTGCACCTTCAGATCGGCAATCCGGTGTGAGATTGCTTGGAACTTGCTGATCGGCTGACCAAATTGAGTGCGAGTTCTAGCGTAGCCGATCGCTTTTTCAAGCAGGCGTTCCATGGTACCCACATGACTGGCAAACAGGCAGATCCTCTCCCAGTCCATAGAATGGCTGAATATGCCCGAGCCGCCACCAACACCGCCCAGAATCGCTTCAGGTCCCACGTAGACATTTTCGAAAACCAACTCTCCTAACGGCGAAGTGCGCAGGCCCATCTTCTCAAATTTCTGGCTGCAGCAGAATCCAGGGGCACCGCGTTCGACAATGAAGGCAGTTACTCCTCCGTAGTATCCTTTCTCACGGTCGGTAATTCCGAACACGATGACAAGGTCCGCAACGGGTCCATTTGAAATGAACATTTTAGTGCCATTGATACGAAAGCCATTCCCATCAGCTTCTGCTATGGTGCGCAAAGCGAAAGCGTCCGATCCGGAGTTCGGCTCTGTCATTGCATGGACCCCAATTAACTTTCCGCTGCAGAGCAAGGGAAGATAACGGCGCTTTTGGTCGTCGCTTCCGTATCTCCAGACGGGCACAACACACGAAAGGAGGTGCGCGCTAACGGAAAACACAAGGCCTCCGTCTGTACAACCATAACCAAAAGCCTCGAGTGCCATGGCAGTAGACAGAGGATCCAATCCACTGCCACCATATTCCTCGGGCGCCGGCAAGCCTTGGAGTCCCATTTCGCCACATTTCTGCCAGAGATCTTGAGAAAAGCATTGATCCCTATCCCTTTGAGCTGCCCCCTCATTTAATTCTGCCCGCGCGAAGCGAATGATTTCCTCACGAAACAGGTTTTGCTCATCTGTAAGAGAAAAATCCATCAATTCAACTCCTTTAGCATCTGATAGTCAATCTTGCCCGTAGAAGTCTTAGGGAGCGAATCATGAAAACAAAAGAGATCAGGTATCATGTAGAGTGGAAGGGCTTCGGCACAAAAGCGCTTGAGTTCAATCAAGGACAAACGCTTGTGGTCCTTAGTGCAGAGAAATGCTTTAATCTTGACCCCGGCCTCATCATCCTGCAATGCAATCACACCAGCCTCTCTGACCGCAGGATGCCGATAAAGGCAGGTTTCGATTTCTCCCAATTCCACACGGTAACCTCTCTTCTTCACCATTCGATCCCGCCTGCCAATATAGATGTAATTCCCGTCAGCCTCTTCCAAGACAATATCTCCGGTCTTGTACCAACTTTGTCCGCTTGGATCAACGAGGAATGCAGACGAGGTTCGCTGTGGCAATTGCCAGTATCCCTGTGTCACCGACGGACCGCTGACGCAAAGTTCTCCGTCCTTGCCACTATCTACTTTTTTCCCTTGTTGATCGACCACCATTGTTTGAAGATGGGAACATACTTTTCCAATCGGAAAGGGTTTTACACGAACGTCAGGGATGCGTCCTGGAACTTCGTAAAAGGTGCAAACATTCGTCTCAGTGGGGCCATAAAGATTGAAGTACTTTGGACCTGGAATCAAAGTTTTCAATGTACGAAGGTGCTTCACCGGGAACACCTCCCCCGCAAACAAAATCATTTGTAGGTGCGAATAGTCGTAGTCTTCCATGTGGTCATGTTGGGTCATCAAACTCAAAATCGACGGAGCCGAGTACCAGATGCTGATTTTTCGCTCCGATATGGCAGCCGCCAGAGAAACCGGATCTTTTCCGATTTTTTCTCCAAAGAGAACCACGGTGGCGCCATGCTTGATTGAAAGGTAAATGTCAAGAATCGATAGATCGAAATGAAACGGTGCATGAGATGAAAACCGATCTGCACAGCTTGGCTTGAATACCTCAGAACACCAGTCGACAAAGCTCACCGCGTTTTTGTGAGTTAACATCACCCCTTTTGGTTTACCGGTAGACCCAGACGTGTAAAGAATGTACGCCAAATCATCTGAAGAGACTTTCACTTTTTCTGGCGTTCGTTCCGGAAGTCCCTGTCCTTTGGACAGTGCGGATTCCAATGCCTGCCCACCTCCGACGGTATCCAAAATCAAGATCGCAGGCTGAACCCCTAGAGCCTCATATTCGGTCCGGAACTCCCTTTCGAAGCACTTCTCTATCAAGACTGCTTTAACTGAACAGTTATGTAGGACAAATGCATTGCGAGACGCAGGTGCACCCGGATCAACCGGAACATATGCGGCTCCTGCTTTCATTATTCCAAAAAAAGACGCCACCGCATCAATGGATTTCTGCATGTAGACTCCGACCCTGTCACCTCTTCGAACGCCCAGATGATAGAGGCTATCCCGCACACGATCCGAGAGAATGGCAAGCCGCCGGTAGGTAATGTTTCGTTTCGAAAAGTCTTCTATTGCCGTCCGGTCCGGAAAGGCCCTCGCGGATGAATCCAGGAGATGATGCAAAGGGGTATGAGTCATTCTTGGGTCTCCTTCAACTTTCTTTGTATAAGGTTGGCCATACCTGAGATTGTATTGAGGTTTTCCACAATCACTTCGTCGGGCTTTAATTCGATGTTGAACTTCTCTTCAAGAAAGGTTACTACCCTCACAACAGCAATTGAGTCGAGAATTCCCCCCTTGATCAGGGGGGTGGATTCTGTAAGTTCATTTGGATCTTCACCAGGAAGGTATTCGCTCAATATATAGCTTTTCACTGTGCTCATTATGTCATTGTGCATATTCAGCCACCTCTTATTTTGTCTTTCAACTGCTTTACACTGGGCTCTCTCTTCCCGCTGATTAGGGAGATGATCTCGGTACTGTACGGGAAGTAACAGGCTGACAGTGACTGATAGGAAAATTTTTTGAGTGTGTCTCTTCTCGTCTCGGTACTGAAAAGGATTAACTCCGAACTGCTACTCACATTTCCACCGCCCGAATGCCACCGGGGCTCTTAGGCTCCTCCAATTCGGTCTTGGAGTATCAAGGCATCAATGAAGTACTTTGTGGCCCAGTTAGGATATCCAAGGGTCATATAGCTGCCAGTTAATGGAAAGGAGCCGGCCAGCGCACCATTTATAGGCTCGACTGGGGAATCGATTACCTGCAGGGATTTCAAGTAGTTTACAACGCGGTCTGCGAAGTCTCGATAATGCTCATCGCCCAGTTTTTCAAACAGCCGATAACAAACCACAGCAATTTGAGCTGCCCCAGTCAGACATGATGAGAACTGGGCTGGCTCCCAGTCGGAATAGAAACGGCCATGAAGAAAACCTCTTGGAGAGAGCCGCCTCATGATAGGACTCACTCCCATCTTGACTGAATCCACAAAATCACTGCATCGCCCGAGAATTCCAACCTCGAGAATGCCCTGAAGTGTATAGCCAATCGTATGAAGTAACGGAGCTTCCGGGCGAGTCAGGCAATTGTTGGCGAACCAACCATTAGATTGTTGTTGCCGGAGTGTAGCTTTAACTACTTTTACCGCGGCCTCCAAGAGGCGGTGATCCTGTATATCCTCTCCGAACCTATAAAGCGCCCACGCACAAAGGCAATTGTATGTCTTCAACCCCTTTGTCACGAACTCCCCATTCGTTCGGAAATAACCTTCGTCGTCAAGATCGCTCAGAAGAAACTCAGCGGCCCGTTTGCCGGCATCCAGGAAATTCTTGTCTCCAGTCGAACGAAAAGCTGAACTCCATCCATTCAGGACCATCCCGGTGTTAAAAGCAGCAGGAGTCTGCTTCTCAGGAGGACGTAATGTGCCTCCCTGCACAGCTCCTGATCGCATCTGAACCTTGATTTCCCACTCGGCCATTTTTATCGCTCTTTGACGAACTTTCTCATCACGATAGCATCGCGCAAATTCGAGCAATGAGGAGATGATATAGCCAGTTGTTTCCGGATAAGAAGTCTTCCAGGCTCCTGGGTTTTCGCAAGGGAAATAGCCCATCGAAACCCCCCCATCTCCTGCGGCGTCCTGTGCCCTGAGAATCCATTCCACTGCGGCTCTTACCCTCTCTTTGGTTTGTCCGCCAACGGGTCGGACCCCACCCAAGAAAAATCGCAACTGGTCTTTGGCAACGTGGACTGCAAAGGTTCGGTTGGTCCGATTGAACATGCGAGAAATTCGACTTGCACCGTGACCGAATATCCAGTAATGCTGCCGAAGGCTCCTGTTGCGAAAACTGTCAAAGAGTATTCGTCTAGCAGTCGTAAATTTCACTTCATTGCTTCCTTCTTTAAAACCGTCCAAAAGGGATGCCTAAAATCGGCGGCGTGACTCTGGCGCAAGACCGAGCCGGTTCACTTTTGCCACAGGGGTTGTCCGCTTGATGGTCTTGTCGAGATTACCTGAAGCAACCCGGTGGTTCTGCGTTGGCCCTCCAAATATTTGGTTTAGGTTTGACACGGCTTAACCGCGCACCTTTTTGAGCACCTGGTGGAAGGCATAAAGTCGCTCGCGATGCAACGCGGTCAGAGTGAGAATATAGGCAGCGCTTCCTCCCAGAACCTGAAGACCAAAGCGAAGGGGAAGTGGCCAGATCGAAGGTAGGATCTCCCGAATAACCCACACTGCGACAACCATAAAGAGTGATCCACTCAGGGCTGGCCAGAGCGACTGAAGATATCGCCTGACCGAAAGGTCGATCTTGTGAAAGACACGCCAATAGACGGGGAAGGTAACCAGGGGATGGATCAGTGGCCATGCCACGGCAATCCCTACTGTACCCCAGTGGCTTCCAACATAGAAGGCTGAGGGCAACAAGACCGCGCCTAACAGAGCATTCCACATGGCGAATCGCGATTCGCCGGTAACTCTCAAGATTTGGGAGAGCAACGTCGAAATTGATTGAAACGACGCATAAACAGCCAACAGCCGCAGCGGGGCGATGACTGCCAGCCACTTCTGGCCCATGGCCAGAAGCACGAACTCTTCCGCAACAAGCACGAGTCCGAAGGCGGCGGGAAATGTCACCAGGGCAATTACCTCAGTGAGAGACAGCAAATAACGTCTTAGGGCGGCGTAGTCAGTCTGAACGGCAGAGAAAACGGCCGGCGTGACCCTGCTGATCAGAGCACTGATTTGTTTCACCGGTTCACAGGCTAGCGTCCATGCAAAAGTATAGGCCCCCAGGGCAGCCTTACCCAACACGCGCCCGGCAACCAGAAAATCTGCGTTGGAGTAGGTATACCATGAGAGCCGTGATACCAAGATATCCCGGCTGAATGCGACAGCGTCCTGCAGAGACTGGAAACATGGCCGGGCGAAGCCCTGTGAGCGCCACAGGCATACCAAACTGGCGGAGACTATCGCACCTAAAAGTGACCCAATCACCAAGGTCCAGTAGCCGAACCCAAGCAAGGCGAAGATCACCATCGCCAGTGATTGCACGATTGTCTGGCACCCCTCCACAACCGCAAGGAACTTGAATCGAAGCTCCCTCTGAAGCAGCGCATGCGGGATGCTCTGGAATGCCATAATCATAAAGGAGATGCTCATGACAGTGATTACCCATTGGAGCTGTGGTGCCCTATAGAAAAGAGCAATGGGGATGGCTGCCACACATGAGAAGACAAAGCAAAACATACCGAGGAAGACAGAAAGAGTGTTAATTTGAGCCACTTGCTTCCCAGTTAATTTGTGAAGGGTTACAACCGCCGAACTGAGACCAAACTCGTTGAACATGCTCACCAGCCCGAAGTAAACTGAGGCCATTCCTACAAGCCCGTAATCTTCTGGGGTAAGCAGGCGGACAATAACCAATGTGGAAGCCCAACTGATAATTTGGGCAAGCCACTTTGTCCCTCCGGTCCAAGCAATGCCCCCAACAAGGGATCGATCAAGCCTTGCCTTATCCGCAGACGGTGTGGCAGGTAGTTCAGATAGAGTGCTACTCACAGCAGCTCCAATCGCGTATGTTCCGCACAGGTCACTATTCTTTTCTTCATGGTATCTCTTCAGCCAAGAGGGCTGAGTCGGCCTTGCCCACTTGCCGAATATCAGATAGCGAAACACTCCCAACAGCCTGGACAGTTTGAAGCAATTACGGGAGTATCACCCTTTTTGGAGCAGCAGAGTTCAGGAACTGGAATTGGCCGATTAATGGGTCGACAGGAATGTCTTTTTGGCTTTCATAATAAGGTATCTAAGTCGGGGAGGCCTCAACGGAGAGTATCGATCTTAAAATGAGAGTCATTTTTATTTTGTCTCGCTCTTGTTCTCCTCAGCACTCAAGAGCTCGCCTTTGTAGCCCAGCTTTCTGGCTTCTTCGGCCGCTAGAC
Organism: Acidobacteriota bacterium; assembly: GCA_003224725.1. Lineage (GTDB taxonomy): Bacteria > Acidobacteriota > Terriglobia > Versatilivoradales > Versatilivoraceae > QHZQ01. Next base: position 5,333 of record QHZQ01000148.1, on the reverse strand, counting down.
GTGCAAGTTCAAGATCCCCTTTTTTCACATACGCATCTGCCAACCAGGCATGAGCTAATGCTAGCCTTGGCTCTTTTTCTATGGCCTGCTTTAGGCTCTCGATTCCCGGGTCAACCTGACCGATCTCAACCAAATAGTTCCCGTATTGGGCCTGAGTGATAGCATGCTGCGGATACAACCTGAGTGCATTCTTGTAGTAAGGTATTGGTATTGCGGAAGCTTTCATTAACCTGGCAACGGACGACATTACCATCAAGGCTTTGGGATGGTTGGGAAATTTTTCCAGCACATACTTGACGTTTTCGAGAGCATATTTATAAGAGTCAGATTTTCGAGACTCAGCAGTATATAGCTGCAAAACCCTATCGTCCAGATGATTCGTTTCCACACTCCAAAGCAATCGTTTGATCATCGGATACTGGTTTGCAGTGAAGTAATCCTGGTTTATCAGCGTTCCGGCGGCGTTGCGTTCGGTCCTTGGGAGTTGTGCATTTGATGAGGAGGAACAGAAGAGCAAAAGAAAGATGAACTCCAAGAAGGCAAAGGCGACAATCTTAGTCCTTAGGGTTTCCCACATAATCATGCTCCTCTCGGTCATTGTGGAATCAGCGAGTTGCGTGGAAGAAGTTCGGTCGATTGTGAATCATGAGGCTCAGGTAGTAGATTTGCTGGATCTTGACAGCAATTGAACGATAATGGTTCCCTCGATTCTTTCAAATCTGTATGGCCCTTCGTGCAAAGCCACAGGGCCCATTCACTGAACCCGCCAGATAACATCAGTTTCGTTGCTGTACCTATCCGCATGCATCTTCTTATCAGGCAACGTGATGGGAAAGAATGCAAAGAATTAGTCTTGAGCTAATTCTTTTGCTTACGACTCCATTCTTTATCTTTCTTGTATTGGATGTCATACCACTAATTGGATGCTTCAAAAGAGGAAATTCACCAGAGGAAATTCACCACCGCTTCAGTGTAGCGTAATAAAGGTTCTTGAGGCGACTGCCCAAGGTACTTGAATGATTTTCTCTTTCGTAACCAAATAATTCCAGGGCTTCACCCGCAATCTGTTCAAAAATGATCCGATCAGAGAGTGACATCTTGTGTTTCCATAGATAGAGCTTACTGGAATCTGGAGCCTTAACTGAGGTCCTATGCCACTGCAAACTGTCGGTCGGCACCTCCGATTCTGCGGTGAGGTGGTAATCGAGCATGTCTCGATGGAAATCTTCTTGGAGAAAGGCACAGATAGAACGCAAGGTGTTTTCAGTCTGCAGGACCAAGTCTTCGTAACGTACCTCGAGGTACTGCTCACCCAGAACACTTCCAACCTTGTGTGCTATTATTGTCTTCCATCGCCAGTCCTCAGCCAGTCGCGGGATGCTGCCTGATCCCCAAGTGATTGACTGTCTGGAAATTGCCATATCCCTGCCATCACGTACCAGGTGGACTATACGGCAGCAGGGAAAGAGTTTCCAAAGAATATCGATATCTGGCGTATAGCCTGGCGTTTTGTCCCCCCATCGCGATTTGCCCTTCGAATTGGCACAAACTGTAAAGATCGCATTCACTAGATCGGCATAACCGGCAATAGGATAGGACAGAATTGCATTCATGTCCCGAACAAGCCCACCTCGCTTGACAAAATGATACTCAGAAATATCCTTCAGCAGCTTCGCCGCGTTCTCCTTATGACTAAGATCACCGTAGCTCGCCGATTTTCCGTAAAAAACTGTAATGAAGCCTGACTCATGCGGAACAGAAAGCTTCGGATGACTGTTGAGCATTAGCCTCAGCATTGTAGTACCAGATCTTTGGGCGCCGACAACAAAGAAAGGAGTGGACTGGTTACGATACTGTTCCATCATCTACCTCCAAAAACAATTTTCCCTGAATTTGCTGACACTCGACAGCAGGCGAAATCAACGCGGTTCTTTCAAGCTCCTTCAGACCCAAGGAGGCCTGGGAATCAGCTGCAAACTCAGTTTGCTCTTGGCCCCTCAAATCGCATTCTGTTTGTGTTCCGGTGGGAGAAATCATCCCGCATTCGTGTTTAAACCTCCGAGCGTGTGGCCTTAACTTTGAATTTCTCCAGAGCTCTGTGGTAAATATCCGCGTAGACGGCTGTGGTCTTGTCCCATGAACGCTGTTGACGGGCCCAAATCTTTCCTTGCTTTCCCAAGTCATGTCGCAACGCTTGGTTATTGACGAGGCGTTCTAACGCTTCTGCCAGAGCTTGTGTATTACCCGCAGGAAAAAGAAGACCAGTACGACCATGCTGGATGAGTTCTCGGTGCCCACCGATATCACTTGCCACCAGGCCTTTACCCATCGCCATAGCCTCCAGAGGCTTCAAAGGCGTCACCAGTTCGGTAAGCCGTATGGAGTGACGAGGGTAGGCTAGGACGTCAACCAGAGCATAAACGCCAGGGATGCGGTCATGAGAGATCCTGCCCGGCATCACTACTTTCTCTTCAAGTTTGAGCCGTTTTATTTGTGATCTGAGTTCTGATTCCATCTCTCCCCCACCCACCAGTAATAGAACAATATCGGGCCGGGTTGTTCCAAGATGAGCCACGGCATCCACAAGGAGATCCAAGCCTTCGTATCGGTAAAAGGAGCCGATAAAACCAACAACTTTCTTCCCACCCAGTTTCCAGGATCTCAAATAGTCCGGGTCAGGTTCACCGGCTTTAAAGTCATCAACATTGATGCCATTAAAGACCATGGCAAGTTTTTCAGAAGGGATGCCCCTCTTCATCAGTTCGTCTTTGAGACCGTGACACAGGACAACGACCTGATCCGCTCTCTGACATGCCCAAGTCTCAACGGACTTCACGAGCTTGTATTTCCAAGAATCTTGCCCGTAGGTGCCATGATCTACAGCAGCATCTTCCCAGAACGCTCGTATTTCATACACCAGCGGGACCCTGATTCTGTGTCTTATCCAAAGAGCCGGGAGAACGGTGAGCACGGGGGAGTGGGCATGCAACAAGTCGGGTTTTTCTATTGCGACGATCTCGCCCATGCGCTTGGCCAGGCTGGCCATAAGACGGCACTCGGTCTTGACGGAAACGACATTATCCGACAAACTGCCTGTCCGGTAATACCGGATCCCCCCGATAATCTCTTCCCGATTCCACTGTCCCGTCCAACTTTTCTCGTGTTTGGGTGAAGTCAACACGACTGGCTGCCAACCTCTGCTGAGTTGAGTCCGGAAGATATTTTGACTACGAAAAGAATAACCACTGTGCAGAGGAAGGCTGTGGTCCAGAATATGCAAGATTTTTAGAGGTGATTTATTTAGGGACGGCATAGTTGGGAGAGGAGCCGGACCTGCTTTCCAAAACTGATTCGAAGATGGTTAAAACAGAAACAGCCACTTGCTCCCAAGTATGTTCTCTGGCATACCGAATAATTGCATCAGACTGCCATGACTTCTTGAGTGCAAGGGAGACTGTTTTGGCAATCTCTCGCTCGCTCCGCTTCGTCAGAAGTCCGATCTGTTCAGAGCAAATAATCTCAGGGACACCCCAAACGTCGGTCGCTACCACTGGGGTGCCACACGCAAGGGATTCAAGCAGAACGTTGGGCCAACCTTCTCGGCTGCTGGCCAAGCAGAAAAGGTCAGCCGCACTGTACCAAAGATTCAATTCCCGATGGGGGATCGCCCCCGCAAGACGAACATGTCGGTCCAGTTTAAGTGAAGAAATCATTCTTTCAAGTTCTCTTCGGGACGTTCCCTCCCCGACGATCGCCAAATAGAGATCCTTCTCATGAAGCTCTTCAAAAAGGATCTTAAATGCCTTGATCAGCAAATCAAAACCCTTTAGGGGAATCAGATGTCCTACAGAAAGAATCACTTTTTTATCCGTGGGTAAGCCTAGCTTCCTTCGGGTCTCGTCTTTTTGAACTGCGTAAAACTTGCCAATGTCCACACCGTTGGGGATGACGGATATCTTTTCCTCCGGAATCTTTAGCCGGATCATGGCTTCTTTTAACGCCTGGCAGACTGCAATTACACTGTCAGCCTTGCTGAGCGTATATCTGAGGAGCCGCTGAATCAACGGAAACTCGCGGTAGAGGCTAATATCGCTCCCTCTTGCAGAAACGACCACAGGCTTCCTGAGAAAGCGTCCCAGCAAGACCGCAGCAAACGCATCGGGGTAGACATAATGAGCATCGATGAGATCGAAATCAAAGTCCCTTTGAATCCTCCTTACCAGCGCAAAAACAGATAAGAACATCGTCAAACCATAGAAAGCCATACCAACTCGTGGAGTCATGAAGTACCGCGGATGATACACTTCCACCCCTTCAATGGTTTCCTGGCGTACCACCTCGGAAAAGAGCCACCTGTAATTAATCTTGATGGGAGGGAAATAGGGGACTGGAGCAACAACCTTTATTCTGCAACCTTCCAGCTTTGCAAATTGGGTCATCCGTTCTTTTATAAAGACGCCCTTCTGCGGCCAGATATTGTTAGGATAAAGCGACGTAAAAACGAGAACCTTCATCTTCGTTTCTGACCCCGGAGCGCAAATGTTTTCTTATCAGTAGAAGCATCGTTTGGACGTCTAACGGTAAGAAGCGGCCTTACCAACGAATCCGGGGTTTTCTGTTCCCATCTGGATTGCGGCTTCCAGGTGGAGTGCACGCGACATACCCATCACCCATCTAACCGACCAGGGGCATGATGCACGGCAGGTGCGCTGCACCCTCCGCTATAGTCAATTACCAGGAGTTCGCACAAAGCCGTGACGCGTGAGATAGCCCAAAATTAGGCGCGCGTTCTCTTCCGGACCGTTTGTCATTGTGTCCAGCGTGATTTCAGCATGCAGGGGCTCCTCATAAGGGTCATCTATGCCAGTAAATCCCTTGATTTCACCTCGCCGGGCTTTGGCGTACATCCCTTTCACATCGCGCACCTCACACTCCTCCAAGGGCGTGTTGACGAACACTTCCACGAAGTGGTCCTTTCCCACCATGTTGCGCACGTCATTGCGCGTTGTCCGGTAGGGGCTCACTGCCGCACACATGACCAACCCCCCGTGGCGTACGATCTCTGCCGCTACATATCCAATGCGCCGGATGTTGGCATCCCGGTCCTCTTTGCTAAACCCAAGGCCTTTCGAGAGATGGGTACGCACCACGTCGCCGTCCAGAACCGTTACTTGACGGCCCTGCTCCATTAGCAGAACGGTCAGCACTTCAGCCGTAGTAGACTTACCGGCCCCGCTCAGGCCGGTAAACCAGATGCATACGCCCTGCCGATGCCGCGGCGGATAGGTTTCTGCCAGGATCTCGGCTACCTCGGGCCGGGTAAACCATGCAGG
>QHZQ01000668.1:2586-5681 GCA_003224725.1 Acidobacteriota bacterium | reverse complement strand
TCGGCGCAGTCGCGGATCATCGCCAAGTAACGGCCGGCTTTCTCGAAGGTGTAAACGAGGTAGGGATCGAGATTCGGCGGCTCGTCGCCGTTCTGCTGTAAGCGGTCGTCATCCGAGGCCAGCAGCTTGCCATCCGGTGTGTACAGGGCCACCAGAGGGTCGTCCAGGAAGCCAAGCTTCATGGAATCGACATCGAAGACGAGGTGCTCGCCGGCACGAACGTCGAAAGCAAAGAAGTCGGCAGCCCGTTTGCGATCAAACACGCCGCTGAGCGCTACCGGGAAAGTGATTCGCTGGGGATTCTGACGGGAGCGAGCCGGAGTGGAGAGCCTTTCTTCGAGGTCGGAGACCACTATCTGAATCTGGAGCGGCGCCTCGGAAGAGCCAGCGAAGGCGTGCAGCGGGTATCGCGCGGCAGCGACCGAAGCCGGAACGGCCATGCGGACGGTGAGCGAGTCGGCACTCGCCCCGACAACCTTGCCTTCTGCCTGCGACTCGCCAAGCACAACCCGGTCGACTTTTTGCAGGTTCAGACCCGTAATTCGGAGCTCGCTGGTGGTTCCGCGTCGCGCCCCTGCCGGCAGCACATGCAACATGTGGGGCACCTCGCCGGCTACCAGGCGATAGCTGCTGTAGCGGCTGCCATCCAGGAGAGTCGCGATCGGTTCGGTGGCGGCCGCTACCCGAACGAAATAGTCAGCCGTTTTTTTGACCGCCAATGAGAGGTAAGGATCTTTGTGGATGTAGTAGTCGTCGATGAAGTCGAGCTCTCCGCCGCGCTCGTCCAGAATGGTGAGCGTGCTGTCAAGGCGGGAGCCGGCGCGGGTCGCCATGACATCGAAAATCAATGTTTGCCCCGCCTCGGCGTGAAAACGGAACACATCGTAATCGTCAGCCTCGACCACGCCGTCGATCATCACCGGCAACGTAATGGCCTGTGCATGCTTGAGGTCACTGTTCGGCTCCACCTCGGTCTGGCGCGGGAGCGACCCTACGTGAACCACGCCCACGTGCGTGCCGCGCGGAGTGCGCAGGCGGTAGTCGTGGAGGCCCACCGGCACCTTCGGACCAACGGAAATGCGCGCCTTGACCGAGAAGAAATCAGAAGAGAGCACCTGCGCCTGGATGTCGGGCCGGGCGAAGGTGATGTCGCGAGTATCGTTGAGATTGCGTCCAGAAATCTGTACGTCGAGGGTCTCAGCCTGGCGGCCTCCCAACGGGAAAACCGAGGTAACCATGGGGCCCAGATCTGGCAGGTTGGCCTCGCCACGAGCACCCGCAGCAAGCAGCACGAAAAACCAAAAAGCTATGCCCCCGGTTCTCATCGTGACACCACACTCCTTGCCTGTCAGCGAACTTCAACTCGCCTCCCGCTCAAAGCCTCGCTGATACATCAACGAAAACTTATTATCCTCTCAGGAGTATGCGTCAGTTACTGGAGGCCATTGGGGGGTGCGGTCTTGGTAGCCACGGCGAGCGCCTTTCTGCGCGACCGCCGTCGCCTGTCGTGGGCTTTTTCGCGCAGGTGGACAACGCCACGACGAATTGGAAAGCAAATTCGTCGTGGCTACCCAAGTTGTTTCTTTCGCTGCCCATAACTAACGCATTACCAAAGGCAGTTCGGGGACGCTACCGCTGTCTGACCGCCACAGCACTGGGTCTTTCGCGGATCTTGGGCTGAAGGTCGGCACTGCTGGAGAGAATATGCTCGGTCATCGCCTGGCGTGCCTCTTCAGGTTTATGCTGGCGCAGCGCTTGAAGAATCTTGTGGGGCTCGCGCACGGAGGATTCTGCCCGGATTCTCATTTCGCGGACGGAGGGTTTAGACAAACTCTTATGAATCCAGGACTGCAGGTAACCCCGTGTCAGGCTGAGCAAGTTGTGAAGGATTGAGTTCTGTGTGGCTCGCGCGATCGTCAGATGGAACTGCAAATCAAACTTCAGGTATTCCTCAGGCTGTTCCAACGACTCCTCCATTCCTCGGATAGTTCGCGCAATCTCTTGAAGATCCTCTTCCCTAGCCCTCCGCGCAGCCAAAAAAGCTGTTTGCGATTCCAGCATCAGCCGGGTCTCAATTAAATCCTGGACATCCTTGCGTTCCATCAACAGCCCCCACTGCAAGGATTTCTCCAGGTACTTCTTGTTATCGTCAGAGACGAAGGTGCCCTCTCCTACCCGGCCGTCCAGAATCCCCATGACCGCCAGAGACCGCAAGGCTTCGCGGATGGTGGTGCGTCCGACCCCGAATCGCCCGCACAGCTCCTTTTCGGAAGGTAGCCGGTCGCCGGGCTTCAGGATTTCGCGAGCAATCAGGTCAATAATCTGTTCCACAATGTCGTCGCTCAAGGAGGTGCGGCTGACCGGCCTCATTTCCCGGCTTACCGGAGTTTCGAATTTCCGAGCCTTTCGAGTGATAGGATTCTTCTTTTCGTGGTGTGGAGGTAAAGACATTAAGATTTCGCTTTACACGTTCCTGGCTCTGATCGGATAATAGGGCTGAATGTCAGACAACCTGTCATTCTGCCGTTAAGCTACCTGATTTGCTCTGATTGGGTCAAGCCAAATTGCTTTCTGGCGGGGGGACACGATGAGCCTCACAACGGATCTCGGGCGGAGGATCGAGCTGGTCTCCATGGATCCGCATTTTCACAATATCTCGATTGCCCTTTACCGGCAGGGAGATAGTAAGGGAACTGTATTTCTAGTTCATTCCTATAGTGGCAAACAGGGAACGCAGCGGCGGCTTGAGTTCGTAGCCCAGGCCATGGCCATTTTGGGTGGCATGGAGCCGGTTGCTCGGGAACCCCAAAAGCTGCGCTTTCCTTGCCAGGTTGACCATCAGCTGGCGTGTAGACGCGTTTTTCTAGAAGCTTGCAAATTGGATCCGAACGTTCCGTTTGAAGCCCGTCCTTTGAACCTCTTGGATAAGAAATCAAACCGAACCATTACTCTCGTCCATCAAGGAAAGGGGATTTACCATCTCAGTGCCGATGGCGCCGAGGAGGAAAAGGCGAACCGAATTTCAGCCGTTGCCGGGGGACTCATTAAACTCGGACAGATGCAGATGGTAGAGCCAGCCAGTGACCGGGTTGCCT